>JAFRSR010000063.1 GCA_017427485.1 Kiritimatiellia bacterium
GCTGCAGAACCACGACTTCCGCGCAGTGCCCCTCTCGCGCTTCAACCTCTCGGCGTTCCTCTGGACGATCTTCCTCTTCACGCTCGAGCACGACCGTCCGCTCGCCGCCGCCCTCGCCGGCGCGCTCTACGGGTTCGCCGCCATCCGCTTCAGACTCACCGGCGCCATCACCGCGCACGTCACCACGAACCTCCTCCTCGCCCTCCACGTGATCTTCAGCCACTCGTGGGCTTTTTGGTGAGTGAGGGGAGACCTGAGACCCGAGACATGAGGCAGGTCTCAGGTCTCAAGTCTCATGTCTCCCTCTCGCCACGCCGATCACCGCCGAAACGGACTTCGAGGGGACCATGAGAAGCGAATCGGTGAGCGACACGCCGATCTTGCGTGGCGTGTCGAGGAGCGCGAGGATCTCGCGCTGCGCTTCGAGCGGAAAGTCGCCGTAGCCGGGGGAGTAACGCGTGACGAGCGTTTCGCCGGACGCAAGCTCGGCGCGGATTTCATTCTCCACGCCGTCCATGTACCGCTCGATCAGCGCCGCGCCCACGGCCTGCACGATGAGCGCGTCCGCGCCCGACGTCACCGACACGCGCCGCTGGAGGGCGTCGAGTCCGGGACCGATCGTGCCGCACGCGAGGTACGCCTCCGCGCAGCCTTCGAGATGTCGGAGCAACGTGGTGCCGGGCGAGGGGATCTGCGCCACGGGCAGGCGCCGCCAGACGCGGGCGGGACGCAGCACGCGCACGGCTTCGCCGATCAACTCGCCGATGCGCGCGGCGAGCGCCCCGTCGGGAGCGTTTCCGCCCATGCGCAGGTAGCGGGCGACTTCTTGGACCGTCACCGTCACGCCGGGTCGGAATGGTTGATTTTCTCCAGCAGGGCGGACGCCGCCGCGACCTCCGCGGCTGACTTCGACCCGGCCGTGGCCATGGCTTCGCCGAGGCCGTTCACGCTTACGCGGACCGTGACGACGGGCGCGTGCGCCACGCCGCTCATCTGCGTGACCTCGTAGACGGGACGCCGCGGCGGGTGCATCGCCTGCGTCTTCACCTGCAGGTAGCCCTTGGGATTCGCGTCCCACTCGTTGAACGTCGCGCGGAGCGGCAGGTCGAGCGCCGCGAACACGGTGCGGACCGCCTCGAGGCCGCCGTCGAGCCAGACCGCCCCCATCAGCGCCTCCAGTGAATCCGCCAGCACCTTCGCGTGCGGCGGAGGCGGTTGCGCGCCCTGATTAAACTTCAGGTAATCGCGCAGGGCAAGGCGCTCGGCGGCGTCCGCAAGCGCCGCGCCGGAGACGAGGTGCGTGCGGCGGACGGTTAGCAGGCCTTCGTCGTCGTCGGGAAAGGCGGCGAACACCGCGTCGGCGGAAAGAAGGCCGAATACGGCGTCACCAAGGAATTCCAGTCGCTGGTTGTCCCCGCCTTCGGGATGGTCCATGCGGCAGGCGGGCGTGGTGAGCGCACGGGAGAGAAGCGCGGCGTCGTGGAACGTATAGCCGATCTTGCGCTCGAGTTCCGTCATTTGATCGCGCTTCCGTTCCAGCCGAGTTTGCGGGAGAGGACCTCGTAGGGGTCGTAGCCGCGCAGCTGGATGAGCGGCACGGAGACGTCCGCGCGGACGATTTCCACCGCGTCGTCCGCACCAAGCTGCTGCACGCGCGCGCCGTCCGCGAACACGGCCACCTCTTCGCCGCGCGCGCGGAGGCGGGCGCGGACGGTGAGGCGGGCGGTGTCGGGGATCACGAGGGGGCGCGAGGCGAGCGCGTGCGGGCAGATGGGGGTGACGGCGAAGGACTCGCTGTCCGGCAGCAGGATGGGACCGCCGGCGGCGAGCGAATAGGCGGTGGAGCCGGTGGGCGTGGCCACCACGAGACCGTCGGCGGAAAAACGCGTGGCCATGCGCCCGTCCACGGAAAGCTCAAGCTGGATGGCGTGTCCGGAGACGCCGCGCGACACCACCACGTCGTTCAGCGCGACGGCGTCGCCCACGCGCAGGGTCGTGCGGCGGGAGACCTCGTAGTCGCCCGACGCAAGGGCGAGCATGGCGTTGTCGAAGTGCGGCGCCTCGACGCCCGCGAGGTAGCCGAGGGAGCCGAGGTTGAGCCCGAGCAGCGGAACGCCGGGGAAGCGGTGGACGGCGGAGAGCATCGTGCCGTCCCCGCCGAGCACCACCACGGCTTCAGGCTGTTCGCCGGAACCGCACTCGGACAGCCCGAGAGACGCGGCCAGCGCCGCAAGGCGCTGGCGCACGGCATCGGCACCCGGTTTGTCCCGGTTCACGTGGAATACAATTTGTCGCATGGCGTATAGTATAGCACATTCTGCACGCATGTGCCCGCCGCCTGGGACAACGGACATCTTGTCCGTTGCACCTACTTCACCGTCACCGCCCAATTCACGGCAGGCTTCTTGCACGTCGCCGTGCCATAGCCGACGCCGCCCACGACCACGCCGCTCACCTTGACGGTGTACTTCTTCAGCTTCTTCGCTTTCCCCGCGCCCGTCAACGCGTATACCTTGAACGATCCCTTGAACGTACCCTTCTTCGGCGTGTAGGTGAGTTTCATGCCCGAGACGTTCGTCTTGCCCGCCGACGTATTCACCACGAGCCCCTTGCCGGACGCCCCGTCGTAGATCTCCGGCTGCGCCGCGCCCTTCTTCGGCTTGGCCCACTTCACGCTGGCGGCCTTCGCAAACTTCCACTTGCCGCCCACCGCAACAACCGGCTCGCCGTCCGGTAAAAGATCCTCCAACATCCCCGCCGGTAGGGCGGTCGCCCCGCGACCGCCGCCCACGTCCACATACACCTTCGTGCCGCCCTTGCTCCAGTTGCCGCCCACTGTCGCCGACTGCACGTGGTACTTGCCCATGGAACCCGCGAATTGCTTACCGCCGATGGTAATCGCCATCGTCCCCAAGCCCTTGACCTTGAGCGATACGTCCTTGGGTGCCGTGCCGTCGATTCCTGTAAGGTTGGACGCCGTGATCTTGTGCTTCTTGCCGTCGAGCGTTGTCACCGAGCCGGAAATCTTGCTGGTTTTCTTCTTGGCGTTCACCTTGCCGAGCTTCAGCTCCACGATGCCGACCACATCGCAGCCGTCGTACACGGCGCCATGCAGCACCACGGCCTTGGGCTCCTCGTAGGGAGCGACGATATCCGTTGCCTCAATGCTTGCGTAACACGACGTCGTAGAGCCGGAACCGCCGCCGGAGCCACCGCCGGAACCGCCAGAACCGCCTCCGCCGGAACCGCCGCCGCCAGCGCCACCTCCACCGGAACCGCCACCGCCGGAGCCGCCGTTGTCCGTCCAAACTGGGTAAAGCGTCACTGCCGCATCCTCAGTGTAGGACGCACCAAGGTCGTACACCTTCACGCCACCGTCGGTTGTTGTCCAGCCCGTCTGTGTGTATCCCGTGCGCGTGAAGATCGCATCCATCAGCTTCAGCGCCACACCTCTTGTCTTCGTCGCCGTCTGCTGTAACCCCGTGCCATTCGCCCCCGGACTGTAGGTGATGACGTAGGTTATCGCCGAGAGTTCCGTCCAGTGCGCATAAAATGTCGCGTCGCCCGACACGACCGTGTTGGTCGTCACCAAGTCGCCGCCGATGTCGGAGGTGTACCAACCGTCCAAGACATAACCTTCGCGGGTCGGGTTCGGCAAATCGCCTACCGCCGTTCCGCTCACAAGCGTCCGCACAGCATCCGGCAACTCTCCGCCCTTGGGATCGAACGTCACCACATTAACCCGCCATCCGGGGGGGTAGTCGGCGTCAAACTCGGCCAGCAGGTTGACGTATTGGGCGATCACCGTCACCGGCAACGCCGCATCATACATCCGCCAATCCTCCATGTACTCGCCGCTGGCGTTCGTCAAGCGTGTATCGCCATTTCCCTGAATCACGCTAAACAATTGGAATCCGACGGCGGGAATCGTTGGCAAGGTGGCGCATCCCGCGTAAATGCCGTCGATAAACAGTTCTACGAACTTTCCCCTTGTCCGAATTACGTAGGCATGGTATTGGCTTGAAGCACGAGGCACGCTTGCCGACAGCAAATCAGCATGTCGCGAATGCGGTCTCCAGTGCGACAGGGTGACGCGATCTTTTCCGCCAGACGCCAGGGCGAAACCGCTTTGGTCGTATTCAGAAGACCCAAACTGGAAAAGAACGGCATTGTCGGCATCGGACAACCTGGCCATGGTCAATACCGTCCATTCCTCCGGCATGTTGAGTCCCGTTTTTGTCCATGGGCCGTCATCGCCATTGTGGTAGAGGGCAAAACCCAATGGCGATTCGACATAAGAAACGTTACCTCCGCCTATCTCCAGAGGGCCATTTGCCACATTCAGCATGGAATTGTCGAAAGTGAAGGCATTGCTCGGCTTGAACCCAAGGGAGTCCATCACCCTCCATCCATCAATTAACTTCACAGCGGATGCGGTGTCAGAACGCAAGGACACATCGCGATAGACAGTCGTTCCGTTGCCGTCTGTCGCCGCCAAAGTGAGAATCATGCGGGAACGACGAACGACCCGAGCCGTGTTCATTCGAACCAAGAACTCCCCTGTCATTATCTTCTCCACCGACACGTCATTGTCATCCATAAGCGACAGATGGCTTGGATATGCGCGTAAGCTTTCTACAGTCGCCGAACATGAGACACGCAAAGTGTCTTCGCCGATTTCAATCTCACGATACAGCCCCTCGTCGATTTCCAGGCCGTCGCGGCCTTTGACCGAATCAATTCGCGGAAGAGGGAGAACTGCAAATGTCTTACTCTCCCACCTTGCCTTTGGAAGAACGGGCATAGCGACATTGGATATCCTCGGCGAATAGAAGCGCATGATGTCTCCGTTGCCCGCATAGTTTGCTCCGTTATGTCCGAACACGAGCTTAATGCCGCCGGTCTTGCCCGCGAATCGCGAAAGCGGAATCTCGACGAACTGCCGCTCCGTCTGCTGATTTTGGTTTGTGATACACCAAAAATCGGTTTCAGCCCCAGCGTCATCGACAAACGCAGCCGTGAGGGTGTCGTATTCGGTGTCGAGCGCATAACAGCCGGTCTCGTACCAGGAAAAGGAAAGCGTTGACTGTTCGGTAAGCTTACCTGGCAACGCGACATCAAATCCGCCTGACCATGCATTGTGCGCCTTTATCGTTGTCTCGCCGTCGGGAATTCCACGGAGACTCCAAGTATCGTTGGCGACCTTGCTTGTGTAAACCGCGTCATCCGTTGTATATTCAGTAATTGTCGCGGGAACGGGGAGGTTTGCCATTCCGGCGATCCGCGTGAATTCGCATTCTGACTTGATTCCTCCGCCGTCAGCGAAAATCGGCGTGACGGAAACACCGGCCAGAACGCCGCCGCCGAATCCGGAGACCGTATACGCGCGCAGTTCCGGCGCGACCGTCTGACGAAATACGACTGAAGGCTGGATGACATTTGAGAACATGAAGTCGTCGAAAAGCACTCTTCCGCCAGACCACCCCACCTTAATTCTGAAGCGGGCGATTTTTCCCGCGTGTTCGCCGAGGAACACCTCTTGCGAGATCCACGATCCGCTCCAGTAATTCCGACAAAGGATCGGCTTTGAAACCGTCTGCCACGCACCGCCGTCGAAGGAGGCGAGAATCTCCACGTCGCGATCGCCGACATCCGCGCTGGACACTCTGTAGGAAAGGACGCTTCCGCCGGTTAGGATCCGTTCGCCCGGAAGGTCGTAGGTCCCGCTCATCCACGAACCGAACCAGAGGAAGTCCGTTTCGTTTCGGACCTCCTCAACACTGTTTGTGATGTAGATACATGCCGGATCGGAAGCGACACCTACGGAATCCGTAAAGTTGCACGTCTCGCTTCCGACCTGACCGCCGAACATTACAGCCTCCACTTCAAAACCTGTCACACTCCCGTCGTAGCACGGCGGCAAATGCCACTTCACATCAACATCACTGCCACACACCTTCGGCAACGGCTCCAACTGCACCATCTTCTTTGGACGGAAACCCGGAAAGGCATTATCGACAGGTGACGAGGAAGTCTCGTCACAGATTTTATACCATCCATCGGACGATCCGCTCCATCCGTAATTGATGTAGAGCCAGTCCGACTCTCCGTCACTTGCATATCCGTGCGCAATCACAGAATGTCCCGGAACTCCTACGTGGACAGGGACGCCAAATTCCATATCCGATTTTATCTTGGCGACCCCGTAATCATAGTCCTTTTTTAGATCAATATATTCCCATGCCTCGTACCAGTCAGCCGTTGAATCATCGGTATTGCCAAAATTCGCCCCAGACCCATTCTTGCCAAAGTTCATCTTTGTGATGACATCCACCCATGAAACGAAACGGGCGACAGGGAACCTCTCGCTTTCGGCGATTTTCCCTCTTGCGTCACCCCACCACCAGGAATAGACGTCAAGCATGGAATCCCAGTCAAAGGGGAGATGCCCGTCGAATCTGACAGGAAACTCACTTTCGGCATACCTTCCATCTTCTTCAATTTCTCCGTCAGCATCAAGCGTATGCACCCATGTGTCGCTCCTCCCTGTTCGCCAGGGCCACCGACAATATGCGATCTGTTGCGCGGTGGCTGTAGCGACGCACCCGCACGCGGAACGTGCACGGTAAAGCATGTCATCTGCATCTGGATCAATGACAGGGCAAAAGTCGTTCCAAGGTTGCCACTGATTCCAAAGTGTCGTCATAAAAGGCGCTATCAAGATGGTCGAGGAATCTTCCTCGGGACTACTACTAGCCAGAAGCCGCCATGCTTTTGGCTTTGAGCCGTTGCGCCCTCCGATGAGTTCCATCCATTTCGCCGTGCGCACACCACCGGCTTCCTCGTGCTTCCGCACGTTGGAATCAGAATGTTCCAGCATGGCATGGAACGGAGAGCCTTCCTCTGGATCGGCGAAGTCGTTACGCGAGAACGAAATCACGGGATCGACGATGTCAGAACCCGACATGATGATGTATCCACTTGGCGACAGACGCACGACCCGTAATGAACCACGATGTTCAAGTTTGTCAAACGACAAGCCCTTCATCGTCATCTGTGCCACGCGGTCTGATGACAGCCAGGACGTCGCAGCCTGTTCGATAGCCTTGTCCGAAACCAATTCCGCGAACGCACAAGACGCCATCGCCATCGCGATAGACGTTACAATCAGCCTTGTACCCATTTTCGTTCCCTGTTTGTTGTTGAGGCAATTCACCGCGGCTAGAATGGATTTTATGATGGTTGCGCGATTCATGTGTCGTTTTCCCTTCTACACATCCTATTCAATCCTCACCGGCGCGCTGCCGCCCTTCATCGTGGCCGCGCCGTAGCCGACGCCGTGTTGTCCGTCACGCCGTCCGCCTTCGCACCGTACGCCGTCACGTCGAACATGCGCGCGCCCACGCCAGCCGCCAACAGGGCCGCCGCCTGCAGGATTCCCCTGCCCGTTCCTTTGGAAACCGCCCGAAAATTCTTGCCATCATCGCACCTTGTTTCTTTCTGTTGTGATGTGCAAATAGTATAGCATTTTTTCGGATTGTTGCCAATGCCGCACGACAAAAACATGGAGAGCCGCCATCTTGGCGGCTCACTGGGACAACGGACGGACGTCTCGCCCTTTGCTAGTGCGGACGCGAGGCGCGCCCGAAACGCTTACCTTCGCCCTCCAGCGCGTAAACCTTGAACGATCCACTGGTAGTCTCAATGTCTCATGTCTCGGGTCTCAGGTCTCAGGTCCGCGCGCGCACGCCCACTTCGCCGTCGGCGGGCGCGTGCGCGGCAGTGCCAAGGCGCCGCCTGGAAGGCGGCTTTCCCAGTTAGGCGTCCGCGACGGAGCGCGGCCCTCCCCAGGCGGCTCGGCGGGACGCCTCGCCCCACCCGGTGCGGGGGCGTTATGGCGGGGCGTCATTTGAGGAAAAGAAAGAGTTGATCGTAGGTTATCGGCTGTACTCCTGGCACCAAATTGCTTAAATCCGCATCTGCTATAAAACTCGCCAAGCTTTATATTCCCCTGCTCCATCTCAAGGAAAACTATTTGGCCGCCAACTTCGTCCTGTGCACGGCGGATGTGGTTCAGCACAAATGAAAGAAGTTCCGCTCCAGAAATGACATCACCACCTATCTTGAAGTTCTTCCCAAACTGCGCTATCAAGTAAGCGGCGACCGTATATGATGACGCACCGACATCCAGTTTTGAAAATCGTTCTACCCGTTTCCGCTGAGTGGAGGAAAGAGCTGCAGCTGGTATTTGGATCGGGTTTACCGCCAATGTGAAATACCCGGCGCACAATTGAGTCTCATTGTCAAACACAAGCTCCGTAACCGACACCTTCCGCCGCGCAAAGTCCAAAGCATTCCGCCGAAGGAATTCATCAACCTCACGATTAAACCGACAAGAAAAAGAGGAAACTACTCCGTCAACAAAACTGTCGCCATATTCTGCGGCTAGTTCTGTTACCTTCCTTATGGTGAAACCGCTCACTTGGCACGTCTCCTCCGGGCATACGGTCCCTTGAGGAAGAAATCCCGTTCTGCAATCGCTGACTCGAAATACGTTTCCATCACGTTTGGCAGGTTTGGCCTTGCTGCCGTTTCCAAACAAAGTGCGTCCACGAACGCCCGCGCCGCCTTCGGATCGTCGATTCTAAAGTTCGCGGTTATGCTTGATGTCGCCATGTTATCCTCGCTTTCCGCCCAAGGGGATAACCCCAGCAAAAAGACAGCGTTATGATACCACATTCCCCCGCCCAAAACAAGCGGGCATGTGGGCACTTTAGGCTTTCAACTTTACGCTCTCTGCGACGCCGGCCTTGAACTGGCGCGTTCGACCGTTGAAGGAAAGTCCTACCGCCCAGACGGGCTTGCCGACGGCTCGGTACGGCGCGGCGTACTTCTTCCGCTGCACTTGCGACATCGCCACCTTCGGCGGCTTGTTCACCTTCAGCTCGAAGATGTACGTGCCGCAGGGATGGTCTGCCACGATGTCCGTGCGCCCGCCCGCATGCGACACTTCCTGCTCCACGCGGAAGCCCTGTCCCTGCAGGAGGAACTTGAGGCAGCGCGCGTAGGAAAGCTCGTGCGGCTTTCCTTCCGTAGAGCCATACACAGCGCCCGCGTAAAGCGCGGCAAGACCGTCGAAGAAGTCGCCCCATTTGGCCCTGCGCAGCTTCTCGCCGATGGACGCCGCCCAGCGAACGTCCTTGTCCGCTACGAGTCCGGCCATGAGGGCGGACAAGTCCTGGCGCACCTCTTCGTCCGGTACGCACAGGTCAAATGACGTTCCGTTAAAGTCCTTGATTGTCAGGTAACCCGTCTGGAACAGCATCCCCTTTACGGGGATTGAATTGAGGTCCGAAACATCGAGTTCGGCTTTCGTGACGCCCTCCAAGTCGTCCGGATCGACAGCCAGCATGTCGCCGCGCTTCAGGAAGTTCATCAGGAAAGACGCCTTCCCCGTCTCCGCCCAATAGAGTTCAAAGCGTTTCTTCCTATTCGCCATCGTGAGGTTGATTGAGACGGGATTGCACACGTTTTCACCCTCGTCCAGCCAGAAACGGTAGCCGTTGTAGAGACGCTTGATCTCGGCGCGGTACACCTTTGCCGAAAGCCCCATCACCTTGCTGTGCGCCTCCATGTGCTCGGAGAAGTAACGGTTGAGTTCGTCCTCTGTGTAACCGAGCATGGAGGCGTAGTCGTCCTCAAAGGAAATATCGACGAGTGAAGAGAGCGCAGAGAAGATCGAGAGCTTCGTGAACTTCGAGACGCCCGTGATCATCAGGAAGCGAATCTTCCCGGAGCGATCCTTCATCTGTCCGTAGATGGGCGCAAGTGAGGAACGCACGCGCTCCGCCACTTCAACATTCTTCAGGGCCTTCGCCACGGGGTCGTCGTACTCGTCGATCAGGATGACGGGCTGGGTACCCTTATCGGCAAGCTTGTCGATGGCGATGCCGAAGTTGGCGGAAGGAGTCAACTTATCATCGTACTTGACACCTGCGCCAGCGAGGGATGCCTTCATGCACACGGGGAGGTTCTGCGCGAATGTCTCGTAGTCTTCCGCTGCGCACATCCCCATGTTGAGGTGGATGACGGGGTACTTCTTCTTCCAGTCCCAGTCTGTGTCCATGATGGCGAGTCCCTCGAACAGCTCGCGCTTCCCCTTAAACATCGCCTCAAGGGTGGAGATCATCAGAGACTTGCCGAACCTGCGCGGGCGCGCGAGGAAGAACATCTTCCTTCCTGCGGCCGTGGCAAGGCGATGGAACCACGCCGTCTTATCGACGTACACGTAGCCCCTGTTGCGGATTTCGCCGAAGTCGTTAGAATCTATGCTTACTATCTGCATGGCGCACATTATACCAAAAATATCGGAGAACCGCCATCTTGGCGGCTTGCTGGTCCCCACGCCGTAGCCGATGCCGTTACCACGTACACACTCGGCAAAAAAGCACCGGGGCGCAAGCGTTTACACCCCGGCGTTTGCGCAACGGGCGAGACGCCCGTTGTCCCAGTAAGCCGCCAAGATGGCGGCTTTCCATATTACACCCCGCCGCGGCCGCGGAGCGTGCCGTGGCGTAGGAAGCCGTCGTACTTGCGCACGAGGAGGTGCGACTCCATGATGCGGAGTGTGTCCAGCGCCACGCCCACGATGATGAGCAGGGACGTGCCGCCGAAGAAGCTCGAGATGGCCCACGGGATGTTGAAGGCGCCACTGAGGATCTGCGGCAGGAGGGCGACCACGAGGAGCCCCGAACCGCCGATGAGGGTGATGCGCGTCATCACGGCGTCGAGGTACTCGGCGGTCTGCATGCCCGGGCGGATGCCCGGCACGTAGGAGCCGTCCTTCTTCAGGTTCTCCGAGATGTCAACCGCGTTGAACTGCGTGGCGACCCAGAAGAAGCAGAAGAACATGATCACGATCGCATAGATGATGAGGTGCGTGGGCGCGCCCATGTCGCTCAGCTGCCCGCCGAAGGACTGGCAGATGTCCCAGGGCATCTTCTTGAAGATCCACCCGAGCACCTGGAGAATCGGCTGTGCGAAGATGATCGGCATCACGCCCGTGTAGTTGACGCGGAGCGGCATGAACGTCTGCTGCATGCCGTAGGTGTTGCCCATGGAGATCGACCGGCGCGTCGCGTGGATGGCGACTTTGCGCACGCCCTGGGTGAGGAGCACGGTGCCCATCACCACGAGGAATCCGAACACGAGCAGCATCACGAGCTCGACGGGCGAGGCCGTCTGCAACCCGCTGCTTCCGCCGAAGTAGCGCTCGTAGGCGGCGAAGATCGCGTTCGGGAGGCGCGAGGTGATGTTGATCATGATGATCAGCGAACCGCCGTTGCCGATGCCGAAGGTGGTGATCTGGTCGGCGAGCCACATGACGAACAGCGCGGCCGAGGTCATGCCGATGACGGTCATCAGGCGGAATCCGAGCGGCGAGCCGCTGACGACGATCTGGGCGTTGATGCCGAGCGCCTGCGGATTCAGGAGGACGGTGGCGATCGTCCAGGACTGCACGACGCAGATGACGATCGTCAGGTAGCGCGTGATCTGCGCGAGGCGCTGGCGCCCGCTCTCGCCTTCCTTCTTCAGCTTCTCAAGCGAGGGAATCACGCTGGAAAGAAGCTGAATCACGATCTGCGCCGAGATGTACGGCCAAATCGAGAGGAAGCCGATGGCGCACTGCCCGAGCGCGCCGCCCGTGAACACGTCGAACCAGTCGAGCATGCCGCCGCCGGAGGACTGGCGGATGTCTGCAATGGCCTTCTGGAGAGCCTGCCAGTCAACGCCGGGCGTGGGAACCTGGGAGACGAGGCGGCACACGGCCACGAGACCGAGCGTGATCAGGATTTTCTTCCGCAGTTCGGGAATCTTGAACGCATTCGAGAAACCTTTGAACATCGACATAGCGCAAACTCCGTATGAAGTGGACAGACACAGGATGAAACGGGCACGTGCAGGGGGCGGCCGCCCCCCGCACGTCCGTCATCAGGCCTTTTCGGCCACGCTGCCGCCGACGGCCTCGATTTTCGCCTTCGCCGCGGCGCTGCAGGGGACCTTCACGACGAACTTCTTCGTGAGCTCGCCCTTCGCCAAAATCTTGATGATCGGGCGCTTGGCGCTCTTGAAACCCTTCGCGGCGAGCGCTTCGAGCGTGATCTCGTCGCCCGCGTTGAACAGCTTCTCCAGCGTCTCGACGTTGACGGCGAGCGTCTCGGTACGGAAACGGGCGTTGTTGAAGCCGCGCTTGGGCAGACGGCGCACGAGGGGCATCTGGCCGCCTTCGAAACCGAGCTTCTGCTTGTGGCCCTTGCGGGCGTTCTGGCCCTTCTGGCCGCGGCAGCAGGTCTTGCCCATGCCCGAACCGCAGCCGCGGCCCACGCGCTTGGCGCGCTTCCGCGCGCCGGGGGTGTTGGTGAGGGAGGAGAGATCCATAATAACAATTCCTTTTTGAAGGGGTTCGGGGAAACCTGGGTTTCCCCGGTTGTTGTTACGCCCTAATAGCCTCAATCTCCGCCGCCGAGCGCAATTGCGCGAGGGCGTTCATCGTGGCCTTCACCACGTTGAGGCGGTTCTTGGAGCCGAGGGACTTGCCCACGGCGTCGCGGATGCCCACGGCCTCGAGGACGGGGCGCATGCCGCCGCCGACGATGAGGCCCGTG
This sequence comes from Kiritimatiellia bacterium, assembly GCA_017427485.1. Taxonomy (GTDB): domain Bacteria; phylum Verrucomicrobiota; class Kiritimatiellia; order RFP12; family UBA1067; genus RUG572. The sequence continues at coordinate 12,666 of JAFRSR010000063.1, forward strand.
CCGGCGGGGGCCGGCTTGAGGATCACGCGGCCGCCGTCGCAGTCGCCCGCCACGTCGTGCGGGATGGTCACGCACACGACGTTGCCCTGGGCGTCCTTCTCGACGCGGAGGGTCACGGGGCGCATTGCCTTGCGGGCGGCCTCGCCGCCCTTGCGGATCGCGTCCGAAACCTCGTTCGCCTTGCCGAAGCCCACGCCCACCTTGCCCTCGTGGTCGCCCACGACGATGACGGCGGAGAAGGACATGCGGCGGCCGCCCTTGACGGTCTTGGCGCAGCGGTTGACGAACACGACCTTCTCGTCGAGATCGTCGGTCGCGCCGGATTCGCTGCGGCGCTTGTCGCGGTTCATAGCCATTATTCAGCCTCCTTGGCAGGTTTGTCGCTGATCGAGAGGCCGTTCTCGACGGCGCTCGCGACGATGGCCGCCACGCGGCCCGTGAACTTGAAGCCGCCGCGGTCGACGACGACGCGCGTGATGCCCTTCGCCTTCGCGGCCTCCGCCGCGGCGGCGCCGAGCTTCTTGGCGACTTCGAGGTTCGCCTTGGACTCCTTCAGCGAGGAGGCCTGGGCGAGCGTGTTGCCGGCCGCGTCGTCGATGAACTGCACGTACATGTGCTTGTTCGTGACGCAGATCGACATGCGCGGACGCTCCACGGAGCCGATCACGCGCTGGCGGAGGCGCAGGTGGCGCTTCGCGCGCTGGTCTTTACGGTTGAAACTCATTTCGATTTCTCCGATTCAGGCGGCCATCAGGTTAGGCCACCTTCTTGCCCTGTTTACGGCGGATGTGCTCGCCGAGGTACTTGATGCCCTTGCCCTTGTAGGGTTCGGCCGGGTAGAAGCTGCGGATGCGCGCGGCTGACTCGCCCACGACCTCCTTGCTGATCCCGGTGAGCGTGACCTGCAGGCCGTCGTTCTCGACGGTGACCTTGAGGCCCTCCGGGATGTCGAAGATCTTCGGGGAGGCGAAGCCGAGCGACAGCGCGAGCTGCTTGCCCTGGAGGACGGCCTTGAAGCCGGTGCCCTCGATGACGAGCTGCTTGGTGTAGCCCTTGTCCACGCCGACCACGTTGTTGTGGATCAGCGCACGGGCGAGGCCGTGGAAGTTCTTGATCGTGTCGTCCCTGCGTTCGATCACGATCTTGCCCTCCTCGACCTTGGCCGTGATGCCGTCGTGCATGACGTAGGCGAGCTCGCCGAGCTTGCCCTTCACGGTGACCTTCTGGCCGTCCACCTTGGCGGTGACGCCGGCGGGGAGGATCACGGGTTCTTTACCGATACGAGACATTGTTCTGGACTCCTTACCAAACGGTGCAGATGAGCTCGCCGCCCACCTTCTGCTTCTTCGCCTCGAAGCCGCTCATCACGCCCTTCGACGTGGAGAGCACCGCGAGGCCCATGCCGTCGAGGACGGACGGGATCTCGGCGCAGCCCACGAACTTGCGCAGGCCGGGCTTCGACTGGCGCGCAAGCCCGCGGATCGCGGGTTCGGCGCGGTCCGAGTACTTGAGCGTGATGACGAGCTTCTTCGGGAATTCGGAGGTCGTGAACGCGTCCTGGATGTAGCCGGACGCCTTCATCACCTTCGCGATTTCGGACTTGATGTTGGATGCCGGCGTCGAGACCTGCACGAGACGGGCCTTGAGCCCGTTGCGGATCGTGACCAGCATGTCGGAAATGGGATCGATTGTCATTTGTTCAGTTCCTTTCCGAGTTTACCACGAGGCCTTGGTGACGCCGGGGATGAGGCCGTTCACCGCGAGTTCGCGGAAGCAGAGACGGCACACGCCGAACTTCCGCATGAACGCGTGGCGGCGGCCGCAGATGCGGCAGCGGTTGTACGCGCGCACGTTCGCCTTCGTGAGGGGCTTCTTCCCCTCGGCGACGCGCTTGGCGTCCTTGGCCTTCGCCGTCCACAGGCGGGCGGCCTTCTCCATCAGACATTTCTTAGCCATGAATTAGTTCCTCCCCGCAAACGGCATGCCGAGCGCAACGAGCAGCTCCTTGGCGGCCTTGTTGTCCTTCGAAGTGGTCACGAACGTCACGTCCATGCCGCAGTTGGGGCCCGTCGCCTCCACGAGTTCCGGGAAGATCGCGTGCTCCTTGAGGCCGAGCGTGTAGTTGCCGCGGCCGTCGAAGCCGCGGTTCGGCACGCCGCGGAAGTCGCGGATGCGCGGCAGGGCCGCGTTGATGAGACGTTCGGCGAAGTCCCACATGCGGTCGCCGCGGAGGGTGACCTTCGCGCCGATGACCATGCCCTCGCGCAGCTTGAAGTTCGAGATGGACTTCTTCGCCTTGCAGAGGAGGGGACGCTGGCCCGTGATCGCCGTGAGGTCGTCCACGATGCCCTTCTGCTCGTCCTTGGAGACGATGCCGAAGCCCATGTTGACCACGATCTTCTGGAGACGCGGCACGAGCATCCGGTTCGTCGTGCCGAGCTTCTGCTCGAGCTCGCCGACGATGCGGTTCTGGTATTCTTCTTTCAGCTTAGCCATGGCGAGTTCCTCAGATGATCTTCCCGGAGGCCTTGAGCCGGCGCGCCTTCTTGCCGTCTTTCTCGGCGGCGGCCACGCGCGTGCCCTTCTTCGCGTCGGGATCGTAGGGCATCAGCTTGCAGAGGGCGATCGGGAACTCCCGGTCGATGAGCCCTCCCTGCGTGCGCTCGGTGCGGCGGACGGCCTTCTTGTGGACGTTGATTCCGGACACGATCGCCGTGCCCTTCTTCCTGTCCACGCTCTGGACGACCCCGGTGCGCCCGGCGTCGTTACCGTGAGTCACGATCACGGTGTCGTTCTTGCGAATACGTGCGATACTCATGATGCGCTCCTCTTAGACCACTTCCGGGGCCATGGACAGGATTTTCATGTAGTTCTTCTCGCGCAGCTCGCGCGGGACCGGCCCGAACACGCGGGACCCGATCGGGTTGAGCTTGGAGTCGACCAGCACGCAGGCGTTCTGGTCGAAGTGCACCCGCTGGCCGTCCTCGCGGACGATCGGCGCGCCCGTGCGGATGATCACCGCCGTGGCCACCTGGCCCTTGCGGATCGAACCCGTGGGGCTCGCCTCCTTGATGGCGACGCGGATCACGTCGCCCAGGTGGGCGTACTCCTTGCGCTGCTTGAGGATGCGGAAGCACATGGCGCGCTTGGCGCCCGTGTTGTCCGCGACGACGAGGTTTGTCAGTTCCTGGATCATGTCACTTCGCCTCCGGCGCCACGATGCGCCAACGCTTGGTCGCGCTCAGGGGGCGCGTCTCCATGATCGTCACGACGTCGCCGACCTTCGCGGTGTCGGCCTCGTCGTGCGCGTGGTACTTCTTCGAGCGCACGACCACCTTCCCGTACATGGGATGGCGCTCGCGGTAGGTCACCTGAACGACGACGCTCTTCGCGCCCATCTTCGAGACGACCGTCCCCTTGCGGACCTTCCGTGCGCCGCGCTTTTCTTCATTCGCCATAGTTACTTGGCCTCCTTCTTCGCGGCGAGGACCGTCAGCATGCGCGCGACTTCGCGGCGCAGCAGGCGGATCCGGACCGGCTTCTCAACGTCAACTTTCGACGCGAGCTTGAGCTTCAGGTCGCCGAGTTCCTTGCGGACCTCCGCGATCTTCGCCTCGAGCTCCTCCGCGCCGAGTTCCTTCAGTTCGTTCGTCTTCATCAGATCTTCACTCCTGCACGCGTGATGAACTTCGTGTGGATGCCGATCTTCGTGGCGGCGAGGCGGAGGCACTCGCGCGCCACCTCCTCGGAAACGCCGCCGATCTCGAACAGCACCTTGCCGGGGAGCACGACGGCCACCCAGAACTCCGGGTTGCCCTTGCCCCCGCCCATGCGCACCTCGATCGGCTTGCGCGTGACCGGCTTGTCGGGGAACATGCGGATCCAGAGCTTGCCCTTGCGCTTCATCTCGCGGTTGATCGCGACGCGGCAGGCTTCGATCTGCGTGGCCGTCAGGAACCCGCGCGTGGTCGCCTTGAGCCCGAACTCGCCGTACGCGAGCTCGGCGCCCGAGGTGGCCCAGCCGCCGCGGTTGCCTTTGGACTGTTTACGGTACTTGACCCTCTTGGGCATCAACGGCATGGCTTACCTCCGCTCCTTGCGCTCGCCGCGCTCGCCGCGGTCGCCGCGCTCGCGGCGGCCCTCCGGACGGCGGGTCGGCTGGAAATCCTCGCGCTTGCAGATCCACACCTTCACGCCGATCTTGCCGGCCGTGGTGTTGGCTTCCGCAAACCCGTAGTCGATGTTCGCCCGCAGCGTGTGCAGCGGGACCTTGCCCTCGCGGCCCCATTCGACGCGCGCGATTTCCGCGCCGTTGATGCGGCCCGAGGCGTGGATCTTGATTCCGTCCACGCCCATGTCGATCGCGAGCTTCTGCGCGCGCTTCATGGCGCGCTTCAGCGCGATGCGGCGCTCGAGCTGCTGGGCGATGGACTCCGCCACGAGCTGCGCGTCCGCGTCCGCGTCGCGCACCTCCTTGATCTCGAGGTAGACCTCCTTCTTGGTCAGCTTCTCGAGGTCCGTGCGGACGTTGTCCACGTCCTGGCCCTTCTTGCCGATGATCACGCCGGGGCGGGCACTGAAGAGGCTCACGCGCACGCGGTTCGCGTAGCGCTCGATGAGCACCTTCGAGAGCGCCGCCTCCGCGAAGCGCTTCTTCACGGCCTCGCGGATCTTCTGGTCCTCGACCAGGAAGTCGGCGAACGCCTTCTTCGGCGCGAACCAGCGGCTGCGCCAGGCGCGGTTGACGGGCAGGCGAAACCCGGTGGGATTGACTTTCTGTCCCATATTACTTGCTCTCCTTGCCGTCCGTCAGGACGACCTTGCAGTGGCAGAGACGGTGCGCGATCGGATGCGCCGAGCCGCGCGCGGTCGGCCAGAAACGGCGGATGCGCACGGACTCGTCGAACACGCAGAGCTTGACCGTGAGCGTGTCCACATCCAAGCCGTGGTTGTTCTTCGCGTTCGCCGCCGCGCTCAGCAGCGTCTTCTTCAGGATCGTCGCCGCCTTCTTCGGCGAGAACTCCACGACCTTCAGGGCGGCCGCGACCGGCAGGCCCTGGCATTCGCGCGCAAGCGGACGGCCCTTGGCCGCCGACATGCGGGCGTTTTTCGTAAGTGCAATCACTTCCATGACTCAGTCCTTACCTCTTGTCGGCCTTTTCGACGTGGGCGCCGTGCGACTTGAACGTGCGCGTGGGCGCGAACTCGCCGAGGCGGTGCCCGACCATGTTTTCGGTGATCTTGATCGGGAGATGGACCTTGCCGTTGTGGATGGCGAACGTCAATCCCACGAACTCGGGGAGCACCATCGAGCGGCGGCTCCACGTCTTGATCGGCTGCTTCTTGCCGGCGGCCGTCATCTTCTGGACCTTCCTGAGGAGGGATTCCTCCACGTACGGCCCCTTCTTGAGTGAACGCGACATGTGTTACTTTCTCCGCTTGACGATGACTTTGTTCGAGGACTTGCCGGGCTTGCGCGTCTTGCCGCCCTTCGCGAGCTGGCCCCACGGCGAGCACGGGTTCGTGCCGCCGGACGTGCGGCCTTCGCCGCCACCCATCGGGTGGTCGACCGGGTTCATCGCCACGCCGCGCACCGTCGGGCGGATGCCCAGGTAGCGCTTGCGGCCGGCCTTGCCGAGCTTGATGGAGCCCCAGTCCTTGTTGCCCACGGCGCCGATCGTGGCCTTGCAGCGCGCGCTGAAGAGGCGCACCTCGCCCGAGGCGAGCTTGAGCGTCACCGTGTCCTTGTCGCGCGCCATGACCTGCGCCTCGGTGCCGGCCGAGCGCGCGAGCTTGGCGCCCTGGCCGGGCACGAGCTCCACCGCGTGCACGAAGAGGCCGAGCGGGATCTGGCCGAGCGGGAGGCAGTTGCCCACCGTCGCCTCGGCCTTCGGGCCGCTCATCACCTTCATGCCCACCTTGAGGCCCTCCGGCGCGAGGATGTACGTCTTCACGCCGTCGGCGTACTCGAGGAGCGCGAGGTTCGCGCTGCGGTTCGGATCGTACGCGATCGCCTTGACCTCCGCCTCGACTCCGTCCTTCTCGCGGCGGAAGTCGACGATGCGGATGCGCCGCTTGGCGCCGCCGCCGCGGTGGCGCGTCGTGATGCGGCCCTGGTTGTTGCGGCCCGCGGTCTTGCGCTTGGCCCGCGTCAGGCTCTTCACCGGCTTCTTCTCGGTGATCTCCTCGAACGTGGAGGCCACGCGGAAGCGCATGCCCTGGGAACGGGCTTTAAACGTCTTGAGTGCCATATTCCGGTTCCTCTCCCTTACACGATTTCAATGCGCTCGCCGGGCTTGACCTCGACGATCGCGCGCTTCCAGGTGGATTCCGTGAGCTGGCGGCGCGTGCCGCGCACCGTGCGGAGACCGCCCTTCATGTTCACCGTGCGCACCGCGAGGACGTGCACGCCGAACCGGGCCTCCACCGCCTGGCGGATCTGGGGCTTCGTCGCCTCCCGGTCCACCTCCAGGAAATACTGGTTGAGCGCGCTCAGGCGCGAGCTCTTCTCCGAGAGGATCAGTCGCTTGATGATGTCACGGGCCATTACTTCTCCTCCTTGTTGCCGGCGACGCGGGCCATGAGGGCGTCGTAGCCGGCCTTGTCGCACACGATCTTCCTGAAGAGGAGCACCGCGTACGGGTTGATCTCGTTGGCGGTCGCGGAGTCGACGCGCGGCAGGTTGCGCACCATGCGGTCGATCGTCTCGTTGATGTCCGCCGTCACGACGAGCGCGCTGCGGTCGACGCCGATCTTCTTGAGGAACGCCGCCATCAGCTTCGTCTTCGGCGCCTCGAAGGCGAACTCGCTCACCACGAGCACGTCGCCCGCCTGGATCTTCTCCGAAACGGCGCGCGCGAACGCGAGCTTCATCACCTTCTTGTTCACCTTCACGCCGAAGTCGCGGGGCTTCGGGCCGTGCGCCACGCCGCCGCCGCGCCACACCGGGCTCTGGCGGAAGCCGGCGCGGGCGTTGCCCGTGCCCTTCTGCTTCCAGGGCTTCTTGTTCGAGCCGGCGACTTCGCCCTTGCCCTTCGTGGAGGCCGTGCCCGCGCGCATCGCGTTGCGGATGGCCACCACCGCGTCCTTGAGCGCCTGCGCGCCCTTGTCCAGGACGAGCGCGGCGTCGTCGACCGCGATGTCGGCGCCGGCCTCGCCGGCGGACGTGTACTGCTTAATCGTGCTCATGTCTTACTTCGCCCCTTTCTTCGCCTTGAACGCGAGCGCCGCGTTCTTGAGGGACTTGCGGACGATCACCGTGCCGTTGCGGGCGCCGGGGATCGAGCCCTTCACGAGGATCGCGTTGTCTTCGGGACGGATCTGCACCACCTCGAGGTTCACCGCCGTGCGGTTCACGTCGCCCATGTGGCCCGGCATCTTCTTGCCCTTCTCGATCCAGCCGGGGAGGTCGCGCGCGGCGAGGCCGCCCGTGCGGCGCTTCGAATGGCCGCCGTGCGTCATGTTGCCGCCCGCGAAGCCGTAGCGGCGGAGGACGCCCGCGAACCCGCGGCCCTTCGTCACGCCCGTCACGTCGACGAACTTGACGCCGTCGAAGTTGGCTACCGTGAGCACGTCGCCCACCTTCACCTCTTCGCCGGCGTCTGGAGCGAATTCCTTGAGGATCCGCACCTTCTTGTCCTTCAGGCCGCCCGTCTTCTCCTGATGGCCCGCAACGGCCTTCGTGAGACGGTGAGCCTTCTGCTCGCCAAAACCGAGCTGGGCGGCCACGTAGCCGTCCTTTTCAAGCGTCTTCACCTGGACGACCGGGCAAGGGCCCACCTCGATCACGGTCACGCACACGCGCTTCCCGTCGTCGGTGAACACCTGGGTCATCCCGATTTTCTTTCCGATCAAACCTTCCATTGCGCCCTCCTTACACCTTGATGGTGATGTCGACGCCCGCAGGCAGGTTCAGCTTCTTCAGTTCGTCGATCGTCTTCGCCGTAGGGTTGACGGTGTCGAGCAGGCGCTTGTGCGTCCGCATCTCGAACTGGTCCATGCTCTTCTTATTGACGTTCGGCGAACGGTTCACCGTGAACCGCTCGACGCGCGTCGGCAGCGGGATCGGGCCCACCACCTGCGCACCCGTCCCGCGGGCCGTGTCGATGATCCCACCGACGGCCTTGTCCAGCACACGGTGGTCGTATGCCTGCAGGCGGATGCGTACTCTCTGCTGTTGCATCTCTGTTCTTCTTTCGTTTTGCGTTTTGCCTTGTACCTGCCCTTCGACGACTCCGACATCGCCGGGCGGCCTTTCGCCGTTGCCTGCGCGGTCCCCGCAGGGACCGTCTCGGAGTTGAGTTTCCGGTCAGTCCAACCCCCGGAGAGCAAGCCCGAAAATGGAACGCGCCCGCGGCGCCTTCCCGGCACTGCGGGCACGTGATGTCCCTCTCGCCGGACGCATCCAGTGCCTTTGCGAGGCTGCCGGACCGTATCTCGAACTCTTGACCCTCTGAGGGGTTAGGCCGATTAGTTTATCAAAAGTTGGAGAGGGAGACAAGGGGTAAAATTGCAAAATTTGTGGTTCGGTCTGCCGTGCGCACACTTCATCAACTAATTATGGTATAATGCGCACGTCACATAGAAGGAGATTCCATGAAAAAGATCGTTCTGTTCTCGTGCGCCCTCGCCGCCGCCGCCACATTCGGCGGGCCGGGACGCGTTTTTCCCCAGGTCAAGCCCGCCGACGAGGCGAAGCTCGTCCAGCTCGTGGCCGACTGGCCCGCCGCCCCGGCCGCAAAACCGCGCAAGATCCTCGTGTGCAACTACCTGCGCGGCTGCGAGTGGCACGGACCGTCCGTCTCCTACGGCACGCGCCTCTTCGCCCTCGCGAGCGTGAAAGGCGGCTACACGGTCGATTTCACCGACATCCGCCAGCTCGCCATCAAGGGCCTGCTCGACGGCTACGACGCCGTGGTCCTCAACAACACCACCAACTTCCAGGAGGCGGAGGCCCCCGGCGTCTCCGAGAACCTGCTCGACTACGTCTCCAAGGGCGGCGGACTCCTCCTCGTCCACTCCGCCGTCGACGCCTTCAACGACTCGCCCACCGTGCAGGAGATGAACGGCGGGCTCTTCTGGGCGCACCCCTGGACGGCCGACGGCGGCGACTGGTGTTTCCGCAACGAGGAACCCGACCATCCGCTCGTCGCCTCCTTCAAGTCGCTCCCGACCATCTTCCACCTGGGCGACGAGATCTACATGCACCCCACGCCCCCCTTCGACCGCTCCAAGGTGCGCGTGCTCATCTCGCTCTGCCTCGACGACGCGAACACCGCCGCCGCGATGAAGAAGTTCGTCAAGAGGCACGGTGAGGCGAAGGTCCGCGCCGACCGCGACTTCGCCGTCTCTTGGTGCCGCCGCTGGGGCAAGGGCCGCGTGTTCTACACCACCTACGCCCACGACACGCGCGCCTGGCTCGACCCCGCGCGCCTCTACCACATCCTCGGCGGACTCCAGTACGCCACCGGCGACGTGAAGGTGGACGACTCCCCGCGCAACGACAGGAAGTGAGCGTGCCATGACCACTCGCCGCGCCTTTCTCCAGTCCGCCGCCCTCGCCGCGCCCGCCCTTCTCGGCGACGTCGCGGCGCTGCCACGTCCCAAGCCGTCGAACCGCGTCACCCTCGCCGTCATCGGCTGCGGCTACCAGGCGACGTTCGACAACGTCAAGACCTTCCTGCTCGACCCGCGCGTGCAGGTGGTCATGGCGTGCGACCCCATCCTCCGCGCACGCGGCTACGGCTACAAGGCAGAGCTGAAGGCCGGACGCGCCGTCCTGAAGGAGATGGTGGACGCCTTCTACGGCAACCACGACTGCCGCATGGAGAGCGACTGGCGCAAGGTGGTGGACGACCCGACCATCGACGCCGTCCTGGTGACGACGCCCGACCACTGGCACGCCATGATCGGCATCGCCGCGATGCGCAAGGGGAAGCACGTCTACGGACAGAAACCCCTCGCGCTCGGCATCTCCGAAGGCCAGGTCATGGCGCGCGTCGCGCGCGAGACGGGCGTCGTGTTCCAGACCGGCTCGCAGCAGCGCAGCGCGGGCGAGTTCCGCGTCGCCTGCGAGATCGTGCGCAACGGCTACCTCGGCGAGCTGAAGGGATGCGAGATCAAGCTGGAGACGAACCGCGGCGGCTGTTGGGGACACGGCTACAACCGCGAGCGCCGCAAGCCCCCGGCCTATTTCGAACCCGGCATGTGGGATCTCTGGCAGGGCCCCGCCCGCCACTGGGAAGACAACGCCTTCATCCCCGGCATCCACGAGCCGATGGTGTGGCGCTTCAACTCCCGCACCGGCAACGGCATGCTCGCCGACTGGGGCGCGCACCACTTCGACATCCTCCAGTGGGCGCTCGGCAAGGACGACAGCGGCCCCGTCGCCATCGAAAACATGACCACCAACCTCCCCGAGGACGACGAGGTCTTCGACTTCGCCGACGTCTTCGACTTCGACTTCGTCTACGAGAACGGCTTCCGCTGCCACGTCTCGAACGGCCACATGGACGACCCCGTCTTCAAGTTCCACAACGGCGTCCTCTTCCACGGCACGGAAGGCGACCTCCTCGTCCGCCGCGGCTTCATCAAGCTGCCGCCCAAGCTGAAGAAATGGCGGGAGAAGAAGGATCTCAAGGATTCCGACATCCATCTCCACAAGTCGCGCGGGCCGCACGAGTCGGACTTCATCGACGGCATCTGCCTCGGCACGCCCGTCGCCGCCCCCTGCGCCGTCGGACACCGCTCCGCCACGCTCTGCCACCTCGCCAACATCTGCGAGCACCTGCGCATCAAGGGCCTCCGCTGGGATCCCGTCGCCGAGCGCGTCATCGGCAACGACGCCGCCCAGAAGCTCACCGTCGTCCCCCACCACAACGGTTGGACGCTCGGCGCGTAGTTGGTCGCTTGCCATCAACTATCATGCCAGAACATAGTGCGTGGAACGGCCCTGCCCTTGCTGCCTCAGGATACCGCCCACGACGAGGGCGTTGATCTCGCGCGAGGCGGTATCTTGCGACACCTTGCAGATTTTCGCCCACTTCGAAGACGTGAGGTTGCCCTCGAAACCGTCGAAAAGCTTGTTTAGCATTATCCTCTGGTTCGCATTCAGGTCGTCCGCTACGTGTTCGCGCCAGAAGTCGGCTTTGGCGAGGATGGCGGCGAGCTGCGTTCCGGCGGACTTAACCGCGCGCAAATGGCATCCCAGGAACCACTTCACCCAGCGCGTCGCGTCCATTGTGCCACGCTGGGCATGTTCAAGCTCTTCGTAGTAGGATTCTTTCTCCTGTTGGATCTGCGCGGAAAGCGAATAGAACCGCATCGCCGACCGTTCACCCCTCGCGAGCAGATATTCCGTCAGCGTCCGCGCGAGCCTTCCGTTCCCGTCATCGAACGGATGCAACGTCAAGAACCAGAGATGGCCAATCGCAGCACGGACGAGCCACGGCACATCGTTTTCCATGTCATTCGCGTAATCAAGAAACTGGCCGACTTCCATGTCCAACCGAGCGGCCTCGGGCGCGACGAAGTGGACACGTTCCATCATCCCGTGCCGAGAGACGACGCGCATCGGCCCCTCGCTGTCGTTCCGCATCCGCCCTACGGAAATCTTGACCAGACCCGAATATCCGGTTGGGAAAAGCGCTGCATGCCAGGAATAAAGGCGCTCACGCGTCATCGGTTTCTCCCAGTTGCGTGTAGCATCGAACATCATGTCCACCCGCGCCTCAGATTCGTGCGTCACCGTCCCCTTTGCGGTCGAGAGCGCAATCTCCATCCGACGCGCCACGCTGGAACGTACGTCGTCGCGATTCAACCGTTCGCCCTCGATCGCGGCGGAATGCAGTATCTCCGATGAAAGCGCCTCGCACACGGCCTCCTGGCGCAAGTCGAAACCGATTGCGCCAAGCCGTCCCAAGAACTTCCCCAATTCAAAGGAAGCCTCGGCAAGTTCAGCCTCGATTTCGGCGGCATCCCACCTGAAAGAAGGCCAATCTTTAAGCTGATGGATAAAGCGCACTGCCTTTTCTCCGCAATTTTTGCGGACATTATACCACGTAATCTCCGCAAACGTCAATAGGCGAAAAAGTCCGTTCTCCTTGCAGAAGTACCAATATCGCAGTACTAATTGCTGTCTATTGTATATAACAGCACAAATCCCATTCGTAAGATTACGGTGCGGAACAAGAATTCACGCCGTTTCGATTTTCGCGCCGCAATGCACGCACTCAACTGTTTCTCCTTTATCGATTCGGAGGTAAGAAGCCCTGTTCTCCTTTGTAAACGATTCCCTCAACGGTTTCAGGATTCGCTTTCCGCAATTCGGGCAAATCAGATTGTCATACGCCGCCCACTCAAACACAAGTGCGATGCCGCCAAATACGAACATCATCACCAAGCCTATGCCCATTACAACCATCTCACCAATGATACTAAAGGCAATTACCAAAATGAACGCACCTATCGCCAGTAACATGAAGGCAAACGACAATCGAGTCTGTTTTCGATACTTTCTAAAGTCCGTTGTCATGGAAGATGCCCTTTCCTTTCGTCAGGCTGCCGACTTTCGCACTACACTACAGCGAATCGACGAATGCGGGGAAGCGCGGCACGAGGTCTGCGCGTTCGTGGTGGAAGAGGAGATGTGCCACGTCGCGGCGCTTCAGTTCCAAGTCCACAGATTCCGACTTTGCCTTCAGCGCCGCCTTGAGCGACGCAAGATCGGTTATTTCCGGATGCGACAAGGCAAAGAACGAATAGTCAGGCTCCGTACGTTGCAAAAGGAAAATCGCATCATAGAAGTCACGTCCCTTTGCCCGCGTGAGCAATGCCGACAGCTTCATGGCACAAAGCGTCGCTTCATTCGGCACGTTCACTGGGAAAAAGAAACCACAGCGCCGAACGTCAACGGAAACCTTCTTGTAGTCCCTGCCTTGGTCTTGCGCCTCAATCTTCATCAGAAACCGCTCTTCCTTGAAAGCCGAAAGCCCCAAGTCATGCAACAGCCCCGGAAAAAGAATGCTTTGTCGCATCGCCGTCAGGCGGTCCGATTCCTTGTCCTTCGCGGTGGCGTTCAGTCCGTTGTTCGTCAAATACGCAATGAGCGCATCGGTGAAGCGCATGAAATCTTCTGAAGTAAGTTCCTTGCAGTCGAAGTCAAGGTCTTCGGAGAATCTGTCGATGTCCTTTGTCAGACGCAAGTTCGTGCCGCCGATGAACGTCAGCTTCGCCGCCCACGGGCTTCTGGCAATCCACTCAAGCGCAAGGCACTCGACATATTCCTTCAGGATGTGCTTCGCGAACTGTCCTGCGCGAAGTTCCTCCGGGAAAAATCCCTTGATCGATTCAAAAGAGATCATATCGCATACACCTCCTTGACAAGCCTAATACGTCGGGCAAGTGCCCGCGAGTCGAAGCGTGAAGCGACTCCGTCGAGTCCTCCGTCGCGAAAGATTTCCTCCAGCACGTCAGGATCAAGGCGCAACGCCTCGATTTCGCCCCGTGTGTCATACTGCGGATTGAGATACAGAAAATCGCAGAGCGCCTTCGCAGGCGTCGCGACCAGGACGGGCAATTCTCCACCCACGGACTCCACGCCATAACCGAACATCAACTGTGGCTTGACGCTGCGATAGAAGAACTCGCCAAAATCATTCTTGAATGAAGCTGTCTTGAGAGATGTCACGGACGTAAACTGCACAACCGATTCGGGTATCAACCCCACCCTCGCCATGACATGTTCGCACGAAAGATAGCTCGGCGAATACATCTTGCCCGCAAAGTAGTCGCCAATCCCTGGTATGTTCGCAGTATCGGCAAAGGCGTACCACGAACGCCTCAGCCGCTTGATGTAGCCCTTTCCAAGCCATGTCGAGTAATTTCCCCTGTCGAAACGAGGAAACGCCGCCAAGACCTGCTCGTTCGAGAAGCAGGCAAAGCCATGGAATCGCTCTCTAAAAGTGATGTAGTTCATTTTGTTTCCAAAACGCGCATATTATACCGCATTTCAGAAACGAATGTCAATGCGGGAATAAGATTACGGTGCGGGACGGTATTCGCAACGGCCGCGGGAGCGCGGGACGAATCCTGGCATGTCGGCCTCGGGCGTGCGCCAGGCCTCGCACGCCGCCTCATGCGCGATATTCAACAGCTCCTTCCAGACCGGATCCTTACGCGAGGCAAATGCGAAATTCCCTTTCGCCGGATAAGCCCGTCCGGCATCCTTTTTCGGCAAATGCGCCACAAGCGCCGGGCTGGCGGTCGGGTCGGTGAGGTCGAACCACCACCACTGATCCTCGACGAAGTTCGTGTTCTTCACGCGCACATCCATTTGCCCGTGACAGGATGCACAGTTCTTCTGGTAGAGAGGGAGAAAGCGCTTCTGGAACCAGGGCTTGAGCGCGGGACCGTCCGCCTCGCCCCATTTGTCGCGGTCGCCCTTCCCGCCGATGTGGGCGTAGTCGAATGTGGGATAGTAGGGAATCATCGCGTCGAGCCACTCGTAGACGATCCGCTTGTCCGCCGCCGGCATGTCGACGCCGTGGTGCGACTTCTCAAGATACTCTGGCAGACGGCTCCCGAATGCCCCGCTCTCCTTCGCGCGAAACGGCTCCGTGAGACCCGTCAGCAGATGGAACGACTGCACGAGCGGCTTGTTCGTGCTGTCGCCCGTGAACCAGGCGCGGAACGCGCGGTCGGAACGCGAACGGTTGACGAGCGAGTCGTACGACATGCTGAAGAAGCGCGTGTAGTGTCCCGTGAGGTTCATCCCCTTCGGCGGGTTCGCGCCCGAATGGCAGCGCACGCAATGGCGGTCCCACACGGGCTGCACCACCTTGTTGTAGTCGAGCACGCCCGCGTTCCCCCACGGCGACGGTTCAAGCGACGCAGGCGCCTTGCGCGCGGCCAGGGCGGACATCGGCACGGCGGCCGTGCGTCGGTTCTCGTGGCATCCCGTGCAGCTCTGCGTCTCGCCGGGCATCAGGTTGATCGCGCTCGTCATCCGCACGAGTTCGCGGCCCGCGCCGTCGACGAGCTGCAGGTAGATCTCCTTCCGCGCAGGCGCCTGGAAGAACACGCTGCCGTCCGCCGCGACCGGCGCGTAGCCCCACACGCGCTTGGGATAGTACGACGACGCCCCCACGAGCGGTCCCTGGTCGAGAATGCCGTTCCACGTGCGGTTGACGGTCTTCGGAATCTGCTCCATCACGCGCACGGCCTTCACCTCGCCACGCGGCAACCCTTCCGCGAAACCCTTGTAGACGTCCGAGACGAACAGCTGTCCCATCGGCACCGTCTCGCGCGCGGACTGTCCGGGCGGCGCGGCCTCCAGCATCACCGTCGCCGGCGACGGCACGTCAAGCGGCGCAATCTCCTTCGGCGCGGGCCGCGCGACGAACGGCACGGCGCCGAACACGCTCGTCGCCGGGTCCTCGTACGCGACGGCGCGACGGCCGTCGTCCGCAAGCAGCATGAGACGGAAACGCTTCGCCTTCTCGTCGCCGCACGAGGCGAGGAAACGTCCCGGCCTGACCGGTGCGGGCCAACACCAGCCCCAGTCGTACCGGCGGTCAAACACGGACGGAATCTCGGGCGTAAGCCAACGCATGGACGGCGCATCGTCCCCTTCCGGCCCCTCCCGGTTCGAGACGATGCCGATTGCGCCGTACGGCGAACCGTGGTGCGGCGCGAAGGTACAAACCGCGGATCCGTACTCACCGGGAATCTCGCGGGCCTGTATGATGGAAGCGGGATCTTCGGTGAGGTTGCCGAACCAGAGCGACATCTGCCGCCCGTCGGGATACTGCGTCCAAAGCGACTGCCTGTATGTCAGGTTCCAGTCCACGTACTCCCAGCGCGTGTAGAAAAGACGGCCGTCGGCAAGTACCGAGAGGTAGAGATCGGAAAGCGTGTTCGAGCTGAGATCGCGCACGTTGCCGCCGTCTGCGTCCATCACGTGGACGTGCGTCGAAGGTCCGGGCTGGCAGACGTTGTGGGTAAACGGCGTACGCGTGGAGAGAAACGCGATGCGCCCACCCGGCAGAAAGGCGGGGCTCGCGTTGTGCGCCTGTGGCGTGTCGGTCAGCTGGCGAAGTCCCGAACCGTCCGCGCGCATCGCATAAATCTGCCAAGTCTTCGCGCCGTGGCGTCGCATCGTAAAGAGGATCGCCGAGGTGTCGGGCGACAGCGACATGTCCAGAATAATCGAGTCCTTTTCCTCAAACAGAACCCGCGTCTTGCCCGTCGCCGGATCGAAGACGCGGATGGAACATCCCCAGGGTCCCTGCGGGTTGGTCTGCCACGCGTAGTTTGGAATGGCGCCCGAACGGAGCGGCGATCCCGTAAAGAAGAGGATCGGCGGCAACGTCTTCACCTCCGCTGCGAGTTCCGGCGATTCGCGTCGCGGATCGGGCGTGGGGAAGCGTGGCGGACGATCCGCGAGGAACCCGCGCAGCGCGATGCGTCCCGGACCGCCCTTCCGCGACGACCGCCCGAGGTTCACGATCCGGGCGACGTGCCGTCCGTCCGCCAACCCCTTCGCCACGCACGTCTCCTCGCACAGCGACGAATCGAACGTGCCGACGGACTTGCCGTCCACGAACGCCTCGAAGAACCCGAGCGGCGATGTCTGGTCGCGGAAGGTCATCCCTCCGATCCAGCGGCACGCGCCCTTCCGGTGGCACACCGTAAAGGAAGTTCCCTCGAACTCCACCTCCACGGCGTCGCCCGCCTTCTCGCTCACCCACGCGTAGGGCCACGCGCCCGTGTCACACCACGCCTTCCACGCGCCAGTCGGCTTGACGAGGGGATTCGTCCACGGCGTGACGGATGCCGCCAGACACGCCAGCGGCAGCATCAACCCGATGAGCCTTCCAACTCTCAACCGTCAAACCCTTCCACGATCGCACGCCCGGCGCTCGTGCCGAGACGCGTCGCGCCCGCACGGAGCATCGCAAGCGCGTCGGCGCATGTGCGAATGCCGCCTGCGGCCTTGAGCCCCATCGCGGGACCGATCGCCGCGCGCATCAGCTGCACGTCCTCGAGCGTCGCGCCGCCCGTGCCAAAGCCGGTGGACGTCTTCACGAAATCGACGCCCGCCTCGCAGGCGATCTTGCAGGAGAGCAGCTTCTCCTCGCGCGTCAGGTAGCAGTTCTCGAAGATGACCTTCGAGGTCACACCCTCGCCGCGGCAGATCTTCGCAAACTCGGCAAGTTCGGCGAGCACGTATGCCGCGTCGCCCGCCTGCAGGCGGCGCACGTTCTGGACGATGTCCACCTCGCCCGCGCCCTTTGCGATTACGTCGCGGACCTCGAAGAGCTTCGCCTCGGTCGTCATCTGTCCCAGCGGGAAACCGGCGACAGCAGTTACCTTCACGTCCGTGCCCTTCAGCATCGCCGCGCACCGCGCCACCTCGCAGCCGTTCACGGCCACGCTCGCGAAGCCGAACTCGGCCGCCTCGCGGCACAGGTTCTCGATGATCTCCGGCCCGCCAAACGCCTTGAGGTAGGTGGAGTCCAGCAACCCCGCCAGCGTCTTTTTCGTCAACTTCTCAACTTCAATCATCTTGTTCTTCCTTTCGTCTGACCTCATCGTACGCCATCTTCACTCACCGACGGGGAGCCTTGGGCAGCCACGTTTGGATGTGCTTCCCCTTCCAGCAGTCCACCGAGGCATAGTCGCACAGGGTGATAAAGCCCTGCTCGGTGGGAACCCGGAACTCAAGCCGATGCGTCGGAAGGACCGGCGCAATCCGTTCCACCGCCACGAGGCCATCCGCGTCGGCCTTGACCGTGACGGGCTCGGCATACTTGGGATCGGCATTCTCGTCGCGCGCGAGGGCGATTGGTCCCCAGATGACGGCCTGGTACCGTGCGGACTCGCGGTTCCGCCCGACCGGCGCATCGAGCCGACGCGCCTTGAAGTCAAACGCCACCGCCACCTTGTCGCCCTTTCGCCAAGCTCTGGAAATGCGGCAATACCTCCCCGCCTCGACCGCGCCGATAGGCTCGCCGTTCACCATGACCTTCGTCCGCTCGCTCCAGGCGGGAATGCGCAGCGCCACGGTGAAGGTCTCCTCTTTCGCGGGGGAGACGGTCATCCGCCAACCGGTGGCGTCGAGCAGGTCGCCTTCCGCCGCTAGACGCACCTCGCCGCCCGACGCGGTTTTCGCCACCGCCGTGCCGGCGTTGTAGAGGTTGACGACCGGACCCTCCTTCGCCTGCATCACCGCCACGAACGGGGTGTAGGCAAGTCCCATCGGCCCGTTCAGGTTGCAGCAGGTGACGGGTCCGCTCGCGAACGTCCAGCCCCAGCCCCTGTTCGTCACCTTCTCGCCGTTGAGCAGGTTCACGTAGCTGAAACCGTCGCCTTCCGGCTTCATCGCCCCCAGAAGGCCGTTGTAGACGTAGAGCTCGATCGCGTCCGCCGCCCGCGAATCGCCCGTGAGGCGGAGCACCTGGCTCGCATACTTCATCCACGTCACGCCCACGCACGTCTCCATCATCCGCGTCATGTCGGGGTTGGTCTGCTCCAGGGCCGTGTTGTCCCACGCCTCGCCGCTCCAGCTCGGCCAGTGCGGATAGTTGCCGCCGCCGTTGCCGACGATCGTGATCTCGTGGCGGAGCACGGCGTCGAAATACTTCGTCACGGCCTCGCGCGCCGCCGCGTCGCCCGTCACGCGGCACCATTCCGCCAGGCCCTCGAAGATGGACGTCATCTCGTACGCCTTCGGATAGGGTTCGCCCATCCGCCACGGCATCACCCCGGCGCGCGCCTGGGCGAAGAGGTCCACGCCGCGGCCGTCCGCGGAGAGCGATTCCTTCAGCGTGTTGGCGGACGTCTCCTTCGCGCCGCCGCTCGCCACGATGTAGCGGGCGAACTCCAGATAGGACTTCTCCCCAGTCATCTTGTAGAGACGCATCACCGGCTCCAGGAGAGAAGAAGATTCGATGCAATTCGGGCTCCAGCCGATCGTGCGGATGTCGCGTTTCGGCGCCGGACCGATCTGGCGGATGAGGCAGTCCACCTGACGCTTCAGCGAGGCGAGCACCTCGGGGCGCGGCTCCACCCAATCATAGTAGTCCTCCAGCCCCAGCAGCACGTACTTCCGCTCCCACAGGTCGCTGCAATGCGGACGCGTCTGCCCGTCCCCTCCCGGCTGAAGCTCCTCCGGCACGCAACTGATGCTGCCGTTCGGACGCTCCGTCGCGAGGATGTCCGCCACCGCCGCGTCAAGCACGGCCTTCAGTTCGGGATCCCGCACGTGCCGGTACTGCATCGCGCCCGACCGCACGAACTTGCCCCACATCTCGCCGAGTGCGAACTTGGGACGTCCCTTCCGGAAGAACTCGGCAAACTCGTGGTACGGCACCTTGCCCTTGTGCCAGCTGGCGATCGACCGCAGGATCGGCTCCTCCAGCCCGCCAGAAAGGCGCACCGCCCCCGCCGGGAGCGGAATCATCGCATCGCGTTCGTCGAACGACGCGCCCGCGGCGACCGCCGCGCCGCCGATGCACAACATCATCAGTGCCTTCTTCATTCTCACGTTCCTCATTTTCCGTTCAGCCAAAGGATGTCCTCCGCCGAGAGGTCGTAGATCGACGAGGTGCGGTAGGCGCCGCCCCACGCCGTGCAGTGCGAGTTGAGGTGGCCGCGCTTGCGTTCGCCCGTGCGGTACTTGCTCCAGCGCGTCTGGAAGTACGCTTCGTTCTTCGCGCCGGGCGGACGCTCCAGCGCGAGCCAGATTTTTCTCTTCTCCGTGGGGAACCCCTGCGTACCGTTGCGCCAGATGAGTCTTGCCACGTCGCGCCAGAGCGGATTGCCGTCGATGCGCGAGAGCGCGATCAGGTCGGCGATCAGCACGCACCCGTAGTCGTCGAGCGCGGCGTGCTCGGTGCCGATGACGGTCGAGCCCGCCGGCTTCCAGTTGTACTTCGCGAAATCGGTCTCGGGCCCGTAGACGCCGTTGTGGCAGTAGAGCCACGAGAGGAAGTACCAGCCCGCCTTCTGGGCATACGTCAGATAGCGCGCGTCGCGCGTGCCCCGGTACATCGCCACCGCCGCGGTGAAGAACGGATGGATGCCCTCGCGGTCGATGCTCGCGCAGTCCATCGCGCCGCCCTTGCACTCAAAATGGTCGATGTCGCGCGGATAGTAATAGGCGAACGCGCGGTCGATCGCCTGGCGCACCGCCTCGTCCCGCGTCAGCTGCCAATACCGCGCGAGCCCCATCAGCACATACCCGCCGCTGTCGCCGCCCCATTCGATCACCTCGCCGCTGT
Source organism: Kiritimatiellia bacterium (assembly GCA_017427485.1). Classification (GTDB taxonomy): domain Bacteria; phylum Verrucomicrobiota; class Kiritimatiellia; order RFP12; family UBA1067; genus RUG572. The sequence continues at coordinate 32,948 of JAFRSR010000063.1, forward strand.
CAACGTCCCACGCCGAGCCGAGGTTGCCGTCCGCACGCTGGGTCTTCAGGATCGCCTGCGCGAGACGTCCCGCCGACGCCTCGAACTCGGCGGCGTCCCGGTTGTGCGCCTTCAGGAGGATCGAGAGGCGCGAGAGCTCGCCCACGCCCCAGCCGACGGACGAGGCGTCCAGACGGCGCCTGTCGGGACGAGGTCGCGCGAAGTGCCCGCTTGGCAGCTGGCGTTCGCGGATCCAGCTGCTAAAAACGGCAAGGCCGAACTCCACGTCCTTCGGCTTGTGGTTCCGGAGGCCGTATTCCACCGAGAGGCGCGCCAGCTGGAAGCTCTGCGACGCGAACCCGATCTCCGCGCCCGGATGGGGCAGGTATTCGCCGGGCTTGAGCCGCTTCGTCTTCGCGAGCGCGTCGCCCACCCACCAGTTGAGAGAGGGATTCTTCTCGATGTCGGCGATCGTCAGTCCCTTCGCATGGTTCGTATAGCAGTTGCCGAGTCCGGAGATCACGTCGTCGAGATAGGGGTTGTACCAGAAGCCCATCTTCGTCTTCCGGCGTCCCCAGTCCATGAACGCCTTGTCGAGACGCAGCACCTCCGAAACGGGCAGCTGCGCCGGCACGTCGGGCTTCAGGAGTTTCCAGGCAATGGGGAAGACCGCCGCGAACCCGTAATCCGGCCACGGTGGACGCCCCATGCACGCCCACGCCTTCGCCGTGAACGTCTCGCCCGGCTTGAGCGTGAGGGACGTGTCGTACCGCGGCGAGAACTTGCGCTTGTCGGTGTAGGAGACGGGCGCCTCGATGACGGGCCAGTAGATGAGATGGCGAAAAGAGCCGTCGGGCTTCTTTTCCATCGAACAGGAACTCACGTGCGAAGCCGTGTCGTCCACGGAGGCGAAGAGGGCAAACACCGTCTCCTTGTTTTCGGAAATGGTGCAGGAGGGAATGCCGCTCCGGTCGTAGGAGAAGATCCACGGTTCGCCGCCCTTCTCCCAGCCCGTCGGGATGTCCGGCGCGCCCCACGCGGCCGCGCGGTCGGGATTGTGCTGGTCGCCGGCGATGGCCTGGACGAACGCGTTGCCGTTGTAGTTGACGCCGGGGATCAGGTAGCGCGTCGCCGCGAAGCCGGGCTCCGCCGCCAGCGCGAGCTGGAACGTCACGTTCGTGGCGGCGGCGTTCTTCGCCGTCACCACGATCTGCCACACGTCGCCGTCGCGCCGTGCCGAGACGGTCGCGGCCAGCCCCGCCGTCTCGGGGATCGTCCGCGACAAAAACGCCACCGCTCCCGCCGCCGTTCCGGCCAGCAGCGCGGCCATTCCGATTGTCACCAGGTTTTTCATCGTCAAAATCCTTTGCGCACATTATACCACACTATTTCACGCCGAAGGGCGTCGCTTATGGTATAATTTCCGCCAACCAACCAAGGAGAAATCGAATGGTCCGCGTCAATGAAAACTACCTGAAGATTCAGGCATCCTATTTGTTCACCGAAATCGCCCATCGCGTCAAGGCCCATCAGGAGGCCCATCCCGAGGCAAAAGTCATCCGCCTCGGCATCGGCGACGTCACAGAGCCGCTCGCCCCCGCCGTGGTCGCCGCCCTCCACCGGGCCGTCGACGACGAGGCCGCCCGCGAGACGTTCCACGGCTACGGCCCCGAGCAGGGTTACGCCTTCCTGCGCGAGGCCGTCGCGAAGAACGACTTCCAGGACCATGGCCTCGACGTGGCCGCCGACGAGATCTTCATCTCCGACGGCGCGAAGTGCGACTGCGGCAATATCCAGGAACTCTTCGGCGCAGACGTGAAGATCGCCGTCACCGACCCCGTCTATCCCGTCTACGTGGATACCAACGTGATGGCCGGCCGCACCGGCGCCTCGGCGAACGGACGCTATTCCGGGCTCGTCTACCTCTCCTGTTCGGCGGCGAACGGGTTCGTTCCCTCCCCCGCCGACCTCCCCGAGCCGGTGGACATCGTCTACCTCTGCTACCCCAACAACCCCACGGGCGCCACCGCCACGAAGGAGCAGCTCCAGGCGTGGGTGGACTGGGCGAACGCGAACAAGGCGCTCGTCCTCTTCGATGCCGCCTACGAGGCGTTCATCCGCACGCCCGGCATTCCCCACTCCATCTACGAGTGTCCCGGCGCGCGCTCCTGCGCGATCGAGTTCCGCAGCTATTCGAAGACGGCGGGCTTCACCGGCATCCGTTGCGGCTACACGGTCGTGCCGAAGGGACTCGTCGCGTGGAAGGCCGACGGCACTCCGGTCGAGCTGCGCCCCTTCTGGACACGCCGCCAGACGACGAAGTTCAACGGCTGCAGCTACATCACCCAACGCGGCGCCGAAGCGGTCTACTCCCCCGAGGGCGCCGCCCAGACGAAGGCCACCATCGACTTCTACCTTGAAAATGCCAAGCTGATGAAGGACGCGCTTACCAAGCTCGGCTACACCGTCACCGGCGGCACCGATTCCCCCTACCTCTGGGTGAACGTCAAGGGCGACTCCTGGGCCTTCTTCGACAAGCTGCTCCAGGAGGCGAACGTCGTCACCACGCCGGGCGCCGGGTTCGGCCAGGCCGGCGAGGGCTTCATCCGCATCTCCGCGTTCAACTCACGCGAGAACGTCCTCGAAGCGATCGGCCGCCTCTCCTCCGTCCTCGCCTGACGGGCAAGTTAGGACGGAACGAGCGGAAGAACTGGGGCAAGGTCATGAGAAATCAGGACGGAACGAGCGGAGGAACCAGACATCTGCCGACAATCAGGACGGAACGAGCGAAGCGAGTGAGTCCTGATGGCTCGTGATCCCCAGAAGATCCTCCAGCACCAGCAACGCGAGCGCGCGCTGGAGCTGGGGCGTGGGAACGACTCGACCGCGGTCCGCGAGCTGGCGGTTCTGCTGAAGAGTCCGTTCCCGGACGTCCGCCGGCTGGCGGCGTCGGCGATGGGGAAGCTCGCGCCGCTTCGTCCGGCCAGCCAGATGGTCGTTGCGGCGCTCCGGATGCCCGCCCTCTCCGATTCCCATCCCCAGGTCCGCCAATACGCGTTGAAGGCGCTTGCCAAATACCCCGAGACGGCCGCCTTCTTCCTCGACGAGTTCCGCGACATCGGGCGCAACGACTCGCTGCCAAGCTATGTCCGAACCGCCGCCGCCGAGTTGGTCGCCGCGATCGAGAACTCCCTTCGGGAAAGAGACGCGGCGAAGACGAACCGCTGCCGTCGGTGTTCCCGGGTCATCTCCGAGGAGGAGTTCATCCGGTCGATGGACCGGTTCACCCGTCCCTACTGCACCCACTGCTTCGACGAAGTCCTCCTCGAAGGCGCGAACTTCGAGGCCACCGTCGAGGGGGCGAAGGAGAAGATGTCCGTCGACGGCACGGCCGTCCAGTCGAACGGGGAGAAGCGAATTGCCGACTGGCTGGCAGCCCACCAGATCGTCTACCTCTACGACGAGCGCTACCGCATCGCGAGGGACACGCTCATCCGCCCCGACTTCTATCTCCCCGAGTTCGACCTCTACATCGAATATTGGGGAATGGACACGCCCGAATACAACGCCAACCACCAGAAGAAGCTGTGGCTCTACCAAAGGGCCGGCAAGAAGCTGGTCTCCCTCTCCTTCCGCGATCTGCCTTCCCTCGAAGACGTCCTTTCCCTCAAACTCTCCCGCTACATCCGCCTCTAGCCCCCCGGTGCTCCCTCCTCCCTCTCCGGTTCGGACTCACTCGCTCCGCTCGTTCCGTCCGAACCAACCACCTAGAGCGAATGTGCCCCAACAGCTCACAGGGCGGAACGAGCGCCCCTCAGGGCAGCCCCCCGTCAAGACAAGGAGCGGGAAGAAGTCACCGCTCCCGTCAGGGCGGAACGAGCGAAGCGAGTGAGCCCTGACGGGAATCGAACCGAGCGTCCCACCAATCTTTCCTTTCCCCTTCGCCGCCATTCCTTTCCCTCCCCCTTTAGTGCGGAAGGAGCGGGAAGGAGTCACCGCTCCCGTCAGGGCGGAACGAGCGAAGCGAGTGAGCCCTGACAGGAAAGGAAGGAACCAGAACCGGTCGGGATTCCCTCTGGGGGTCAGCGGGGAAATAGGGGCATGCCGGAGGGGGCTTGACGAAGCAACGCCGAGAACCCTAGACGAACGTCAGATACCCCTTTTGGCCAAATCTACTTGACCTGCTTTCCGTGCAGTATCTTCGGATCGTTGAACCCGCCGAGGCGCAGCCAACAGGAATTGCATTCGCACTTGTCGTCACGTCCGCAGGTGCCGCGTATGTCATGCCATCTGCTCGGCACGATGGCGCCTTGGATAAGCGCGAGGAACCGCAGGTACTGCGGATCGTCCTTGCCGGTGAAAGGTTTCTCCCATTGTCCCCAGCCGCCTGCCGATTCTGGCAACGCCGCCAGCAGGACGCGGCTCTTCGCCGCATCTGCCCGGTTGACGAGCGCCTCGATGGGTTCCGACGCCCGCGCGACTCCCCACCGTTCCGTAACGGCCGCCCGCAGCGCCTTCTCGCCTTTCGGGTCGATGGCATTGAGGTCAGGACGGTTCCAGCCGTAGCCGCCACCGATGGAATAGCCTGGCACGTTGGAGTCGAGCCAGAGGATGAGCGTCTTCCACTCTTCGTCCGACAGCCGTGCTCCGCCATGTCCGCGCTTGATCCGCCACGTGAGCGGACTCGCGGCAGCGTAGTAGTCATACGCCTTCGACTCGATCGTCTCCGCATAGCACCACGCCGTCGCGATCTGCATCTTCTTCCCGGACCTCCTGACGGGCTTGTCGAGAACCCCATCCTTGAAGCTCCATCTCTCGTACAGCAGGTTCAGGACGCCGTTCGTGCCGATGAGCGAATACGGTTTCTTCGGCCCCTTGTACGCGCCCAGCCCATGACACGAAATGCAGTGCCGGTCGAAGATCGGCTGGACGCTGCGCACGTAGCTGATGGGTCCAGAATAGCCCAGCTCCACCTCCTTGACGGGGAAGTCGGGTTCCCTGCCCTGCGGACGCTTCACCAGCGGCGCCGCCGACATCTTGTTTTCGTGGCAACCGGCACACCCCTGAACCTCCCCCTTCTGCGCGTAGATCTCCGAACGCATCGTCATCACCGCCATACCGTTGGTGTCAACGGCCTGCAGCTGGATGGGCGTTTCCGCCGGAATCTTGAAGTACGCGCTGCCGTCTTTCCCGACCGGCACCGTCCCGAGCGTTTCGCGGTAGTAGGCGTAGTCCGATCCCGGCGCCCACGACTCGCGCCGGCACGCGTTCATGTTGATCATCTTGTTGATCCGGATCGCGGCCACGCTGTTGGACGGAATGGGGTAGCGGCAGTCATACACGTTCTGGAGATACAGGGTTCCATCGGCTGGCGCCTTGTCAGGCGGCGGCAGATTCGACGCCACCACCGGCGGCCGGCTGCGTTTCACCACGGGCGTCGGGTTGAACGTGCCCCATTCCGGATCCTGGTAGATGAGTTCGCGACCGCCCAGACGGTCCACCAGCCAGACCCCGTAGCTGCGCGGGTTCTGCCAGTGGCTGCGAATCTCGACTTTGTCATAGTGCGGATGCCCCTTCGGATAGCCAAACGAATCGGGCGAATACGAGGCGAAGAAAAGCGTATCGTTGACGGGCATCGGGTCCATGTAGGAGCCCTGCTGGAACCACCCTTCGCTTTCGAGGATTCCCGTATCGGGCGTGATGCGCGTGAGCGGCTCTTCGCCGTCCTGTCCGGCAAGTGGATCGATGAGCACGAGCGTACCCGTGGAGAACATGTGGTGCGCGCCCGCGACGCCCACGATGAACCGCGTCCCCGGAACCTGCTGCGCGGCCGCGCAGCTGCGCATGGTGGTGCAGTAGTTGCCGTAGATGATGTCCACGGCCGTGCCGTCCGGACGCGCCACCCACAGTCCGGCATACCGCGACGCGACGCGGTCCACGTAGTCCCAGCGCGTGTAGACGACGCGCCCGTCGTCCAGGATGCTCGGCCGCCACTCGTTGGCCTCCGCGAATGAGAATTGACGGATGTTCGTGGCTCCCGGCGGGTCGAGGACGCCCCGCCCTACCGACTCCGGCGGGTCGAGGACGCCCCGCCCTACCGATGTACGAACGCATGGTAGGGCGCGGCCTCCGGACGCGCCGCCATCCGGCGGTAGGTCGGCGCGGTAGAGAAGGAACGACGGCACGTAGCGCCCCCAGTGGCAACGGCCGTAGTTCTGCGCGCGCGTGGAGGTGAACACGAAGCCGCCGCCCGGCAGATAGCATGGATCGGCGTCTTCGATGAGGACGGTGCAGAGATTGTTCGGCGTGGTCAGGGGATCGCCTGGCCCGCCCGTCAGCTGACGCACCCAGCTGCCGTCGACCGCTGCCTCATAGATGAAGTAGCGGTGGTGCATCACCGAAAACTCGTCGGCGTCGGCCGTGGGATTGAGGTTCGGGTTCGTTGGGTCGGATTCACGGACTTCCGCCACCACGGGCGGACGCGTCTCGCCGGCCGCGCCGCGCCGCATGACGCTCGGCGCATGGACCTTGCGCGGATCGACGGGCGGACGACGCGTATGGTCGTTGAACGCGAAGATCACGCGGTCCGCGTTCCAATGGAGGCATGGGTTGAGGGTGCATCCTTCCGGTAACTTGTCGCCCAACAGCACGCGCTTGTGCGGCACGGACTTCCAGTTTTCGATAGTGACGAGTCCGGGACCTGGACGCGACCAGCGCCCCGCATACTGGTCCGTCATGCCGGCCTCCTCGGAGAACGGCAGGCCACGCTGCACGGCGAGAAGGTTGGCGAACTGCAGGTCGGGATGCATGAAGAGGATACGACGGCGCACCGACATGATCGCTCGCTCCGCCGCGTATTTCTCGCCCGGCGTCGCAGCCTTGGCGTACCATTCCTTGTCGATCGACAATTCGTCGGCAAGGGGTTTCAGCTTGTCCGCCGGAACGCTCTTCGCGACGTATTCGAGCGTCCGTTCAGCGAGCGCGATCTTCTCCTCCGCCGTTCGCGCCGGCGGATAGACCGCGAGCTTTTCCGCATGGGCCAGCCCTGCGGCAACGAACACCAGCGAAAAAAGAAGTATTCTGCACATCATCGTTTCCTCCTTGATTTTCAACTGCCTGCCGGCATCTCTCAACCGCAGAAGTTTTCGGGTTTAGCGCGTTACTTGGTGGTGCCCCCTTTTTCCTGGAACACCACGCGTTTGAGGAACGAACCTTCCGTCACGATCCTGCCCGCAAGGATGTCCGCCTCCGTAAAGCGCGCCATCAGCAGCTCGTCGCGATTCTTCGTGTTGCGGTCGTGGTCGTACGTGATGTAAATGGAGCCGTCGGGAGCGACGTTGGTGTCGGGATAGCAGACGCGCTTGCGTTCATCGATCAGCAACCCGCCCTTCCAGGTCAGTCCCTCGTCGTCGGACACGAACGCGCAGAGCTTCTCGCGGCTTGCCGTCTCGACCGTCGGCGTGGTGCCGTTCTTGATGAAGACGAGATGCCCGTTTGGCAATTTCGCGAAGCCGAAGCGCGCCGAAATCTGGGCGATGTTCACGGTCTTGACGGGATCGCTCCAAGTACAGCCCTGATCACGCGAGAACGATTCCATGAGTTTGAGGTTGCCCGTGCGGATGAGCATCCACAACGTGCCGTCCCCCTTCTCGACGATCATGTGTTCGCAGAAGTGCCAGGCGCCGACCTTGGCCGGGTCGGTGAACCCGCGTCGCTCCCAGGTCTTGCCGTTGTCGGTCGAGGCTAGGATGCCGACGCCGCGCTTGTCGGCAAGTTCGGGGAAGATGTCTTCGCGCTGACAGAAATTCTCGAAGGAATTCGGCAACACCCACGTGCCGTCTCTGAGCACGATGGGGGTGTTATGGTGCTGGCCCCACGAGAGGAACCGCGCCTCGCCCCACGTGGGCCGGGCATCGTCGGGATTGCGGCAGATGATCTCGAAAAGCGCGCCACGCGCGTCGAAGCCGTCAACGGCCTGATGCGTGTAGATGCGCAGGGTGCCGTCGGGGGCAGCCCAGATGTTGCCCGTAATGGCGGTAAGATACGTGGGCGTGAAACCGATTTTGAAGATCGGATCCGGACTGCCGATGAAGAATTGGGTGTCCGCCCAGGTCTTGCCGCCGTCATCGCTCCAGGACCCGACCACGAAACAGCGCACGCCATCCTGACCGGCGAACCAAATGGCGTAGATACGCCCTCCCCTGGTCATGGTCATGCCGGCATTCATGGCGAAATCGAGTTTCTTGAACTTGAAACGCGCGGGCACGTCGGTGCGCACCACGGGCGGCATCAATTCCAGATCGCAGATCCTGCGTGAAATGGACCTGATTTCCGCCGCCCGCGCCTGAGGCGACATCGCGGCGTATTCGGCGGCCTTGTCGCTTTCGTAACTGGCGGCGGCGCTCAGCGCCGACACAAGCGCGGCGGCCGCCAACATGGAACGGACGGATGAACTTCCTTTCATCGGAATCCTTTCCAGGAATCACCTGAAGATGATGGTCAGACCGGGGTCGCGCTTGGCGAACAGCCCGCGACCCAGCGCGCAAATCGGAAGGGGCAAATCCCACGTGAACGTCACGTTCTGCGGTCGTGACGACCAGGCGGTCAACTGATCGTCCAGTTCCGGCGTCCGATCGCCCATATCCACCGTAATGGTCGCGCCGGGCGCGAAGGAAAGCGTGGAGGTTCCGTCAAAGTGATCGCCATGGCTGGTCGCGTTCCAGATTCCCGTCACCTGCGAAAGGTCGAGGATCGCGCCGTCCTGCAGCTCGACCGAATGCCATCTCATGTCGTCGCGCGTCGGACAGAACCGCCTCACCACCTTGATCGGATTCGACGCCCCCACGTCATAGCCACCGAGAACGTAACGCGAGATGTAGTCGAGGAAGGTGGTTTCGGCATCGACGCGAAGGGAGTGGCGGATATCCAACACGGTTCCAGCCGCCCGAACGCCCGCCGCACCCGTGTAGCCCATCCGGAGGTACCCGCC
>JAFRSR010000064.1 GCA_017427485.1 Kiritimatiellia bacterium
CGGCGCGTGCCGATGACGGCGTTCCAGCCGTCGACGACCAGCAGTTCCGCGTCCGGCGGCACCCGCTCCGCGTCGCGCGCGGCCGCGAGGGCGAGGGCGAAGTGGCTCTCAAGGCTCGCGTACGCGCCGCGCGCGCGCGAAAGCTCTTCCTTGAGCCGTGCCACCTCGGCCTTGAGTTCGCGCACGTGCGCGACCCGCGTGTTGCGGATGATGTCGTTTGCGGTCATGTGCGGATAGTATACCACATTCGGCCCCTGCTCGTCTCGTGTCGCAGTTCGGGTCATTTTGCGCTGTTCACGTCTGAACGGTTTTGATATAATTCGCGTGGCTTCGGCCGAGGAATGGAAACAAGACCAGGAAAGGAAAGAAAACGAGATGATGACGCAAAAGGAATTGCACGACGAGTTCTGGCTCCTGACGTTGAGCGTGCTTCAAGACTCGCGGATTACGGCCGACGAAGCCCGCGTGCTGAAGCGCTGGTTGGAGGAGCATCAGCGGGAAGGGGAGTTCGATTTCGTGATCAAGAAGTTCGACAGGCTGCTGGCGGATGGCATTATCGATCGGTTCGAGTCAAGCGAGGCCATCAGCGCAATCGGCCGCGTGCTCGCGCAGCTCAATAGCCGCGCGTAGGGCGTGTGCCGCGCGCCGGCTGCTTTCGCCCGCCGCCTGACGCGCGGGACGACCGGCCAGTGGCGAGATCGCCGAAAAACCGGCCGAGCATGGTGAAGAACGAAACGATCACGCTGCGCCAGGTGAGGCGGCGTGGCCGTGCGCGCGGACGCGGGAAAATGCTCCAAGGTGAACGTGCCATGCCCCGCATTATACCATAAATCGCCTGGACGTTGGGAAAAAACTTGATTTCGGCTTGGGGTTGACGGGGACGAGGGGTTGTGGTACACTATCCGCCGTTCCTGCGACCGTCTAAGGAGATTTCTCCCCGTTGCGGGCGTCCGCCAGTTCCTGCGGATGTTCGAATTTGCGCACGCGCGCTGCGGGTAGGGGTCCTCGGCGCGGAACGCGTACAAATAACAAAAGAAAGCAAAAGAAAATGCAGATTGACAAATCCGCCATCCGTTCCGAGTTCCAGCGCCATGATCGCGACACGGGCTCGTCCGAAGTGCAGATCGCGCTTCTCACCAAGGAGATCCAGGCGCTCACGCAGCACCTGAAGGCCAACAAGAAGGACCATTCGTCCCGCCACGGCCTGCTCCGCAAGGTCAACAACCGCCGCAAGCTCCTCGACTATCTCAAGCGCGAGGACGAGGCGAAGTACAAGGACCTCATCGCGAAACTCGGGCTTCGCCGCTAAAATACGGAAAAATCCATGGGCGGGGCTCGGGGTCGCCATAGACCCCGATCGTTGTCCCCCATGGGAGGAAACTATCCAATGCAGAATACAAAGCAGTTCAAAGTCTCGATCGGGGGCAAGGACCTCGTCATCGAGACGGGGCTTCTGGCGCAGCAGGCCGCCGGAGCCGTCACCGTCTCGTACGGCGACACGACCGTGTTCACGGCCGTGACCAACACCGACACGCCCCGCGAGGGCATCGACTTCTTCCCGCTCCAGTGCGAGTACCGCGAGAAGTTCTACGCGTCGGGCAAGTTCCCCGGCGGCTTCTTCAAGCGCGAGGCGCGTCCGAGCGCGAAGGAGATCCTCACGGCCCGCATGTGCGACCGCCCGATCCGCCCGCTCTTCCCCGACGGCTACTACAACGACGTGCAGGTCAACTCGATGCTCATCCAGAGCGACGGCACGCGCGAGGCCGACTTCCTCGCCGTGAACGCGTCCTCGGCCGCGCTGCACATCAGCGAGATCCCGTTCATGGGCCCGATCGGCTGCGTCCGCATCGGCCGCGTGGACGGCGAGTGGGTGATCAACCCCACGCACGAGCAGAAGGCCAAGAGCGACATTGACCTCCTCTACGCCGGCATCCGCGGCAAGTTCCTCATGATGGAGGGCTCCGCCGCCGAGGTGAGCGACGAGGACTTCCTCGCCGCGCTCAAGCGCGCGCACGAGGAAGTCGAGAAGATCATCGACCTCCAGATCGAGATGCGCCGCGCGCTCGGCAAGCCCGACAAGGACATCCACGACGTGCCGCAGCCGCAGGACAAGATGGACTTCATCCGCGCGGAGGGCGGCGAGGCCCTCGCGGCCGCGCTGCTCATCAAGGGCAAGCTCGAGCGCCAGGGCAAGGTCTCCGCCATCAAGGAGGACCTCCTCAAGAAGGTGAGCGAGAAGTGGCCCGAGATCGACGCCGTCGGCTTCGTGCACCTCTTCGACGCCCTCGAGATCGAGACCGTCCGCAAGAACGTGCTCGAGAAGGGCCTCCGCATCGACGGCCGCGCCCAGCACGAGATACGTCCGCTCGCGGCCCAGGTGGGCGTGCTCCCGCGCGTCCACGGCTCGGCGATCTTCTCGCGCGGCGAGACGCAGTCGTTCGCCACGGTCACGCTCGGCACGAAGAAGGACGCCCAGGAGCTCGACTCCGTGACGGGCGGCCCCACGAGCCAGCGCTTCATCCTCCACTACAACTTCCCGCCGTACTGCACGGGCGAAGTGGGCCGTCTCGGCTCCACCGGCCGCCGCGAGATCGGCCACGGCGCGCTCGCCGAGCGCTCCCTTGCGGAGGTGCTGCCGGACGACTTCCCGTACTCGATCCGCGTGGTGAGCGAGATCATGGGCTCCAACGGCTCCTCGTCGATGGCGTCCATCTGCAACGGCTGCCTCGCCCTCATGGACGCGGGCGTGCCGCTCAAGCGCACGGTGGCCGGCATCTCGATCGGCCTCTTCACCAACGACGACCAGTCGCAGAAAGTGCTCGTCACCGACATCCTCGGCGCCGAGGACCACTGCGGCGACATGGACTTCAAGGTGGGCGGCACGAAGAAGGGCATCACGGGCTTCCAGGTGGACCTGAAGCTCCGCGGCCTCACATGGGACCTCGTGGAGGGCGCCATCAAGGCGGCCCACGACGCGCGCCTGAAGATCATCGACTTCATGGAAGGCGTGATCCCCGCGCCGCGCGCCGAGCTCAGCCCCTACGCGCCCCGCATGGA
>JAFRSR010000009.1 GCA_017427485.1 Kiritimatiellia bacterium
CCTAAGGTTTAAGTTGTTAAGTGGGGCTTCGCCCCTAAGGTTTAAGTTTTTAAGTGGGGCTTCGCCCCTAAGTGTCGCTTCGCGACTAAGTTTACTTAGCTGCGAAGCAGCACTTAGGCCCGAAGGGCCACTTAGCTGCGAAGCAGCACTTAGGCCCGAAGGGCCACTTAGCTGCGAAGCAGCACTTAATCTCTTATTCACCACCGCCAAATACCGGTCATACTCCGCCTCGGGATCGTCTGTGATGTTCGCGTAGGCGGCGGCGAGCTCCTTGCGGCGCTCCACCTGGTTCGTGCAGCCCACCACGTAGCGGTCCGTCTCAAACGCGGGCGGCGCCCACTTGCCCTTCCACGGCGCGTTGAGGTCGATCCACGTGTAGACCGTCTCCATTTCCTTCTGCGTGAGTTTCACGCCGTGGTGTCCGCGCCGCAGCATCTGCACGAGCGGACTGGTGGAGACGTGGTAGTCGAGCGGCGTGAGTACGGGAATCTCGGATTCCGGTCCCGGACGGCGCACGTACGGATGGAGCATCCGGTAGGCGTCCTCCGCCGTCTTCATCACGAACCGCAGGCCCTTCTTCTCCGCGCCGCCCTGGTCGGGCGCGCGCAGGGGCGCGGTCTTCTCGTCGCCGTGGCAGGAGAGGCAGTTTTTGTGTACGACGGGCCACATCTCGGCGGCAAATCCCCAGGGGCGCACCCCGTCGCCGTCCACGGGTTTGATCTTCTGGATCTGTCCCTTGTGGTACTTCGTGTCGGCGATCGTCACGTGCGTGCGCACGGAGCTGCGGTTGTCCTCGTGGCAGCCCGTGCACGAGACGCGCTCGCCCGGCATGCCCGTCACCCACGAGCGCATCAGCTGGAGCGCCGCGCCGTCCGCGTCGAGCGGCTGGAGCGAGATCGGCGTGTTCGCGGGCATTTCGAAGCAACAAGAGCCATCCGACTCCACGTCCACCGTGCCGAGGACGCGCTTGATGTCCCAGCCGGACTCCACGCGGTCGAGTCCGGGCGTGGAGTGTCCGCCGGTCTTGTGGTAGTTGAAGTGGTACGAGAACACGCGCAGCTTCTTCACGGCGCCGCGCGGCACGCCCGCGAGGCCCTTGCCGGTGTAGATGTCCGCGATGTGCACGGAACAGGTCTTCATGCCCGGCACGGAGCGGTCGGGGATGATCGGGGGACGCGGACGCGGCCTGAACGGCATCGCCTCGCAGAGGAGTCCCTTCGGATTGTCGGCGAGGATGGTGATGTTGTCGAACACGTCCACGAGGCACACGCGCATCGGCGCGTCGGGAGAGGTCTTGACGGTCGCGAGAACGTGCCGCGCGTCGAGCGGATAGGGATAGGAGAAGTACGGTTTGCTGCGGTCGAACTGGTTCTTCGTGTAGCCGTCGGCCATGTCCCCTTCCACGTCCTTGCCCCAGCCAGGGTACTCCTGCACGAGACCGGTCTTCTCCTTCGGGTACGTGCGCGCGGGGATGCGCAGGTAGTTGTTGACCACGCCCCAGTTGCGGTCGGGCGGGTCGTAGCGGAACGGATAGGCGCGCGCGAGCGTGGGGTTCACGAGGAACATGCGCCCCACCTCGGCGCGGTCGTGGTGTCCGCCGCCGAACATCGTGATGAGGTGCGGGTCGCCGGGGACGCACCGCGCCTTGTAGAAGAACGTCGGCACCCACGAACCCGAGCCCCAGAGCGAGAGCTGCCCCACGCCGTCGGGGTTCATCGTCATGAGGATGCGCGAGAAGAAGTGCGGGATGTCCGAGTATTCCCAGCGCGTGTACATGATGCGCCCGTCGTGCGTGACCGTGGGCGTGTAGTCGCTATCCTGCTCGTACGTGAGCTGGCGCACCTCGCCCGTCTTGCGGTCGATGCGGTACAGGACGCACATCGCCATGTTGCCGTCCTCGCACGGCAGGAACTGGTACGCGCCCGTGCCGAGCATCACCACCTGGTCCTTGTTCGGCAGGTAGCAGCCGTCCCACCATTGGATGTCGTAGTGGCCGTCTTCGGGCGAAACAAGTTTCGCCCGAAGATTAAGTGGGCCTTCGGCCCTAAGTGGGGCTTCGCCCCTAAGTTTTAAGTTTTTAAGTGGGGCTTCGCCCCTAAGTGTCGCTTCGCGACTAAGTTTACTTAGCGCCGAAGGCGCACTTAGCTGCGAAGCAGCACTTAGCCCCGAAGGGGCACTTAAAGCCGCCGAAGGCGGCGACTTAATCTCTATCTCGTACACGCCAAAGAGATTGTTCGTGCCGCGGTAGCTGGTGAAGAGGATGCGGGAGGCGTCGAAGTCGAGGTCGAGGTCGCGGACGACGGACGTGTCTTGAGGCTTGTAGAGCGTGCGGAACTTCGGCGTGCCACGCAGGTCGGAGACGACGACGATGTCGTTGTCGTAGCCCGTGCGGTTCATGTCCCAGTGGTTGTGCGCGTTGAGGCCGAGGAAGCCGCACTGCCGCCCGCCGAACGCGCTGCCGGGATTGGCGATGTTGCGCCGGATGCAGAGCAGTTCGCCGAAGTCGAGGATCGGGTTCGCGAGCATCGCCTTGCGGTAGCTCTCCACGAGGCGGATGGCCTCGTCCACGGGCATGTAGGGCGCACCATTCTTGGCGGCTCTCGCACTCCCACCACGCACGTATCCACGCGGCGCGTCGAGCGCAGCCCGCACAGCCGCCTCCTTCTCCGCGAGCGCCTTGATCGCGGCCTCCAGCGACGCGGCGTCAAACCCCTTCTGCGCCTTCAGGTGCGCGAGCGACCGCGCCGCCGCCTCGGGATTGAACCACCGCATCTGCTCACGCGCGCGGTTGATCTCCCATTCGCGCGCCGCCTTCACCTCGACCGTCGGCACGAGGTTCGTCACCACCGTGAACCACGCCTTCGCCATCGCGCGGTAGCCCTCCGCGCTCGGATGCACGCCGTCGGACTGCAGCGCGAGCGGCACGTGCGGGTTCATGTCGAAGTAGTGTACCTTCTGTCCCTTCGCGCGGTGTTCCTCAACGAACGCAGGCAGGCGCGGGTTGAACCAGCCGCGGATCACCTCGGTGCAGTGGTCGGTGCCGTTGCGGCGGTAGTCGCGGTCGAGGATTGTCGAAACCACGATCTCCGCCTGCGGTTCGAGTTCGACGAGCTTGTCGACTAGACGTCCGAGGTTCTTGAGGCTGTGCGTGCGGATCGCCTCGGGACCACCGATCGTGCCGTCGTTCGTGCCGATGTGCACCAAGATGACATCCGGCTTGCCGCACCGCTTGAGGCGTTCCTCCAGCCCTTCCAGGAGCCCATGCCACTTCGGGCCGTACTCGTTCACGGCAACGAAGCCGGAGTGTCCCTCGTGGCGCGGCTGTTCCATGCCCTGCGAGTTGGACGTCACTGTGCCCTCGTACGTCACGCGGTAGCCGGCGTTCGTGAGCATTTCGTAGAGCGGCAGACGGTATCCGCCGTTCACCCACGCGCCCCACGTGATCGAGTCGCCCATCGGCATGATGCTCACGCACGTGTTGCCGGGGCGCGAGTCCAGCTTGAACGCGGGCATCACCACAGTGCGCCGTCCGTCCGGCGCGCGAAATCCGCTTTCCCAGCCCACGCGCTTCCACACGATCCGGTCGCCGGATTGCGCGCCGGCGTCGAGCGTCCAGTCGTACGGGTCGCGTCCGGGCGCGTCGTTGCCGGTCGTGAACGTGTAGCCGTCGAACTCTACGTCCTTCCCCATGTCGATCACGAGCGGCACGCCGTACGCGCCGTGGAACTTCGTGAGTACGTTGCCATCAAGGCACTGCGCGGGGCCTTCGCCCCTCACGAGGCCGCTGTCGGGGCCCAGCACCTTCGCGCCGTCCCAGCCGAGCGCCTTCCCGCCGCGCAGGAGCGTCCAGTCGCAGATCTGCCAGCTGCGCCCGCCGTAGAACGGCGGCTCCTTTGGCGCCGGACGCGACGCCGTCACCGTCAGGCGCACATACCGCGCCTTCACCGTTTCCGCCGTTCCGGCGGCAACCCCGCACACGGCAACGGCAAACACAACGAGAATCTTGTTTTTCATCGCGGAAAATTTAGCATGACCGCCCCGCGATTGCAAGCCCAAACGCAATTCAAGGGCACACACATCAAGAAGGCCCTTCGTCGCGTTCGCTTGCCGCTACCAGCGCCGAAGGGCCGCGTGTCTTTGTTCCGCCCCAAGGAAGCGACAAAAGTGTTGCTTCCCCGATGGAACGGAAACAGGAACCCGGCGGGGGTTGCGAAATGTCCGTCAAATCGCGACGCTGCGGAGCAAAGGACGCGGAAGCCGTTGTTGTTGTTGCGGTTCGTCGGCGTGTTGTTGTTGCGATACGCCGGCCGGCAGTTGCCCGCCGCGTTGTTCCAACTCCCGCCCCGTTTCACGCGGTTCGCACCCGACGCTCCTCGCCAGGTCCCTGAAATGCGCGCATCGCCAGCCATGCGTCCGCGCAAGCAGTAGCGATGCCGTCAATGCCGTGATCCGATCCTGATAGGCGCTCTCCGAAAGCGCCCCCTCGCGGAAGAGCATCCCGCACATGCGCATCTTCCGCCTGTACCGCTTCAATCCCTCGCGCGCCGCCCTGAGGCCATCGGGCCGGACGCGGAACCCGAGGAAGTCCATCCCATGCGCCGTGCGGTTGATGTAGGGCGAGTCCTTCAGGCAAAGGCCCAGCTCGTCCACAAGATAGTCGCCCACGGCGTCACGGACGTGGCAGAGCCCGGGCTTGTCGTCCGACCAGTACACGAAATCGTCCATGTACCGGACATAGCCGACATGGGGAGCGGCAAACCGGTCCAGCCCGTCCAGATACAGGTTCGCCAGATGCTGGCTCGTCAGGTTGCCGATCGGCAACCCCCTCCCCGGCTCTGTCGCGTACGTCCCCACGATCCGCATCAGCCACCAGACCATCATCTCGTCCTTGACCTTCCGCCGCAGCATCGACTCGATCCCCGCGTGCGGGACGGAGTCGAAGAACTTGCGCACGTCGCACTTGAGAAAGTAGCGGCACTTCCGCGCGAAGCCGAGTGCCCTCTCCACCGCCGCCAGCTGCCCCTTCCCCTTGCGGCAGGCGTACGTGTCGAACACAAGCCACTTCTCGATCCACGGCTCCAGCACGTTCATGAGCGCGTGGTGCAGAACCCGCTCGCGGAACGCCGCCGCGCACACAACGCGCTCCTTCGGCTCGTACACGGTGAACCGGCGATAGACGCCGACGGGATACGTGCCGTCCGCCAACCCCCGCCGGAGACGCTCCAGCTCCGCGTCGAGGTCCGCCGCATACGCGCGCTGGTCCTCGCGCGCCCGCTTGCCCCGCGAGGCCTTCCAGAACGCGAGACGGAGGTTCTCCATGTCCAGCACGGAGTCGAAGAGGTTGCCCGCCCGCTTCATGGACGGAACTCTTCGGAAGCGTCAGGAGCGTCGCTTCCCCGATGGGTCGCCGCTTCGTCCAACGGCACCTCGGCGGCGACCTTCGCCGCCGCCTCGAGGATCGCCTCGCCGTATTTCCGCACACGCTCCTCGCCGAACTTGTCAATCTTCGCGATGGCCGCCTTCGTGGGCGGATCCATCTTCGCGACTTCGGCCAGCTGTGCGTCCGTCATCACCATGTACGGCGGCACGCCGTTCGTCTGCGCGAGCTCCTTGCGGAACGCGCGCAGCTTCGCGAAGCGCATGAATACCGGCTCGGGCAGCACGTCGCGGTAGTCCACGCGCTGCGGGTTGCGCACGAACGGCGCCTTCACGCCACCCTCGCCGTCCAGCCACTCCACGCAGAACGTCCAGCCGTCGGGGAACACGTGACGCTCCACCTGCAGGACGCGGCGCGTCCGCAGACAGAGGTTCAACGCCTCCTCGCTGCGCTCGTCGCCCTTCACGGGCACGAAGAATATGCTGAACTGGGACATGGTATTTTACGCCCTGCGCATCGCGCTCGACCGGGCCTCGCCTCCCGCGCTCCGCGCGGGGCCCCTGCTCCGCAGGGGCACGGCGGCCCGGTCTCGCGCGATGCGTGTTCCTGTTGCTGGCTTTTTCATGCTGGCTTTGTCTTGCTGGGCATGCTTATCGCAACCCTGCGGAGCAAAGGACGCGGAAGCCGTTGCCGTTGCCGCGGTTCGCCGGCGGGTTGCTGTTGCGATACGCCGGCCGGCAGTTGCCCGCCGCGCCGTACCAACCCCCGCCCCGAGTCACGCGGTACGCACCCGACGCACTCGCGCCGGACAGGTAGTTGGCAGAGTTGGACGGGTCGATGTTCACACGCCCGCCGTAGTCCTCCCCGTTCGCGTCCTTCATCTGGTCGAGTTTCTCCTGATACCAGTCGAGGCACCACTCCCACACGTTGCCGTGCATGTCGTAGAGACCCCAGGCGTTCGGAAGATAGCTTCCGACGATGGCCGTGCCGTTCGTCGCTCCGCACGACTGCGTGGGGTTGGCGTAGGAAGTCCCGTTCAGCACTTTTCCGCCGTCTCGCTCGTACCGTCCAAGCAGGTTGAGGTTCGCGTCCGAGTCCCCGTTCAGGATGCCCGAGCCGTCGCCCCACTTCGTGTCGCCGTTGCCCGCGCGGGCTGCGAACTCCCACTGCGCCTCGGAGGGGAGGTCAAAGTAGATTCCCGTCTTGGTCTTCAGCTTCCCGAGGAATGAATTCGGGTTCGGGTCGGCGGGCCAGTTGTAGGCCGCATCCGCCGTCGTGGAGTTGTTGGAGTTGCGGATTTCGTTGTAGCTCACCTGTTCCACGGGGCGCATCGCGCGATCGGCCGCGTTGTTGTAGTAGGACGGCGCGAGGCGGCTCGGCTGGATCAGATCCCACTGCGCCTGCGTCACCTCATAGACGCCGATGTAGTAGTTGTTCGTGAGCGTCACCTGGTGCGTTCCCTCGCGGGCGGCGGTGCGCTTCGTCTCCAGCGTCGTCGAACCCATCGTCCACTTTACGTCCTTCGCCATGATCTTGCGCATGAGGAGCATCGTCGTCTTGTAGAGGCCGTTCGTGACGCCGCCCGGCACGAAGTCGGCGGCGGGGTAGTAGGTCTGCGTGCCCGGCTGGGCGGCGGCGGACACGTCCACGGCCATGTAGTCGGGCGTGTAGTCGAGCGCCCACGCGGTCACCACGGCGCGCGCGCCGCCGTCCGCGATCTTGTGGTCGGGCCACGAGTGGTCGGGCCGCCACGTGATCGTGCCGGAGGTGGAGTTGCCTTCGGTGAGGCCGTCGCCCACCTTTTTCCACACGTCGCCCGTGGCGTTCCACACGGCTTCGCCGCCGATGGAGGCCCAGCCGCCGCTGGCGTTGTTCGTCTGCACGTCCACCGTCACGACGGCCGGCGCGTCCGCGAGCGTGTAGGTGATCGTCACGAGGCGGTCGCTCGCCTGCGTCATCGTGACGCCGGAGATTTCCGGCACGGCGGCCGGAAGTGCCGCGCTTGCCGTGGCCGCAAGGGCGGCAAGGATGAAGCGGCAAGAGTGCCGCTTCCCCGAAGGGGAGGTGTTCTTCTGAGTTTTCATTTCTGTTGTTTCCTTTTGGGTTGATCGTTGCTGGAGGACAGAGGACAGACGACAAAGGGCAGAGGATGGAATGCCCGAAAGGCTATTCTTTGTCCTCTGTCGTCTGTCTTATGTCCTCTCCATTTTCTCGTCACCTGAAGATGATCATCGTGGCGCGGTACTTGTCCGAGCGGAGGGCGATGCCGTCGGACTCGTCCCACGTGCGGTAGCGGGCCTCGAGCGCCTGTGCTGTCGTGGAGACAGCGCGCGTAGCCGTGGCGAGCGCCGTGCCCAGCGAGGCCGCCGCATAGCTCTCGTTCGCCGCCGGATAGCCGGAGACGATGAACTGATAGGTGTCGGCGTGAAGCGGCGAGAGCGCCGCCGCTGCCAGAAGCGCGAGAATCGTTCCGCGCTGCGTTTTCTTCTTTCTCATGTGCATTGCTGCTCCTTTGGTTTGTTAGTTTGAGGTATGGGGAAATCACGTGTGACGATGCGGCGGTTCCGCCGACGGTACGCAAAACGACAGACGACGCCCGACAGTCGTCTGTCGGATGTCGTCTCGTTTCTCGGCTGTCGAATGTCGAATGTCTGCTTCTGCGCGCTTGCGGCCGCGCGAGAGCGCCGCTTCCCCGAATAGAACGCGCAACGGCGCGCCGACCCCAAAGGCCGGACGCGCCGCGTCATCCAAATGGAAACTGTCGCCGAGGGCTAAAAGATAATTACCCCCCCCCCCCCCCATTAGCCACGGCTAACTTCTGCACGGCTCGATCTGCTCCTCCATTGCGGAGAAGTTGACGCCCCTTTGCCGAAGCGGCGAGAGCGCCGCTTCCCCGAATCGGCGCGCGCGGGGTCTGTGCGATGCTCTCGCAGGCGTTATGGAGAGTTGCGGCCATGGGGTTTATGCCATTGCCATTCTCACGCCATCTCTGCCTGAAGCTTCTTGACCTGCGCAAGCGACAGGCCGGTGCATTCGGCAATCTCTTTCAGCATGAGTTTTCCATTGGCGAGCAACCGCTTCGCCATAGCGAGCATGGTCTCGCGCTTGCCCTTGCGCTCGCCCTTGCGCTCGCCCTCGGCAATGCCCTCGGCCTTGCTCTCGGCCGCACGGCGTTCAGCGTATTCTTCTACTGCTTTGCACATGATGAGCCTCCCTTCTTCTGAGCCTTTGAACTGACTAACTCTCTTCTTGAGAACATTGAAATGCATCTCTTCCGCTTCGCGACAATTGAAATCATGCATGAGACGCCCCAAGGCGTCGTTTCCGCGCCACGTCCCGTTCGCATAGACAACATGCGCCCCGTCGCCGAACTCCAGTCCGGACTTTCTGTCCATGCGGTCGAACACGTACATGCCCTGCCCACGCCCCATCACGTCGTTCTCGGTGATGAAAATGACATACGTATCACGCAACCCGCCAAAGTCCTCGCCGGACGTGAGCGCGTTGGCATCCATTAGCGCGGAATTGTACCGTGCGCGTCTTGGCTCGGCTCCGTCATTCGCGCGCTGGATTTCAATGTCGTATTCCCGGCCCCTGGAATCCTTGGCGAACACATCGAACCTGACGCCACGCCCCTGAAGGCTCTTGATCGGATATTCGGTTTGCGACTTGACGACCTTCAAATCCCTCTTGCCGATGATGATCCGCAGAATGAGTTCAATGCACTCCGGCGCGTTTTCAAGGCACTTCGACATGAAGGTGTCGTCCATGAGCCGAAAGTTCTCGATGAGCGCGAGACACTCCGGCTTCATCACGGATGCAGAACGATCCGCCCCCGCCTTTTGGGCGGCGGCCTTGACCGCTTTCCGCATTCCGTTATGTATGATCTTCGCCATGTCACTTCATTCCGAGTTCCCCTCAAGGGCACACGCCTTTTTCGAAAGAACGCCGCTATGATACCACATTCCCGGCCGACAATCAAATGGGAAAATCGTCTTGTCGTCAAAACGGGCGCATCTCTGTTTTTCACCGAGCCCCCTTTGTAATGAAAACAACTTGAACAACCGAAAAACAACTTTTCATTGGCGCGCGGGCTAACTCGCCCGCGCCCATTTGTCGATTCCTAAGCTATAACGATACCGAGAGTGAGAACGTTCAAGGTATGCCCGTAGGACAAAGTTGTTTTTGAAAGTTGTTCTGGTTGTTTCCAGAACTCAATACGCATGGGTGAATTACGGAGATGCGCCCCGTCAAAACGCACAGCCATCTTGTAGAATACCAATCGTTCTGTTCATGTTGCTTTCTCCAAATCGATTATCATCCTTTGCGCCGCCAAGATGGCGGCTCTCCAAAGGGGTGCGCGCAGCATGGGGAGCCGCAGTATGGGGAGCCGCCATCTTGGCGGCTTCATGGGAAACCGCCGTCTCGGCGGCGCACACCCCCACCACCACACACAGAAGAAGCATCCTCACCATCACTCGTCCATCCTTCCGAACTACAGGCAGGCGGCCATGTACAGAGGGAGGCAACGGAACGCCCCGACATCTCGCACGTCGCCCGCATGGAAAACAAACGGCTCGGCGAGGAACTCCGCGAACTTCGCCTGAAACTTCCTGAGCGATGCAGGTCGCACGCGCTTGCCGCTCTTGACCTCAATCGCACTGACGTTGTTCTTCCTGGCAAGTTTGGACTTGGCGATGAGGAAGTCGATCTCCAGACGCTCCTTCCTGTCGTAAGGATCAGAACGCGCATAGAAATAGAGCTTGCGTCCGGAGGCGACCAGTATCTGCGCCACCACGTTCTCCATGATCATCCCTTCGTTGACGGAAATGTCGCCGGTCAGAAGTCGCTTGTGGATCGCCTCGGCGACGAGTTCGTTCTCGTCAAACGCATGGCTCACAAGCAGCCCCGTGTCGGCCATGTAGCACTTGAACGTAGTGTGGTCCGCGCTCAAGGAAAGCCCGAGGTTCGGCTCCGTCGCGTTGTAGCAGAAATTGCAGGTCATCGCGTCCTTCAGCCAGAACGCCGGATCTTCATACTCCCTCATGCGCGCGTTGTCGGCGATGTCCGCGAGGTTGTACGACTTCTCGTGACGGGACAACTGGGCCGGAATGGCATCCCACATGCTCTCCACCTTGAGCGCATTCGCCCCGGCGTACTTCGCGATCGCGCTCCTGTAAAGCCCCAGGATGTCGCGCTTGGTCCTGTCGACCTTCTCGAAGTCGTGCGTCTCGACGTATTTCCTGACCGCCTGCGGCATCCCGCCGACGAGCATGTAGGTGCGGAAGGCATCCATCGCCCGACGATGGAGCGGCCCGAGCGGCACCCTGCGGGAAAACGCATCGCGTATCACGTCCATCAGAGACTCTTCGCCATTTGCCCACAGGAACTCCTCAAAGTCCATCGGGTACATCTTGACGTGCCGCTCCTCGGACGGAATCAATATGCCTTCCACGTTTTTCTTGATGGAGATGAGCGATCCCGTCTCGATGTACTGGTAGCGTCCGTCCGCCACAAGCGGCTTGATGGCCTCGCGCGCACGCGGAAACTCCTGCACTTCGTCGAATATGACCAGACTCCCCTTCGGCAGCGGCTTTTTGTCCAGAACGAGAAAAAGCCTCTCAAAGAACATGTCCAGCCGGTTCAGGTATTCGTGAAACGTCTCTTTCACGTCGCTGCCGACATACTTGAAATTGATCATCAGGTACGCAGGATATTCCGCCTTGGCGAATTCCTCAACGATGAAGCTTTTCCCGACGCGGCGCGCACCGTCAATGAGCAACGCACACTCCGTGGCGTCTGCCTCACGCCATTTTCTAAGAGTTTCGGTGATTTTTCGCCTCATAATCATAGTATTCGCCTCGTCGCGGAATATGTTATCACGTTTTGACGTTTAAGGAAAGTGGATTTTTACACGTTTTGACACTTAAGAAAATGGCGATTCATCACGTTTTGACACTTAAGAACACTTTCAACTCCTAAAAACACACTCCTCATCCGCTCCCGTGAGCGCCGTAGGCGCGAACAAATCCGTGTGTTTTTCATCTCCGCTTACCTGAAAATCAGCACGGTGCCCTTCGCCTTCACCTCCAGCGCGCCGGGACCCAGGATGAACGGACAGTTCTCCGCCGTGAGCGTGCCGGAATACGAGCGGCCCGCGTACCTGAGGCCGTCAACCTTCAACGCGCCCGGATAGTCCAGCCGCAGCTTCGCGCCGTTCGCCACCTCGATGACGGTGTCCTCCGCCACGTCCGGCGTCACGTCCGCAAACGCGCCGTCCTTCACTTTCCGTATCGACACGCCGTCCAGCCGCGCCATGCGGTCCGAATCCTTCTTCGTGATCGTCCCCTCGATGCGGAACGTGTAGCTGCCGGCGGACGGCACGCGGAAGTACGCCACGCGCTCGGCGAAGTTCGTGGTGTTGACGCGGAACGTCTCGATCTCCACCGCCTGGTTCGTGGTGCCGCCCTGCGGGTAGAATGACGTGCGCAACGGATTGTCGCCTGAGCTCCTCTTGTCGGTCCGATCCGCCGTATGAAGCGTAAGGCGATAGATTCCCTCTGAAGGAAACGCGATGTCCTGTTCCAATGATCCCGTGCCCACGACAATGCAATACTTGCTTCCTTCGCATTGGGAATAACCCAAATACTTCGGATTATAGGTATACGCGACGGGGAAAACGTATGAGTACGTCTGCCCCACGTTGTTCTGTGCGCCGCGCCAGTAGTCCGATGTCATTGCACCGTTCCATGCGCTCTGACTTGCCACCTCGAAACCGCCGTCATGTACGAGTTCTTCCCCGTCGTCAACCTTCACGAGCACGAAATTGTCCGCCGCCAGCGACCCGCGTTCGTCGACCGTCTGACGGAGCTCGAGCGTCACGTCCGTCTCCCCGTCCACGGTAAACGCCGTCGGCCATGCGCCCTCGGTCAGGTACAGGGTCGATACCATACGCCGCCCGAGCTCCGTCCGCACGCCGCCAATCGTCACGGCGGCGTCCAGATAGTCGGTCCCGCGGTTCCAGTTCCAGTTGGACGTCCAGCGCCAGTACATGGGCCGGATGGCGATGTCGCCCCGCAGACGCCACGTGCCGGCAGGCGGACGGAACGTCGTGCGCGCGGCGCCGTTCGTGTTCGCGAAGAAGAGATGCACGTATCCGGGCTTGCCCGGCGTGGCAATGTAGTAGTTGTAGTAGTCGTTGTGGCATGTCCTGTATCCGTTCGCCGCCACGCCCACGTAGGGATCGGTCGTCGTGGCCGTCAGGCCGTCGTTGTCGAACGTCCAATGCACGGCGGTGTTCGAGATGGACAGCTGCGTGTAGTAGTTGGCCGCGCTGAGCACGTTGTCCAGCAGCTCGAAGTCGCCGTTGGGAACCGGCCACACGGAATCGTCCTCCACGTCCGTCACGAAACGCAGCGACACGTTGTCGAAAAGCGTTCCGCCCGCCTGCGCGCCCATCGTTCCCGTCGTCTGTCCGCGAATGCCCACGATGTAGTCGCCCGCCTGCGCGTACGGGAGGCGGTAGGCGACGCGCATGAACGCGCTCGGCCCGCGCTGGACCTTGAACGACGCCACATCCGTCAGCGCGTCGAGCGAAGGGCCGACCTGCAGCGTGTTCATGTAGCGGTCGAATGCCTCGCGGCCGCAGATGTCAAGCGTCAGCTCGTAGATGCCTGCGCGCGGCAGGGAGGTCTTCGTGTAGATCAGGCAATTGCCCTGAAGGTTGAGGAACCGCAAATTGTCGCTCGCCATGTAGGGCTGGAGCTTGAAAGGATATTGCGACTGCCAGGCCCAGATGTTGCCGCCGTTGGCGGTCTCCCCCGTGATGAACCAGCCGTACTGCGGGGCAAGGTTGTTGATGGTCGTCCACATGCTTCCCGTGTATGCCTCGCACGTGCCGTTCGTGATGACAGCTTCTTCTCCCGCAGCCAGACTGCCGGACGCAGGGGCAAGGGGCGCGGCCAGCTCAAGCGTGCCGCCGTCCACGGCAAGCGTCTTGACGTCGGCGTCGAGCGCCGTCACGCGCACGGCGCCGTCTCCGGCCAGACGCGCGGTGCCGGCCTCCGCCGTTCCGGAGGCAAGGACGAGTCCGCCCCGGCCCGAAACGGCGGACTGCACGGCGGCGCCGGCGGACGGTTCCACGCCGATCACCTCTTTGTCCGACACGAACAGGGAACCGCCGTCCACGCGCACCGCGCCCGCGAAGTTCGGGAAAGACGCTTCCGCCGCTCCCGTACCCTTCTTCACAACCATTCCGCCGCCGGAAACGGCGACCTTCGGCAACGTCTCGCCGGAATCGGACGCAATCTCCAGCGTCGTGCCGGGCGCGACCTCGACCGATCCATTCGCCGTGCCGGCAGCCGGCTGGAGCCCCCATTTCTGCAAGAGATACTGCGTCACGTTGGCACGCTCGGCGGCCGTCAGCTCGTTCGTGAACACCACCGTCTCATACAGGTAGTCGCCGCCTTGCCGGTTCTGGTATTTCTGGTTGCCCCAGAAACCGCCGAGGAAGCCGTCGTTCCGTCCGCTTTTGACGGAGAGCAGATGGATGCCGCCCGGCAGGGCCGTATTGCACGGGTTCGCCACGTACGCGCCGTCGAGGAACGTCCAGCCGGTCTTCGACGGTCCCGGAATCATGTTGTTGCTCTGCCAGATGGGCGCATTCCCCGTGAAAGCCCCGGGCAGCTGGCAGATGTACGAGTTATGGAACCCATAGTCACTTCCCTCGCGCGTGTTCGCGAGCAGATAGCCATACGTGTCCACCATCGCAAACACGCAGAAGATGTCGCGGATCGTCGTAATCTCGCTAAACTTGCCGTCTTGCTCGATGAGCAGGTACTTGCCGGAGGTGTAGCCGTTGCAGTAGACGGCAGGGAGCCCGTCGCGCTCCACGCAGAGGGCGTCGACGCCAAACATGCCCGCTTGGCAGTAGTTCGCGGCGCTCCAGTCCGTCACGCAATAGCGGAACGTCGGATTGGCGACATCCGTCTCGCGCTCGTCGCACCAGCGCGCGACGTACGCGGTGCCGTCCGTTCCGTTCGTGACGACGAGTTTGGACGAACGCTGGCCGTTGTCGTCCATCGTCGAGATCCAGAGCGCGGCACGGTTCAGCACGGCCGTCGGCTTCGCGACCGTCGGCGCAAGGTTGCCCTTCGAGAGCGCAAGCGTGCCGCCGCGCACGCCGATGTTGAACAGATCGCGCTGGCGGAAGGCGGTGAGCGGCAACGACCAGGTGCCGCCGCCGGTCTTGATGATGTGCGACGCGCCCTCTTGCCGCACGGCCTCCGTCTGCGTCCGCGTAGCGCCGTCGGCCACGTCCACCACCACGTCCGCGTCGAACCCCACGTCCAGAGGCGCGGCCTGGACTACCGGAACGGACCATGCGATTGCCACTAACAAGAAAACGCGCGCATACGCACAGGATTTGACATTCCACGTTACCACTTGCCCAGATGCGTCTTTCATGTTCTGCTCCTTTTTCGGATTCAGGTTTTGTCCTCTAGCGCACCATGATCACCGTGCCGCGCTGGAAGTACAGGATGAGCTTGTGCTGCGCCGCGTCGTACCTCGTGAACCAGCCGTTCGGCAGGTTCGAGGACGCGAAATCGCCCGTCGCATCCATCAGGTTGCTGGCGATGACGTACTTCTTCTCCGTGTTCAGCTTCGCGAGGTCGTTGACGCGGAGTGACATCTTCGAGAGGTCGAGCTCGCACGGACAGCTGAAGCAGTCGCTGTTGCCCGCCGCGTCCACGTCGATCTCGAGCGCCACGCCGTCCGAGATGTTGATCGGACCATCCGAAACGGTCAACGTGCCGACCGTGTTCGTCCCCATGCCCGGCGCGATGGCCGAAGTGACAGTGAGGAGCTTCGTGCCGTTGTTGAGGACCTGCTTGAACGTGCCGCTGCCCTCGATGCGGGCGAGGGTCAGGGGGTAGGTGTTCGGGGAGAAGCTGGCACCGGCGGCGACGCGCGCCGTGCAGGTCGCCGGAATCACGCCGGAATTGCCAGCACGGAACTCGCCCTGCATGATGGTGACCGGACCGTTGAAGGTGCTGTCCTGGCTGAAGAGGGCGAACGTCGCACTTCCCCACTTCGTGACGCCGCCGTCGTTCGCGGCGCCGCTGACGAGCGCGGAACGGAAGTAGCAGTGGCAATCGTTCGAGACGACGAGTCCGCCTTCCTTGACGTTCCATGTGAGTCCGTTCAACGTGTTGGCGAGACTGTGGTCGCCCTCGGAGCCGACCGGACAGTTGTGCGAGGCTACGGTGTTGGCCCATTCGAACGTTCCGCCGTTGCAGTTCACCGTCGCCTTGTAGGTCGAATGGACCCTATGGATGTAGATGTCGCGCGTGACCCGGACGACGCCGCCGGTTTCGAGGTTCAGGACGGACTGCGAGGCATCGGTCTTGCATCCATCATCGGCAATGCGGATATCCTTCACGTGGAGGCGTCC
Organism: Kiritimatiellia bacterium; assembly: GCA_017427485.1. Lineage (GTDB taxonomy): Bacteria > Verrucomicrobiota > Kiritimatiellia > RFP12 > UBA1067 > RUG572. The sequence continues at coordinate 15,831 of JAFRSR010000009.1, forward strand.
GCCATTCCGGACCGTTGTCGTAGCAGGACTTTTATGGGCATGAAGAAAATCCCGATCCCCCAAATCAAGAAGACCGCCGGAAATGACAAGCGTCCCGTTCTGCGTAGCGTAATTACCGCTTCCCGTCGTAATGACTTCGCCGCCTGAAATCGTGAGGGTCCCGCCGTTGCGGACATGGAGCGAGTTGTCTTGATCGACGACTCCAGTGTTGCCCTCAAGAAGCGTCGTGCCGCTCGCGATGGTGAGCGGTTTTGAAACCCACAGCCGACCGATGTGGTTGGTGCGCCCAGCCCCCGGATTGAGGGTGGTGGTTCCTGTATCTTTGTTCACCACCAGGAACCCTGTTTGAGGATTTTCGCACGAAAACGTCCCCTTGATGGTCAGGGAAGAACCACTGTTGTAGGTGCCGATCTGAGCCGTGACGCCGTTGCCGATGCGGAGGTTGCGGTTCGCGTCCAGCGACACGCCGCCGCCATGGCCTACGAGTGCTGAGCAAACCGTGTTTGACGGACTCTCGAAGAAGATGTCGTCCGTCGGTGTAGCGGGGACGGCACCAAGGGCCCTGCCATAGGAGGAATCACCCTCCTCAATTCCAATGTAACCCGACGTGCTGCTCTTGATGTGCAGTCCACCACGGTAGGTGTGGTTGGCGCGCTTCTCGAACAAAACGTAATTGGAAAGGTTCGACACAATGATGCCGCCGTCCGTCGGAAGACTGGTATCCGTTCCGATCGGCCGGGGCAGATAGGTGTTGCCGGAGCTCGCGCGACTTAGTAGGACCATTCCACCTTCACCAATGACCATCTTCGTGTTTCCAAAGGTGACATGGTTCTGCCAGTCGTTCCATGTATGAAGCAACGCGCCGCCGTTGAAGTAGATTGTGGGCTTGTTGCTGTTGTTGAGGTTGTTTCTGTTGAAGGTTGCCCTGAACGTGCCGTTCGTGAGGACAATCACCTTGCCGGCATACTCGGCGCTGAATGGCGAGAAATAGGCGTTGAGGTAGCCGCCGTCGCCGACGGTGAGCGTCCCGTTGCCGCCAAACATGCGCAAACCGTAACTGGTGTTGGTGCAGTTCACGGTGTTGTAGATCGTGATGTCGCCGCCGTTTGTGTCGATGACCGCCATCGTGACCGGGCCGCCGGAAAGCGTGTGGGTGCCGCCAAGGTCGAACTCGAAGCCCTCCACGCCGGCGGCGTCAACCGTGATGTCCGTCGCGCCCTGCGAGTCGAACTTTGGGTTGGAGGAGGAAGAGTTGTTGACCCACACCTTGCGGGTTGTAGTTGATGAGTCATACGCCCAGTTCTGAGACGTCGTGTCCCAGACGGGATTGTCCGTCGTGCCGCGCCAAACAAAGTTCTCGGCATGTGCGGCGAAAGTAATGCCCGCGCAAATTGCCACGACGGCGGCCTTCGCCATCCATGCCGCCGGTGCGACTTCCCCCTTATCAAACCGCATGTGCGGGTTTCCCGCATGCGGCTTTCCATTGAGAGCTTTTCCTTTTGCCATGGATTCCTGCCTTTCTCTGTTCTTCTCCTGCCTAAAACTGCTCTTTTCCACCCATGAACATGCCTTTCCAAGAATGAAAAGCTATCCACAGATGATTTCGTTGTTCATTTGTGATTATGATATCACAATCCCGTACTGCGCGCAATGCGAAATTTTGGTATACTTGCGCCATGGCAGAAAAGGACGACAACTTCTCCGTTCCCGGCCTTTCGCGGGGCATCCGCATCATGGAGCTTCTCGCCCAGCGGTCGGACGGACTCAACCAGACCGAGATCGCGCACGCGCTCGGCATTCCCTTCGCCAGCGTCTCGCGCATCACGCTCCAGCTGGAGGAGATGGGCTACCTGCGGCGCGACCCCGAGTCGAAGGCGTTCCGCCTCACGATGAAGATGATGGTCGTGGGGCAGCGCGCCATGCTCGGCGCCGACATGCTGGAGCTGGCGATTCCCGTCATGCGCCAGTTGCGCGACGAGCTGCACGACACGGTCGCCCTCGGCGTGATCCAGGGCACGAACGTGGTCGTCGTCGAGTCCGTGCCCGGCACGCACCCCTTCATCTTCACGCTCAACCCGGGCTTCACCGGCCAGATCCACGTCACCGCCCCCGGGAAGGCCATCCTGGCCTGGTATGACGACGCCCGCCGCGACGCGCTCCTCGCGCGCATGAAGTTCAAGCGCTACAACGCGCGCACGATCACGAGCCGCACGGCGTTCGTGAAGGAGCTGGAGCTCACCCGCCGGCGCGGCTGGGCGCTTGACAACGCCGAGGAGTACGACGGCGTCTACTGCATCGCCGTCCCCATCCTCGACCGCACGGGCTTCCCTCTCGCGGCAATCTGGGTGACGGGGCCGATGAACCGCGTCCCCAGCAGCCGCTATCCCGCCATCGCCGCGCGCCTGAACGCGCTCGTCGGCATGATCTCGGCCGCACTGGGGCATGTTCCCGAGCAGCGCTAGCGCATTAAAATGGCGTCACTTCAAGCGAGCCGGATTCAAGTTTTGCCCGCTATCGGACCATGAACACCGTGCCGCGCTGGAAGTACAGGATGAGCTTGTGCTGTGCCGAATCGTACCTCACGAGCCAGCCTTTCGGCAGATTCGAGGAGGCGAAATCGCCCGTCGCGCCCGTCAGGCTGGCGATGACGTACTTCTTCTCCGTGTTCAGCTTCGCAAGGTCGTTGACGTGGAGCGTCAGCGCCGAGAGGTCGAGCTCGCCCGAATAATTGAAGCAGTCGCTGTTGCCCGCCGCGTCAACATCGATCTCGAGCGCCACGCCGTCCGCGATGTTGATCGGACCGCCGGAGACGGTCAGCGTGCCGAGCGAGTTCGTTCCCATGCCCGGCGCGATCGCCTGCCAAACCGTAAGGTTGCGGTCGGTGTTCTGCGTGAACGATCCGCTGCCCTCGATGCGCGCGAACGTGTGGTAGGACAGGTTCGCCCGGAAGGTGGCGCGCGAGTTGAGACAGACTGTGCAGTTCGTGTTGATTGCGTTTGTCATTGCGTTGAACGTGGCAAACGAGCCCTGCATGACGCGAATCGCACCGGTAAACGTGTTGGTCGGGTTCCAGAGAGCCATCTCGCCCGAGCCCCACTTCGTGATGCCTCCATCCTGTGCGGCGCCCGACCTGAGCGAAGGACCGACATAGAGCGTCGAGTTGTTCGACACGACCATGCCGCCTTCCTTGACGTAGATCATAAGCCCTTTCCGCGTATAAGACGGGTTACTCGTGCCCTCCAGATAGGTGCCTGTGCCTGCGGCCCACTCAAGAATGCCGCCGTTAAAGTTAAGCGTCCCCTTCCGTCCGTCATGCCCGATGTACACTTTTCCCTCCACGTGCAACACGCCGCCCGTATCCACGTTCAGTACGGATTTCGTCGCGTCGTTATAACAGCTGGTACTGTCACCTGCCATGCGAATAACAGACGTCCGCAACTGCCCTCCGTCACGAACTGTGGTTGCGGCCGGGCCGTTGTAGCCGTGCATGAATTCATGGCTCCCCGTCATGTCCACGACACCGCTCTGGGAAATCGTCATCTGTCCGCTGTTGCACTGGTAACTGCGCGAACTACCGGCCTTCAGCACGCCTCCCGTCACCATCAGGTGCCCGTTGCCCGAGATGTTCAAGGGACTACCGTTGTTCACGCCCCAGATTTCGTCATTGGTACCCGTTCTTCCGCGTTCAAGCCTCGTCGTGTTTTCCAGCAGGATCGTACCGTTGCCGATGATGAGCGGCTGCGTGACGAACAGGCGGCCCAGATGGTTGGTACGTCCTCCCGACGTCTCGATCACGACAGTCCCGGTGCTGTAGCCGCCAATGTTCAGCACGCCGTTCGTGCGGTTCACGCAATCAATCGCACCGCGCAGGACCAGCCGCGATGGATCCGAGTACGTCGAGAGCTGCGCCATCACGTTGTCGCCGATGAGGATATCGCGGTTGGCGCCCAGGGCAATTGTACCCTGGCTGTGCGAGATGATCACCGGCCCGGTCTGCGTCGTTCCGTCGCCGATGTAGACAATGCTGTTCGTCGGGGCAGAGGTCGTCGCGCCGAGATTGCCGTCACTCTGGATGCCGACCTGTCCGCCGCCCGGCATGAGGTGAAGGCCCCCCTTGTAGGTGTTGCTTCCGTAGAGGAGATAGTAGCCCGAGTGCGGTTCCACCCACACGCCGCCGTCCGTGTCGCCGCCGCTCTCCACCGGGTAGGGCAGGAACGACATCTGTCCGGCCTTCGCCTCGTCCACATGCATTCCGTTCGGCCCGACCTTGACCTTGCTTTTGGAAAACGCCTCATGATCCTGGTATCTCGTCAACGCATGCTTCACCGTACCGCCGTCAACGTAGAGCGTGGAATATTTCGATCCAACCGCCGCGAAGTTCGTAACCGTCAGCGTGCCGCCGGCGAGAACAGTCACCACCGCCGTGTCTGTTCCGGTGGCTGCAGTTTCCGCAGGCTCGTATTTGCCGACGACGAGCGAACCGCCGTTTGCGATCGTCACCTTTCCCTTGACGAAGAAAGTGCCGCTGGCCGAGACCGCGTTGTTAACCGTCAGCAAGCCAGGATGCACCGAAAGCGTCGAGACGGCGAGCGGCCCGCCGCTCAGCGAGTAGGTCGCACCGGAGAGCTGTTCGTAGGTGCTGGCCGTGACGCCGCCTGCGTCAACCGAGATGTCGGTCTCGACGCCGGAGGCCGCCACGGGCATCTCTGCGTACGAGCCGTTGGACCACGGCACGAGCGCGCTACCGTCCCACCAGTTTGCGGCGGATGTGCTCCATTCGCCCGTCGCGCCGCGCCATTCGTAGTTCGCCCACGCCGCGCCGGCGACGGCGGCGGCGATCAATCCGACACAGAAACGATTCTTCATGTCTTTCACCTGTCTAAAACTGCTTTTTCCACCTGTGGACACGACTTTCCGAAGATGGTTAGCTGTCCACCTGTGAAGCCTTCGTTTAATCGTGGATATGTCATCAAAATCCCGGCACGGACACAAGGCAGAAGTTTCAGTAGCATGGAGAGCCGCCATCTTGGCGGCTCACTGGCCCCGCGTGTGGCGAGTTTCGGATACTAGGCGTTGAAGGTCGCGATGGCGGCGGGGGATGGGGACCGTGGGGACATTGGGGACGATTGGGACAATGGGGACGGGGGGCGCGTTCCATCGCGACACATTCGCGCCCCGCACCCCGAATTTCCCTTGCAATTGAGGATTGACAGGTCCTGTTCCACAAATGTAAAATACGCCTCATGAAACACTGGGTCATAGCCATTCTGGCAGCAATCGCGTACTCGGCAACGGCTGAGATCATCGAACTTCGCACGAAGAACGCCTCCTGCCGTATCGACCTCAACGGCGCACGCATGCTCTCGTTCCGCGTCGGCAGCGATGAACTTCTCTGGAACGACAACCCGCCGCAGACGAGGGCAGGCGACTGGGCACACGGCGGCATACCGGTATGCTGGCCAAGGTTCGGCGTGGACGAATCGGGCGCGATTCACGGCAGAGCATGGCGGCGCGAGTTTGCCGTCAAAAGCCGCAACGACGATTCGGCTCGCTCGGAGGTCCTGCTCTTTCTGGAGGAAGGTCCTGCACGTCTTGAATATTCCATCGTGCTGACCGACGCGCTGACCCTTGAAATCACAACTGTCAACTTCGGGACAAACGACTTCGCCTGCTCCTTCGGGCTTCACCCCTACTTTCGCGTCGCGGAGCGCGAGAAGTCAACGGTCGAGGGGATTGACGGACTTTCCTTCGAGGACGATCCAAGCCGTCCGAAGCCGGAACGCGGCGTCTGGCATGGTTCGCTGCGGCTAACGGATTCCATCGACCGAATCTTCCGATTGCAGGGGGCGGAGGCCTTCGCCCTGCACGACCCGCTCCGCAGGCTCATCCTAACCGTTGAATGCGAAGGCGCAAGCCACCTCAACATCTGGAATCCCGGCCCCGAGAAGCTCTGTCCCGGCGTGGTGCCAGGCGACGAATGGCGGCGGTTCGTATGCGTGGAGCCGATCTTCGTGGGCGGCGCGGATGGCGCTCCGGTTCCGATTCCGCCCGGCGGACGACGCTCGCTGAAAGCGACGATGCGGGCACATGCAGCGGAAAGGGCCTGCGACAAATGAAAAACTCCAGATTGACCGTCTTTCTTCTGGTGCTCTGCTTCGCCCTCTGGGGCGTCGTGAACAACATGTCCGACAACCTCGTGCCGGCATTCCAACGCATCTTCACGATGGACCAGGACCGCGCCGTGCTCGTGCAGGTGGCGTTCTACGGAGCATACGCGGTGCTTGCGCTCTTCACGTCCATACTCGTGGAGGAGTTCTCCTTCCGCACCGGCATCCTGATAGGGCTTGCCGTCTACGTGTGCGGCGCGCTCCTCTACATACCGGCATGCCTGCGGCAGAGTTTCGACTTCTACTTCATCGGCATATTCGTCGTAGCCGGAGGCTGCGCGATCCTGGAGGCATCGTCCAATTCCTGCATCCTGGCGATTGGAGAGGCGAAGAGCGCAATCCGTCGGCTCAACTTCGCGCAGGCGATGAACCCAGTCGGCTCGATCGTCGGTATATTCATCGCCCAGAAGGCCATCCTCGCTCACCTCAACCCGGCGACTGTCGAGGAGCGCCTGGCCATGACGCCCGAACAGCTGCGCCCGATCGTGCACGCCGAACTGACATGGATCTGCGTCCCATACGTGGCGCTCTGCCTTGTGATGCTTGCGATCTGGGTCTACTTTCTGCGGCATCCGATCGTCACGGAGATGGAAGGCGGCTCAAGGCAGCTCGCTCCGCTGCGGACGCGCTGCATGCACGTCGGCGCCGCCATCCTGGCCACGGCGCTCCCGTTCGTCCTGACGGGCATTCTGTTCCCGAACATGGACAAGCTCGCCTGGATGCTCTGCGGCATGATCGGGCCGCTCGCCTGCATCGCCGCGATGCCGGCGTACCGCGCCTCGTTCAAGGAGCTCGCGCGCACGCCGCGCTACGTGTTCGGGCTCGTCGCGCTCTTCGCCTACGTCGGCATGCAGATCGCGGTGTGGACATGGATGAACGTCTATGGGCAGAAGGAACTCGGCGTCGCGCCGGACGTCTCGGCAAACTACTACATCCTCGCGATAGCGATCCACATCGCGAACTGCTGGGCGGGAACATGGGCCATGAAGTGGATCGCCCCGTGGAAGATCATGGCGACCTACTGCGTCTTCGGCTTCCTCTGCTGCATGGGGACCATCTATCTGCCGTCTGCGGTGCTCTTCACCGTCTGCGGAGTGCCCTTCTCGGCCAACATCCTCGCGCTCATGGGGATCAGCCTCTTCATGGCGATTCTGTTCCCCACGATCTACGGCATGGCCCTCGGCGGACTCAACCCGAAGTGCTTCAAGCTCGGCGGTCCGGGCATGATCATGGCCATCCTCGGCGGTGCGGTGGTGACGCCGTGGATGGCGAACGTCATCAGCGCGAAGGAAAGCGTCTTCTTCGGCCTCGTGCCGATGATGGACTTCACATGGGACGCCAACCTGCGCACTTCGTCCGGCGCGCTCCGCGCCTCGTTCTTCGTTCCGGCGATCTGCTTTGCCGTGATGTTCGCCTATGCTGCGATCTTCCGCGGAACTCCACCTTCTGCGCGGCGATAGTTCCTACCGAACACTGTCCCCAAAGTCCCCATCCTCTCCTCGGGAGCGGCCGCGCTTGTCGCGGCAGGAACTTCCTTACACCCTTGCCTTCAGCAATGGGATCGACGATGCGTCGAGTTTCGCGAAGGCAAAGCACTTCGAGCCGAGATCCTTTAGCGAGGCACCCACGAGGTAGAGCGTTTTGTCGTCGATGATCAGGAAGCGGTCGTGGAAGTTCTTCTCCACGCGCTTAACGGAAAAGTATCGTCGTCCCGCGCGCGTAGCCGAGAACGAACCGCGTACGGTCGGCTGACAGGTTCACGCCCCAGCCGCGCGGGAGGTCTGAGGGCAGTTCCGGCAATGCCGCATCCGCCGCCAGAGGCGTGGCGAGCGTCAGAACCGGGTATTTCGCCTTTCTCAGTTCTTCTATATCCTCTGCGGCCTCAAGCGCGGCGGCGAGACCTGAGACGTCCAGACGGCACCCCGCGCCAAATACGATTCCCGCCCCGCCGGTCAGAGCGAGCGAACGTCCCGCCAGTACGTCCGTAGCCGACGTCTCGACCGCCTCCGTCACCGTCAATGTGCCGTTCTCCACCGAACCGTAGCCCGTGAAATTCGTCACGGAAAGTGCAAAATTAGCATTTCCCTGGGAGAGCAGCAGTCTGCCGCCCGCAAGGTGCAGTCCGCGTCCGTTTGGAATGGCACCCTGCACATAGCACTGGATGAAGCCTCCCTCGATGGTCGTGTCGCCAGCGTACGTGGATCCGCTGGATCTGAGGACAAGTCCATGCTCGCCGCGCTTGACGAGTCCGCCACCGGCCTGCTCTTCCAGCTCGAAGGTGCACGGCCAGCTCGTCTCGCCGTTCCATGAATCCACCGTCACCGTCGTGTTGTCGTCGTAGCCGAATCCGGGGCACGTCACCGTCACGCCCGTCGGCTTCAGGGTCTTGAGGTCCATCTCCACGATCGCCGTCGCCGACACGCCTACCCCGCTGATGCGGATGCGCGGCGGCGTGAGATACTTTTCCGCAAGGAAAGCCGCCGCCGTCGGAAGCGTGATCGACTTGATGCCTTTTCCCGTCGGCGCAAGGAGCGGCGAGGAGAAATGACAGTCAAATCCATAATCCGTTCCGTTTGCGCCAACCTCCTTGGCGGCCTCGCCCGTGTCGAAAATCGCGCCGCCGTCGTAGACGGTGATGGCCGTGGGCCGGTAGATGTTCCAGTTCGAGTGGAACACCCAGCCGAGCGTCGGCTTGAGGACGCCGCCGTTGAAGCCCACGTACAGCTTTGTATCGGGGTGGGGATTGTCTTGCGCGTCTGAGTTGTGGACGAGACGCTGGCACTTGAGCGTGCCGCCGTTGCGCAGGGAGACGACGCGCGTGCTGGGGGTCGTCCCCGGGAAGTTCAGGTAACCAGGAATGTCGACTACGCCCGCTCCTGATACGTCAAGGCTGTAGAAACCATGGTAGGGCGTTACGGCCGCTGCGCTATCACTGCTCGCGGAATAGTGCCGGGACGACGGTCTGAAGGTACCACCGGAAACGGTGATTTCGCAACAACCGCGGAGAAAGGGTTTGAACGCCGTTTCTACCGTAGAAGTGAACGACCCGCCCGTCTGCCGGTAGACGGCGCGCCCGTATTGGCCGAAATTGAAGGCGTTCCTGGCTTCGATTTCGCCACTGGCAAGGGCCAGGAATCCGTGCGCCGTGTTGAACCCGGCCGCGTTCGTGGATGCGGGATTGTTCGCAAGCGCCCCGCCCGTGATGACCATCTTGCCCCCTTCCACGATTGCCGCGCCGTTTCCGTTCCAGCCCAGTACCAGATTATTCGAGACGATCGCGTCTTTCTGCACGCGCATGAGCCCCCAGTTCCCCTTGCCGGAGTTGGCCAGCGTGATCTGCCTGGAGGTACGATCCAGCACGCCGTTCGTCAGGATCAGTTCGGCCGGTCCGCCGGCGAGGGAATGCCCGCGCTCGATGAACCACGAATACGAGGTGCCATTCGCGTTGATGTAGCCGAAGTCGTGGAACCACGTATTGGTGCACTGCGTGCCCACGCGGCTCATGTAGTGCGGGCCCCTGCCCGTGAACTCGAAGAACGCGTTCCGGATGTCCACGCCTTCCGATTTTGTCGTATACGCGATCCTGTTCGTGAAGGTGTTGCCGCGGAATCCGATGTAGCTGTTGCCGCGGAAGACGACCCAAGGCTCGTTCTTGCCCACGTGTTCCGGGCAGTCCTCCGCGAGAAAATCTCCCGTGAATGTGACGCCGCCCTTTAAGTCGGTGCGATCCGCCGTGACGGTCAGCGTGCCGTTCGTGTGGACGACACGCCCCGACCAGATGCTCGGCCCCCGAATTGCCGGTCACCAAGTTCTCGGTGTTGGCGTTTGCGACGCCCTTCGCGACCACGAGCGTCCACGGACACGCACCCGCGACCGTGTTCCAGAAGCCCATCGTGCCGCCAACGAGACGAATCTCGTTCTCTGGTCCTCCGTAGAGCTGCAGACCGGTGTTCTGGAGCACCAAGTTACCAGCGGCGACGTTGATGTGGCCGGGATTGTCCGTCTTGTAATTGTCCAGGAGCAGCTGAGACGCCGTACTGGTGAGCGTGAAGCCGTGCATGTCGAACCGTCCGTTGGCATTGCCGCCCATGCCCCAGCGTGCCGAACCGCCCACCGTCGTATCGGCCGTCATCTCGAAATCGGTGAACATGTGGTCGTGCCCGCCGCCACCCGAGTTGCAGAACACGGCGCCGGGGCATCCCGCCGCGCCCGTGCCGCCCATGACGAGTTTCGCTCGGGCTTTGTACATCGTTTGCGGATCTTTGGGCGCGCCGCTGGCGGAGGTCAGGTCAAGCGAGGCGCCCGACGCCACCGTCACGACCGTCGGCGTGCCGTAGTTGTCGATGGAGGTCGCGCCGAGGATGCCGGCGTTGACCGTGATCGTGCCGGTAAACGCGTTCGTGATGGCGACGCCGTGGTTGAAGTACGCCTTGCCGTCGCCTTCCTTCACAATGGACGTAAAGATCGACAGCGGTCGTGCGTCGTAGTTCAGCGTCTCTCCGCCCTTCACGGCGATGGTCAGCTCCGTACCGTTCGTCGTCACCGACGTAGCGGCCACGTCGCCGCGCGCCGTCCCGGCGACTGCCGCCAGCAGGAGACAAAACCGTGTATATGCGTGAACAACCGACTTTTTCTCGGACATGGCAGTCTCCTTGCTTTTCTGCGCCGTCAGAGCGACAGCACGTATTCGGCGAGGTCCTTGATCTGCTCGGGGGTGAGCTTGGAGGTTTCGCCGTGTTTGTCGTTGGGATTGCAGATCGTCAGCACCTCCTCCATCGTGAGGGCGCGGCCGTCATAGAGGTAAGGCGCCGTGCGCCAGCACTCGGCGAGCGTGGGCGTGTCGAACTTGCGGCCCGTCTCCGTGGCCGCGCCCACGCCCACGTCGTAGAGCTTGAGGTCGGTCCAGAGGGGCTCGCCGCCCGGTGCCTTCTTGTCCGGCGTATGGCACTCCGCGCACTTCGCCTGGCGGAACAGTTTCTCGCCGCGCTGGGCGCGTGCGGAGAGCTTGCCGTTCACGAGGTAGGGGCTCGGCACGGGTTTCATCTTCTCCACGTAGGCGTCGAAGCAGTAGACGTCCTCCTCGGGACGCGTGACGAACTGGATGTGGATGAGGCCGGCGGCGTTGCAGGCGTGCATGTCCTTGCGGATGCCCGTGATCATCGTGGGCGGCGTCACGTGGTTGTAGAGCTCGCTGCGCGTCTGCTTGGGGTTGCCCATGCCGTCGTTCAGGAGGTCCCAGTTGAGGCCGTCCACGCGCCCGTCCGGATGGCAGCTCGCGCAGCTCTGCCACTGCTGGAAGCACATCGAGCCGTCGTTGTAGAGCATCTCGCCGCGGCGCGCGCGGTCGCGGGAGAGGTCGGGCTTCGGGCCGAGGGGCACCACCTGGGCGCGCGCGGCGGGGTCGTCGAGGTTGAAGAGCGAGACGGCGTCCTCGAAGTAGAGCGCGGTCACCGCGGTGCGCCCGGAGAGGAGCACGCCGCGCGGGCCGTTGCCGCCCGCGAGCACGCGGCGGCGGATCGAGACGAGGAACGCGAGGTCGTTCGGCACGTCCTCGGCGCTTTTCACGATGCCGCTCGCGCTCTCGCCCTTCGCGGCCTTCGCGAGGCGGTCGTGGAGCGCGGCGCGGTCGATGAGGGAGAGCTCGCAGGTGCCCGCGTGCGCGACCACGAGCGTGCGGCCGTCCGCCGTCACCGCGACGCCCCACGGGTTCGCGCCGCCGCGGTCCACGTCGTCGAGGAGCACGGTGTTCACGTACGCGCCCGTGGCGCCGTCGAACACGCTGAGCGCGGCGGTGTTCATCCAGCCGCGCTCGAGCTGCGTGGTGGGCAGCTGGTAGCGGCCCATCGTGTGCGTCACGTACACGCTCTTCCCGTCGGGCGACGACGCGATGCCGCGCACGCCCGTGGAGCCGTTCGGCAGCATGACGTGCCGCACGGCGAACGTGCGCGTGTCGACCACGCTCACGGCCGCCGCCACCACGTCGTTCGTGGACGCGCAGTACGGCAGCATGTTCGCGACGAAGAGGAGCTTCCCTTCCGCGCCGAGGGCTGCGGCGAACGGCTCGCGCAGCACCTTGACCGTCTTCACGACGGCCATCTTCTCGGCGTCGAGCACGCTCACCTGGGCGAGGAAGCGGTTGAGCACGTAGACGGTGCGGCCGTCCTTGGAGAGCACCGGCCCGCAGGGGCAGTGCCCCACGGCGGCGGTCTTGACACATTTTCCGTCGGGCGCGTACTTGCGCAGCTCGCCGTTCGCCTCGCCGCACGTCACGTACACGAACCCGCCGCCCGCGGCGATGCCCGTGGGGTTTGCGGCGACCGGCCACTGCCGCAGCACGCGGCCGTCGCGGCCCACC
>JAFRSR010000065.1 GCA_017427485.1 Kiritimatiellia bacterium
CCATGAACGACCAGACCCCATGGACGCGCCATTACAGTGCCAATGCTACTGTGTCAACGGGGTCAGTCCCTGTTGATCCCGTCGCCATCTTCTCTCCTTGCGCTTACCTTGAAATTATACCACACTCATCCTCGCGCCGGTAGGGCGGGCGCCCCGCGACCGCCGACCTTCCGCAAAACCAACGCACCCGCCGGTCCTTTCGTCGCGGATGCGTTCGGCATCGTCACCGTGCATGACGGCATACTCAAGCAACGTGCCGGACGCGCCGTAGCGCACGCGCGAAGGCGGCTCAAGTCGCTTGATCGCCTCTATCGTGTTGTCTCTCTGCGGCATCGCCATAGTCTCTACTCCCCCATTTCTACTCCATCAATGGGATCCCTCTATCATGCCTTGCGGCTGCCGATTTTACGAGTCTTTGCGCTTTTCTTTCCCGCACTTTTTACCACACCTTTTCCCACACTTGCCTGAAGTCCCTCGTTTTCTTTTCTGAGGAAGCCCGTAAGTGTTTCCTTCGACGGAAGCTGGAGCATGTACTTTGAAAGGAATAGCCGTTCGTCAATGAACGGTGCGATGTATTCGGCGATTTCCTTGCCGACTTCCGTACACATCAGAATCCCAATCGGCGGATTGTCACCCTCCGTCATAACCCGCTTGCGGTAGTATTCCATGTACACGCCCAGCTGCACGGCGTCTGCACGATTGAACTTCTTCGGCTTCAGCTCAATAAGTACGTGGCACTTCAGAATACGGTGGTAGAACACGAGGTCGATCCGCTCGTAGGCGTCATCGATCAGAATCTTCTTCTGACGCGCCTCGAAGCAGAACCCCGCCCCCATTTCAAGGATAAACTCCTTTAGATTATCGCAGATCCCCTGTTCCAGATCATCCTCTTCCCAACCCTCCGGCAGTTTTGCGCCAAGGAACTCCAGCACATTGTTCGTCTTGATGAAATCGTCTGCATTGAGCCTGTCTGCTTTGCCCTGCACCATCGCAGCGTACTTGTGCGGATCCCTGCTCCAGCCGCAGCGCTGGTAGTACTGGCTCTCGATCTGCCGCTTCAATTCCGTGACGCTCCATGTTCCCCGTATCGCCTCGAACGCATAGAACGTGCGCATAAGGTCAAGGGGCAAAGACAGCAGGTTTGACATGTGTGTATAAGACAAACACGAAAACAATGCGTATGGCGATATTGAGACATCCTCGCCTTTATCATCAAATTCCAGCAGATTCCTAGATTGGGTAATCGGCGAATATCCAATTTGACAAACTTTAGGTTCTTGATTACAGGAGATTGTTTCGCCCATAACGGACAATTGGATATTCGTCGAATATCCTTTCCCGAATCTCTCAATCAAATAATCACGAATCGGCATTGCCAACTTAGGGAAAATTCGGTAGAACTCCCGATATTTCTTGAGAGTATGTACCGAATAGTCCTTCACGCCAAGGCGTTCAGACAGTCTTTTCAGTAGCCCGTCGCCGTACGCCGCACGCGCCTTGCCGCCCTGCTCGAATTCGACAATGTAGTAGCCCGTGAGCCAGGCCCGTGTGGTCACGCTACGATTGATGATCCCAAGCGCATCTTGTCGAAGCGCCTGATTGGCCGTCTGGATTTTCCCCACCAGACTCTCAAACTCTTTTTCGACTTTCTTCATGTCAGTTCCTCCACATCAGATTATACCACACTCATCCTCGCGCCGGCAGGGCGGGCGTCAGATCATTGTCGGTACATTCCCGGACGACGACGACGGTTCTCCTCTTCGGCCAGTTTGTTAAACTCTTCCTCTTTTTCCGGCGGGACAACTTCGTAACCCCCTTCACCAAAAGCCTCGGCCGACCATATAGCCGGTTTCTTCAGTGTCTCAACCTTTTTGCCCGCTTTTGTTTTTCTTGTTGCCATCTTCTCTCCTTGCGCTTACCTTGAAATTATACCACACTCATCCTCGCGCCGGTAGGGCGGGCGCCCCGCGACCGCCGACCTTCCGCAAAACCAACGCACCCGCCGGTCCTTTCTTCGCGGATGCGTTCGGCTTCGTCACCGTGCATGACGGCATACTCAAGCAACGCGCCTGGCGCGCCGTAGCGCACGCGCGAAGGCGGCTCAAGTCGCTTGATCGCCTCTATCGTGCCTGTCCGCCGTAGCCTTTGCGTAGGCGGATCGTCTCTCTGCGGCATCGCCATAGACCCTACTCCACCACTCCTACTCCACCAATGGGGTCAGACCCCTGGGCTCCTCTGCGGGTATTACGCAGCGAAATCCATGGGGAAGACGCCATCCAGCGTCACCGCGACATTGCTACTTGACGATGACCATGAAGCCTTTCGGCTTGACCGAAAGAACGATGTTGCCGTCCACAACGCGCGCGCCTTTCGCCCATTCAGGCTTGTCGATCAGGTTCACCGTCTTGCCAGTGAAGTCCATCCCGCTCGTGAGCGCGTAGTCGCCGCCCTTCGGACGTATGCCGTCCGCCGCCGTCACCTTCACGTTCACGCTCTCGCCCGCCGCCGTCACCGCCGTGCCGCCCAGCACCGGCGCAGCGTCCTTCACCGTGAAGTTGAACGCAAGGTTCGCGTTCTCGCCGATTGTGAGAGCCCCGCCGAGCGTCACCGTGGCGGACGCCGTCACCTGCAGCGTCGAAGTGCCCTCCAGCGTCACCGCTCCCCTGCCGGGACGAGCCCCTTTGTTGACCGAGACCGTCGCGGAATTCTTGACCGTCAAGCCACCGCCGAAGTCGTTATCATTGATGCCGGTGTTGGCGAATACGAAACTGCCGATTCCCTGCACGACCACCGCAACAGTATCGGCCAATGCTTCCGTCGATCCGCCGATGCCGGATTCCGCCGTGATCGTCCGTTTGATGGTGCTGTCGTAGTAGTCCGTCGTGTCGAACGTCACAGTGGTCATGCCGCTGCCGCCAATCTTGCGCATGCCTTTGAGCGTTGTGCCGTAATTGTCATGGGTATTATAGAATATCGGCCAGTCGGCGTATGAACCGAAGTAAAGACTACCGCCATCTGCGATACGAATGTAGCCATTTTGCCCATGCATGAAACCGGCAGGCCCTACAATCGTAGTTTGAGACGGGACGAGAACCCCTTTCGCGCGAAGCTGGTTTGCGATGAACACGCCACCGCCGGACTCATTCTCCACATATCCGCCGCCGTTGCCATTGCTACTGAGATCCGTATCGGAATAGATTTCAGTGGTGGCCTTGAACACGCCGCTGTTCTTGTTGAGAAGATACTTGTTTCCGCTTCCATTTGTCTTTGTGTTCTTGACCGTCACCGTAGCGCCGCTCTCAATCGTGAGCCTGTTAATATGGTCGTAATACGTTCCATTCGGCAGATTGAGTTCCGCTCCCGTCTTCAATGTGGAACCGCCTGGCGGAGCCCAGTCGCCCGTCGCCGTGATCGTGTACTTCCCGTAGAATGTCGTGTGGTTGGAGATGCCAGTTCCCGTTGTGCCACCCGTAAAGCGCACACGCCCGCTTGTCGCCGTCACGTCGATAGCGCCGGAAAATGCGACTTCATTCTCCATCACGTTCTCCACGCCGTTCTCGCACACGATACTGCCTATGGACGCCATCTTCCCGCCGGTCACCGTCACCGCGCCAGCGCCTGCCCCGAACGTTATCTTGGTTATCGCGAAATCATCGCTGGAGGGATTGTAATTCACCGTCGTGACACCGGCCTGGTCGAAGGTAAATTTCTCGTCACCCGCAAGCGAGGTCGCGACATTACCGTCGGCATCCTTCCAGTTGCCGGGCGTGAACCAGTTGCCGTCATTCGCCGCGCCCGTCCAGTGCCACGACGGTTCGCGGAACGCCGCAAGAAGCTGCACCGCCGTGCCGCTCGTCACCGTGATGGACGCGTCGGATGCCGCGCCGGACGTGATCGCCCACGTGTCGCCCGTCCATCCGGCGAACTCGAATCCTTCCTCCGGAACGGCGGTCAGCGTGACGTTGCCGCCGCGCGCCACCCACGCCTCCGCCGTGCCAGACGCCTCGCCGTCGCCGAACTTGACGCCGCCCATCGCGTCGTCCGTCGCGTAAGCGTGGAACTTCGCGGAGAACACGCCGTCCTCGTACTTGTAGTCGTCCGCGCTACCAATGCCGTCGGAAAAGGTCATTGCCGTGGAAGGACTGGGCTGCGCCTCCCCGTGGAATATGCCGCTGATGACGTCCATGAATCCCGCCTCGCCAAGTTCATTGGTTGTCGGCGCAAGGAAAACTGCCGCGTTACTGTCCGATGCCTCGAAGCAATAGATTCTCGCGCTACTTCTAATTGTTGCATCACTACCAGTTCCGTATGCAAATAGATTTATGGGGTAGGTAGTACTGCCACTATGAGATGTTGTTGGATTCAGAGTATGCTTACCAGTACGATCATAGAGGCTGAACTCCACCGTCTCGGTGGATTCTGTCTCATGTGTGACTTTCAACACGCGTCGCTGATCATCGGCTGGATTCAAGAGCGTAGTGATAGTTGTTGAGCTACTGTCACGATAGTACCAGTTGAATCTGGAGGGATTGTTGTTGCTGCAATAGAATACACACTTGAGGTCGCCGCCATTCGCCCCCATAAGACCTCTATTACGCGTAACTGTCGGAACCTGAAAATCCAGATACAGATTGGATAGAGGTTGCGGAATGTATCCCGTTTCAACCCTGTTTCCACCATACGACTGCACGTAAGCATACGGTTGGAGCGCGTGAGTTTCTGCACTTGCCGGAAGAAACGCGCTTGCCGCGACTGCGGCGAGGGTCATCAGTTTCCTCATGCTGTAGAGTAGAGACCCACGCCTCGGCGTTGCCGCCGATGCGACTTCCCCCTCGTCAAACCGTACGTGCGGATTTCCCGCATACGGCTTTCCATTGAGTGCTTTTCCTGTTGCCATGGATTTCTACCTTTCTTGGATTGCTATGCGTATATTATACGATTTTTTTCTCCTGTCAATTCCGTTTCGGCATTTCTTACCTTGCCCTTCTCACGTCCGCCCACGCGAGGCGGTAGAGGCCGTAGTGCGTCAGCGGGCGCAACTTGCCGACTCTCCCTCGTCAGCGCGAGATTCGGAAACTTCGCCATGCGGTGTTTCGCCGCGATGGCCGCAATCTCCTCATCCGTCATGCGCTTCTTCCGAAGCGAATCGGCACCCGCCGACCTGTTTGAGGCGCTCTCAATGCGGGAACCCTTCGCTCCGCGGTCATTACCCGC
>JAFRSR010000066.1 GCA_017427485.1 Kiritimatiellia bacterium
CTACGCGCGATCCGCGACGAGCGGCGGCGGGACGTGCCCGTGGTGACGGAGGACGTGGTCGTCTCCAACTGCTACTTCAACACGCCGTGCCAGGGCGTGCGCATCGGCTGCCCCTCGGACGACACGATTCGCAACGCCGTGTTCCGCAACATCGAGTTCGACGGGAACAACGCCATCGGCTCGCAGCAGCCCCGCCGCTACCTGACGATGGGCGACAACGGCTACCTGAAGACCGAGAACATCCTCTTCGAGAACTGGACGGTGCGGAGCGGCGGGCATCCGCTTCAGATGTTCGTGGGCGAAGGGATCGTCCTGCGCGACTTCGGGCACATGACGTTCCGCAACTTCACCGTCAAATCGAAACGCCCGTTCATGGTTCGCGGGAACACGGGCACGCACATTACTGACATGCACTTCGAGAATGTCAAGGGGACGGTCGCGGGCAAGCCGTTCGACGTGTCTCACGCCACGATCGACTTCGGGCAGATCAACGTCGGCTCGGGGAAGTGACAAGCGGCACTTGGGTGCGGTCCGTCAGTATGAGTGGATAGTCCACGAGGGGGAGATGGGTAAAGTCGCAACGGGCAAGATGCCCGTTGTCCCAGTGGGAGGGTCGCGCTCCTGCGCGACCGCTGTTTGCTACCGAATAGACGCCGCCGCGGAGCATGTCCACGAGGACCGGATCCTTCGGCGCGAGCGCCGTCGGGACGGAGAGCTTCGCGTCGCAGCGCGCCGTGTAGCACGTGCCCGTGTACGAGCCCGAGAAGTCGAACGCCGCGTAGTAGAGGAAGAGCGGCTTGCCGTCCGCCGCGCGGAACGCCGTCGCCACCATGGGCGCACCCGCGTCCGACGCCGGCGTGAGCGACACGTTGATCGACTCGTCGTGCTTCGCCGTCGCGAGGAGCGCGTTATAGTTCCCGAACGCGCGGCAAGACATCTTGGGCTTGTACGTCCAGCCGTTCACGATACCGTGTTCGGCGGGATGCGCCTGCGTGGTCAGCGCCATCGAGTAGTGGCGGGAGATGTCCGCCATCTGGAAGAACGAACTGCGCGCGATGCCGGCGCGGCGGTCGGTGACGAAACGGCGCAGGAGCCACTTCGCCTGGTTCGCCTGGCTTTGCCAGCCTTCCTGGCAGACGCTTCTCGGCCACCAGAGCCAGTGCCCGGCCGGGAACCAGCTCGGGAAGCCGGACTCGCCCTGCCAGATGTCCATGTGCTTCCCGCCGTGCGCGTCGATGAAGGCGCGCACGTCCTTGAGGACCGCGACGTAGTCGGACGAACTGCCAGAGGCAATCCGCTGCTCGCGGCGGAGACGCTCGGGCACGCGCGTGTAGGCATGGCCGCACCAGAAGTCGATCGCCGCCGCGCCGCCCGCCTCGAAGAAACGCTTCTCCCAGGCGTTGAGCGCCGCTGACGACGTGGTGCCGCCGATCTTCGCGTCGGGAATCTCCTCGCGGATCACGCCACCCGTCAGCTTCACGAGCTCTAGATAGTCGTCGGCGTTCGGCGTACTCGGCTGCCAGAAGTGCTTGATGTTCGGCTCGTTCCAGATCTCCCAGTGCGTGACCTTCCCCTTGTAGCGCTTCGCGAGCGCGCGCACGTAGGCGCACCAAGCCGCGCGGCATTCCTCGCCGTAGAGCGTGGGCACGCACCCCACGGCCGCGCCGGTGAAGCAGTTCGTCATGTACAGCGTGTTGCCGAACGTGACGCTGAACCACGGACGGATCCCGCGCTTCGTCAGGTTGTCCACGACGCCGTCGAGCACGGAGAAGTCGTACACGCCCTTCTGTTTCTCGCAACGGCTCCACATCGTCTGGCACCGCGCCCACTTCACGCCCGCCGCCGCCAGCGTGTCGTAGCAGCGGTCGGGGTCGAACAAACCGCGGTCGAGGCACTCGAAGCCGATGGAGGCGTTGGAGGATTCCGGCAAGTCGGCCGATTGAGGGACGGCCAGCGTGCCGATGCGCGTCAGCCCCGCAATCGGCCCATCGAACACGCGCGCAGCCGTCATGCCGCAGTCTTCGCGTCCGTCCTCGCCCGACGCGGGAATCGGCGCCCCGAACCACGGCTCCACCGCCGCTTGCCGGGATACCGGGGCAAAGTGAAGCTTGTCCAAGTAGAGCGCGGGGACGAAACGCTTGCCGGACTTGTCGAGATAGCCGTCACCGACGAAGAGGTAGGCCTGGTCGGAGAGCGTGGCGGGGTCGAACATGCCGATCGTGTACCAGGCGTATTCGCCCGACAACTTCTCGGCAGGATACGCGCAGGAACAGACATGCTTCTTCGTCTTCGGATCGTAGATGCCGGCCGTGACGGCGGGTCCCTTGCGGCCTGGGACGAGGTCCGCGCGCAGGCGCATCTGCACGGAATAGCGCGTGCCGGACGCAAACGCGGCGTCGGACATCGGGAAGTTGACCGACCAGCGCGGCTGGGGGTTGGCGATCTTCGCCGCATGGCCGTCCTCCGCGAGCGGATCGTCCACGCGCTCGTTGCCGTCGCCCAGACGGAGCAGGTGCAGGAAGGCGTCCTCCACCACGCCGTCCGTCCGCGCCACGTTCGTGCCGTCCGCCAGCCGCCGCCACGCGTCGAGGATGGCGGTGTGGCGCGGAAGGCTGGAGCAGAGGCGCATGTGCTTCACCTCGTCCACGAACGCGAGCGCGCGGAGGGCGAGCTGCGGGATCTCGACCGCGACAACCTGTGGCGTGCCCGTGAGGTCCACCACCGCACCGCGCTTCTTGCGGAAGTGTTCGAGGCGCACGTAGTCCACGCCGAAGCGGGCGGTGCGAACGTTGAACTCCAGCGTCTTGTCGCCTTTCACGGCGGCGGCGGCCTTCTCCAGCAGCGCGTCCGCGCGGTCCCAGAACTCGACGGGGATGTCCGGGCTGGGGATGTTCTGGTGGCAGTTGAGCCAGCGGTTGGTGTCGGCGGACGTGTAGGCGATCTGCAGGCGGTGCAGCTCCTCGAAGTATTCGCGCACGAACGGCGCGCCCGCCCCGTAGAATCCGGCGAAGAAGTCGTCGAGGAGCGGCTTCATCGGCCGGTCGGGGTTCCACATCCACTTCGCGAGCAGCCACGCCTTCAGCTCGGCGAAGCCCGCGTTGCAACCCTGGCGGTCGCCCTGCTCGAAGAGGGCGTAGACGCCGTTGTCGCGGAAGAACTGCACGTTGCCCTGCAACGCGTAGGCGTCCGGGAACGGATAGGGGTAGCAGTGGAAGTCCGTCACGTAGTCCCACACGTACAGACGCGTCGCCTGCGCGTGCCACGCCTTGATCTCGTCCACGAACTTCACGTTCTGGTGATAGCGCGAATCGGGGAGCGGACGCGAGAAGTCGCACTCGATCGTGCAGAGGCAGGGCATCACGTTGTGACGCAGCTTCGTCTTCTTCGGCGGCTTGCGCGTGTACTGGTAGGCGAGCGTCTCGATGATCTTGCCGGGGAACTCCCTCTCCACCGCCTCGGCGATCGCGTTCACGAACCGCACCACCGTGCCCGCGTGGGATTCCTCCTCCGCGTCCACCGCCGCGCAGGCGGGGCATTCGCAGTAGTTGTACCAGTCGTTCTGGCTCACGCCGTAGTAGTCAGCCGTCGGATCCTTGCGGATGCACGCGAGCACGTTCGAGGTGACGATGCGCAGTACGTCGGGATTCGTGAGGCAGAGCTGCGTGCGCTCCTTCAGGCGCGTCCCGTTCACCATGCTGAAGTATTCGGGATGCGCGTCGAAATACTTCTCGGGCGGCAGGAGCCGGTTGAAGGTGTGGCAGTTGCCGAGGCCGCCGCCGAAACGTCCGGCGGGGCCGCCGTGCTTCGCGCCCACGCGCATCGCGGGACCGTTCGCGCGGTTGCGCGCGGCGAAGTCGCCGTTGAACATGTCCCACCAGAACGGCTCGCGGTGCGGGAACGCGGGCGTCTGCGCGTCGTCAAGTCCGTCGGGCACGGAAAAGGCGTCGCGTGCCGGCACGACCGTGTGCCACGAGGCGTACCAGCGACAGCCGCCGTAGCGCTCCAGCAGCTCGTACACGCCGTAGAGCACGCCGCGCTTCCCGCCGGTGACATGCAGGTCGCCTTGGACAACCTTCAAGCTGAATCCATCGTCGCCTAAATTGAGGGGACGTGAGACCTGAGACGAGAGACGAGACGAGTTGATGAACACGGCCTTTCGCGGGAGGGACGCGCGTGCCGCGTCCGCCACCGTCATGATCGGCAACCTGACGCCCGTCATCTTCTCCGTGAAGTCGCGCAGCTCCTCGGCGGCGTACACCACCGAGGGCGACGCGTCAGCCGCGCGCACGATCGCGTACTCGGGCGCCTGCCCGCGCACGGCGAGGTCGAGCGCCGACGCGCCTAGCGCCATCCCCGCCACAATGCCACAAATGACACCTTTCATTACGTTGCCTCCATTCATCGTGAATAACGGGGTTTAAACGCCGGAGATGGTGACGCCAAGGCGTCCATCATGGCCTTAACCGCCGCGTCGAGCTGCGGGTCGCGCCCGGCTTCTTCGTCCGCCGGCGTCAAGTCCACCTCGATGTCCGGCTTCGCGCCGTTGTTCTCCATGTCGCTGCCGTCGAAGAGGAACCAACCGCGTCCGGGGATGCGGAACGTGCCGTAGTCGAGCAAATTCACGTTGCTCGTGGCGATCACGCCGCCGGCGGTGCGCCGCCCGACGAGCGGTCCGCGCTTCAGCGTCTTCACCGCGTGGGCGAACATCTCGCCGTTGGAGAACACCCGTTCGTCCACCAGCACCGCCACGGGCTTTGAGAACACGGGACGGTTCCAGTAGCCGAACAGGTAGCCCGTCTGCCCGTTCGGCGCGACGCTGCGCGCATGGTCGCCGCCGCAGATGACGGAAAGTAACCAGTCAGCCGTGAATCCCCCCGTGTTGCCACGCAGGTCGATGACGAGCGCGTCCTTCCCCCAGCAGCGCGAATACACCTCCTCCTCGAACATCTGGTAGTCCTTCGGCTTCATCTTCCGCACGGCAAGGTATCCGACCCTTCCCGCGGTCGCGATGTCAACGCGCGCACGCGCGGACTTCACCTCCGCCTCCGCGATGAGGTCGCGTATCCGTGCGTATGTCGCAAGCTTGAGGTAGACGGGCTCCGCCTCGCGTCCCTTGACGACGATCTGCACCTGCTTGCCTTCGGGCAGATTCAGAATGTCGTCCAGTTGCGTCCCCGTCCCCAGCCGCTTGCCGTCGATCTCCACGACCTCGTCCCCGACGCGCAGCTTGCCCTCCGCCGGCGAACCGGGAATCACCTCTGCCACATTGAACGTGCCCGGCGCGAACCGCACGCCGAGGTGCCCCGTGACGGCCGTCCAGTTGTGCGGCTTCGGCGGACGAACCCATTCGCGGTCCGACGTGCTCGACGACCAGAAGCCTAAATGCGAGGCGTCCAGCTCGCCGGTCATGAGGCTGACGACGCGCGTGAAGACTGAGTAGCTGGAGGCGTGGCGCGCCGCCGGCAGGTACCTGTCCCGCACGGCCTTCCAGTCCACGCCGTGCATGCCCCTGTCGTAGAACCGGTCCCGCAGCCTCGCCCACGCCGTGCGGAAGGCGAGTTCGCGGTAGTCGGCCATGTCGTCCTCCCTGTACACGCTCAGGTCGAACGTCGTGTCCTTATGCGCGGGCTTGTTGTCAACAACCCACGCGAGGCGATTGTCCTTCGCGTACCAATGCGGATTGCGCCCGCGTTTGGACGACAGTTTCTCGCCCGTCATGCGGTCCGGAACGTGCAGCGTGAACGTGGACGACCCGTTGGCGTAGGCGAGCGTGCGGGAATCGTGCGAGAAGAACGGCGAGGTTCCCGACACGCCCGTGCACCGGATGCGATCGAAGAGTCCATCGAACACGATGTTCACACGTGGCGCACCCTGATTGCCCTTCTCCTCCTTCTTGCCCTTCTCGTCCTTTTTGCTCTTCTCGTCATTCTTCGTGTCCTGTTTGACGATGCCGCGCCGGGCGCGCCGGACGGCCTCCGCCTTGTCGTCGGACTCGTCCTTGGGATCGAGATAGACGTAGTAGATCTGGTCGCTGCCGTTGCCGGTCCCCGGACGATTGCCCGACCAGGCGAGCAGTTTGCCGTCCGGACTCCACGCCGGCGCCCCGTCCCACTTCCAGTTCCGCGTCAGGTTGTACGGCTTTCCGCCGCCCGTCGCAGGAACGATCCACACGTCGCGGTTGTCGTCCGCGTCCACGAGCTCCGCCGCGAGGTAGCGCGCGTCGGGGCTCCAGGCGATGGCGCCCGCGGAGTAGGCCTCGGCGCGCAGTTCCGACTTCATGTCCTTCAGGGTCACCACCTCGAGGCCGCCGCGCTGGTTCGGGCAGGCGAGGCGCGTGCCGTCGGGCGAGACGTACAGGCCGATGCGGACCGAATCGTCAGAAATCAGCGTCTCCGTCTTGAACGTGGCGTTCTCCCACCACGGCAGGCCTGCGTTCGTGCGGCGCGCACGGCAGATCTCCGATCCGTCGCCGCGGTCCACCACGTAGTAGAGGCAGGAACCGTCCGGCGCGAACGCACACTTCGTCACGCGCGCGAGACGCCGCTCCGCCACGAGGCGCGGCGTCCTGACGACCGTGTCCATCGCGTAGAGACCGCCGCCGACGGTGAGCGCCACCTCCATGCCGTCCGAGCAGAACGAGACGTCACCCTCTCCTTCCGCGTTCCAGGCGGCGGTGTAGAACCTGCGGCGGCCGAAAGAGGCCGTGGACTGGTAGCCGCTCGGACGAAGCGCGATGCGCACGGGCTTGGGACTAGCCGCCGTCGGATCAAGCCGCCAGAAGTCGAATCCGGCCCGTACCACCATCGTGCGGCCGTCCGCCGAGACCGACGGCTGGAACGCCGCGTCGTTGCCGAACGAGACCACTTCGCGGTCGGCGCCGTCCGCCAGCACGTGCTCGCGCACGCCAACAACGAACGCCCCCTGCCGCCGGCCGAGGTAGTAGAACGCCTTGCCGTCCGGACGCCAACGCGGGAAGAAGGCGTTTTCCGACGCCGTCGCCGCACGCCGGAACTCCTTCGTCTGCATGTCATATATCCAGATCTCCGCATCCTCAGGCGCCTTCCCTGAACGGCGCTTACGATAGATGTCCTCGCCGCGGCGCGAAAACGCGAGCAATCGCCCGTCGGGCGAAAGCGCCGCATCGCGCGAACGCACGCGCGCGAGCGGATAGGTCTCGCCGCCGTCCGGCGTAAAGAAGGCGATGCGCCAGCCCGTGGAGGCGTCGCCGGCGTGGTCGCGCAGCGCGCCGCCGACAAGGCGCTTGCCGTCCGGCGCCCACCCGGAGAGCCCCGTTGGCTCACTGTGGTGCGACAGCTGGCTCACGCGCAGCGTCGCCAAATCCATAACGAATATCTTGTTTCCACCGTCCCGCGAGGACAGAAAGACCACGCGGGCACCATCCGGCGAGAGCGCGGGCCAGGACTCGCGCGACTCTTCCGGCGTGAGACGCTCGGCCGTCCCGCCCGCCGTGGGCGCGATCCAGACCGAGTCGTTCCACTCGAATACGAACCGCGCGCCGTCGGCGCTGACGCTGGGGCTTGAACCGAGAAATATCTCCGACCAGTCCCTCCCGTCGCCGTCGCCGGCAACGGCGGCGGCGCACAGGAAGGACGCGAAAATGGCGCCCAGGGAAGCCTTCATCACTTCACTTTGCCCACGTACGCGATCTTGCCGGTCTGGATGGACTCGTAGCAGCCGAGCATGGCCTGGATCGTCTGCTTGTGCCACTTCAGGTTGATGAGCGGCGTCTTGCGGTTTCGGATGCAGTCCACGAACTCGTCGATCAGGCCCACCCACTCGTCGAAGTAGGTGTACTGCACGGTGTAGCGGTCATTCGGCGCGCCGTTGTGGTACACGTTCGGTCCGAAGCAGTCGCAGCTGATCATGCCCTTCTCGCCCGTGATCGTCACGTTCACCTCCATGCGCTTGGGGAAACGCTCCCAGCCCGGGCCCGGCACCTTCAGTTTCTCCTCCAGGCGGCTCCACGAGGGGTCGAAGAGGAATGCGGTGCCGTCCTTCATCTTGCCCACGGCCATGAGCATGTCCTCCACCTTCAGCCCGTCGCGCAGGTTCGGCGCGACCTCGGCGTAGATGTAGTCGAAGTCGGAGCCGGTCAGGTGGCGGATGAGGTCGAAGATGTGCGGGTGGTCGCAAAGCGCGCCGCCACGGAAGCGCGGATCGCCCTTCTTGAGCGGCACCACGCTCCCGAAGCTCGCCTTCGGGTCGCCCTGCCACGGGAACGCCCACACGGGCGAGAGCGTGATGTTCGTCATCTGCACGGCCTTGATCTTGCCGACCGCGCCATCCTTCACGAGCTTCTCGAGACGCCGCACGACGGAGTTGTAGTGCATCTCGAGCTCGATCTGGCAGACGATCCCCGCCTTGTCGCACAGAGCGATCATCTCGTCGTACTCCTTCATGTCGAACGACGGAATCTTCATGGAGAGGATGTGGATGCCCTTCTCGGCGCACCACTTCATCTGCTCGAAGTGGCGGTCGTTCGCGGACGCGATCACCACGGCCTCGATGTCGGGGTGTTTCGTGTACATCTCCTCGGGATCGAGGTAGCACGGCACGCCCGTCTTGTACAGCTCGTAGACCTTCTTCGCGTCCTCATCCTGAGCGCAGCTCGCCACCCAGTCGAGCTTCTTGTTCTCGATGAGCGTCTGGTAGTACTTGCGGGTATGCCCGTGGGTCATGCCCATCATCGCGATTTTCACCGGTTTCATTAGCGCACCTCCGATACCTTGATGGCCTGGTTCGTGTCGAGGCCCTTCTTGACGGCAATCGTATTCGCGGCCTTCGCCTTGTCCGCGGCGAACGCGAGCGCAGCGGCCTTCGTCGCCTTCGCCCACGCGGCCTTCCACACCTTCGCGGAGGCACGGCCCTGCAGGAGCGCGAACGCCGCGCGCACGTTCCACACCTCCTCGTATGAAAGGCCGAAGAGCTCGGTGTCCACGTCCGTGAACTCCTCCATCCCCTTCGCGCCGGACACGCGGATCGAGGCGTGCGGCGTGTGGGTATCGACCGTCTGGTCGCACGCCACGCCGCGCTTCGCGATGATCTCGTGGCGGTCGTACGCGGCCTCGCCCCTCGGCAGGCCCGCGCCCACCTCCACGGACACGTTCACATCGTTGGCGAGTTTGGCGAGCACGTTGATTGCCGCGCCGCTCGCGACAGCCATCACGCGCACCACGTCGGACGCGCCCAGGTAGGCCGCGAGGTCCAGTTCCTTCGCGAGCAGGGCCTCGGCATCCGCCCCCTTCGGCGCGAAACTTGCAAATCGCAACGTCGACACGCCTTCGAGCGTGCCGTTCTCGGCCATCTTCTTGAGCTCAACGATCTTGCGTTCCATGCGACCGGGCAGAAGAGGTGTCGAGCCCACGTAGCAGTGGCCGTCCTTCAACGAGATCTCGCCCTTCCGCGCGCCGTACTTCTCGCGCAGGAAGTCGAGTCCCTTGTTCATTTTTTTGAGGTTCATTGGTTTCTTTCCTTTACAGTTTTCATCGATCTAAAAGTTCCTGCACCTCGCGCAGGACCTTGCGGAAGTTCTCCTCCGTGCGCGGCAAGGTCGGCTTGAGAGATTCGAGCGGCTTCGCCTTCAGCGCGAGGCGCATCTGCTCGGCTTCCCCAGCGGCCCCGCCGAAATTGGCCTTGCGGTCGCCAGACGCGACGGCCTTCGCCAATCGCTCGGCCATCTGCCGCGCGCGGACGGCGTACCAGTGGCGTGCCAGCTCGTACTGGTGGCTGCGGCAGTAAGGGCACGAGGCGTTCTCAAAAAGCGTCTTGGAGAAATCAGGATTCTGTATCTTCTCCACGGTGTCCAGTCGCTGGTACGTCTCCCACATCGAATAGTCGGTGTGGAGCGCGAGGAGGTCGGCCATCTTGTCGCACAGCGCGGCGATGGCATTGGCGCGAGAGACAAGGGGTGGGACGCAACTTGTTGCGTCCGAATCGGTCGCAGCAAGCTGCGACCCTCCCCCCTTCCGCCACGCTGCAATGTCGCGACAGAGTTCCATCGTGCGGAGCGCGATCACCCGGTCAAGGACCATGCGCGCGATGTCAATGGAATCACGTTTGACGAACTCATCCTGCCACGGCACGCGCGCCAGCAACCTGAACACGGCCTCGGCCTCCTTAACCGGCCCCGACCACTTCTTGACGTTCCCCGGCGCGGGTTTGGCGTCGAACCCCAGACCGACCATGAACCTCCCGTAGTTGCTGCCCCAGCCGCGCAGCCACGAGGCGGGGAGCGCGGCCTGCCACGCCGCCTTCAGGGTCGCGGCGTGCGCGCCGTAGCGGCTCGTGCACATCTCGTCCAGAACTTCGCCGTGTGGGATCGGCCTGTCCGACCACGCGTTCGCGGTGAAGTAGCGCAGGCAGAGCGGATCCGTGTGGCTCAACTCCGGCCAGAGGATGTACCCCTTGCAGAACGAGTCGCCCTGCGCCACCTTCTGCCGCGCCTCGATGACGGGGTAGTTGGCGCGCGCGTCGAGCGCGTTCTCGTAGGCAAGAAAGATGGAGAACGTATAGGGAAACTTCCCGACAAGCCCCCAATGCGTGAAGTTGTTCTTGTGCTCGAGAGGCGCCACGTCGCCCTCGTAGTCCCAAACGATGTCGCGCGTCGGGTCGAGGCGTGGCAACAGCGCCTTGACCTCATCGGGCTTCCATGTGCTGTAGAAATCCCATCCGGCGAGGAGAACTTTCGCATCGGGGTAATCCGTATGCGCCTTCGCAAGGAACTTGTCGAGGGCGAGGATCTTCATGTCGAAGTTCCGCTTTCTGTCCTTGTAGCACATGCGCTCGCCGAGGCCGATCGTGTGGAGCAGCCGAGGCTCGGGCGCACCCTGTCCGTAGGTCGCAACGGCCGTCTTCGTCATCTTCCAGTATTCATCCACCCACTTGTCGTCGCGGATGTTCCACACCTGGGCGTTCGGCACCTGGTAGTTAGGTCCCTTGTTCGCGAGGGGAATGAACTCCGGCTTCTTCTTCGCGAGGAAATCCTCGGGCGTGCGCGCGTACCAGTGTGTCATCGTGCCGAAGTCCTCCGGCACCATCAACCCGCGGTCGAACGCGTACTTCTGGAGGTTGCGGCGCAGTTCGCCGCGGTACTGCAGGCTCCAGAATAGCGTCCGGTCGTCGTGGCTGTGCCCGGTTCCGGGAAGCGGCTTCGACGGATCGGGATAGGCGCAGACGTCCGGGAACGTCCGCTGAAAGAGGTCGTCCTGCCCGATGCGGAGCATGAACACGTTCAGCCGCCGCTTCAGAATCCAGTCGATCTCCTTCTTCCAGTCCTCCGGTCCCCAATGCTCGGCCTGGAAGCGCGTGAGACCGCGGTGCGCGAAGTAGCGGATGCCGCGGTACTCGAAGTGCGCCTCCTCGTGGATGTCGAGATTGGAGAGGTCGAGGGCACCGTTCTTCGGCACGACGTCGCCGTCCCAGAACCAGCGGCACCCGCCGCGCCGCTCCAGGAGGTCGTACAGGCCGTAATACACGCTCCGCAGGTTGGATCCCGTGATGGTGACCGCGGCGGGCAGAGGGCTGCCCGCCCTGCCGTCTTGCCGTTGTCCGCTTGCCGTCGTCACAATCCGATACGCATCCCTCCCCGACTTCGACACCTTCGGATCGATCGCGAACGCCACCAACCCCTCGGGCATCTCCTTCCCGACGATCTGCCGGTAGTACTTCGCGAACTCGGCGCGCGGCAGGTCGAGTTCACCGCCCCACGCGCCCCCGCACGCGACAACGCCCGCAAGAACGCTTGCCATAATCTTACAGATCGTCATTTTTCTTCCGCTTTCCATTTTCCTTCGTTCCTCTTTCGACGTTCGACATCCGACACCCGACATTCGCAACTAGACACTAACCACTAACCACTAGTTGTTATCCACCCACCAGCCCGGCGGCACCTGGTAGTTGAGGTGGCCGGTGTCGAGGTAGTCGGTGATCTTCATGTCGTGGCCGACCATGCGCAGCGAGCGCTGGAACGAGACGCCGTGCGACACGGGCGACCCCCATGCCGCGTGGGCGGCGCTCATGTACATCTTCTGCCAGTCCGCGCCGCGCAGGTGGTGCCAGGTGGTTTCGATGAACCCGAAGCCGCCGATCTTGGCGATGTAGTCGGCCATCGGCTTCATGGCGTTGGCGTTCATCCACGGACAGCCCGCCACGGGGAATCCCTTCTCCTTGAAGTATCCCATCGTGGGCCAGTCCTTGCGCGTCTCCTTCATGTCTCCGTAGGAGTACTGCCAGTCGCAGATGATCACGTCCTTCGGGAGGGTGTCCGCAAGCGTCGCGGTCAGCTTCGTGCCGTGGTGCACGAAGCCCTTCCAGCGCGGATCGCCGCGTTCGAGGAGCATGTCGTGCCAGATCATCGCCCGCGCGCCGCGCGACTTCACGAACTCGGCGAGGCCGGTGATGTGGCGGCACACGAGCACGTCGTTCGGCGTCTTGACGCACTCCGGGCACGTCTGCGGCTCGGCCTCGTCGCAGCCGAGGTGGAAGAACGGCGGGTTGCCGAAGTTCTCGTGCATCTCGGCGATCAGCTCGCGCAGCACGCGCTGCGTCTCGGGGTTGGAGATGCACCAGTTCCAGCCGCCCGGCTCGAAGAGCGGCTCGTACTCGGGCTGGAGGTCGAGCATCGCGTGCTTCTGCGTGCAGCCGCGCGCGGAGGTGGCGTGCCCGTACGCGTTGAGCTGCGGGATGAGCGTGATGCCGAGGTCCTTTCCGATCGCGACGAGGCGTCTCACCTCGGCCTTCGTCATCGTCGGGTTCGGCCAGTGCCACCACGGGTGCTTCTCGCTCCCGTACATGCCCCACGGCTCGATGATCGCGTAGTTGAACTTGAGGAGCGCCGCGAGGCGGATCGCGCGCTCGATCTGCGTCGGACGCACCTCCGGGAACCAGCACAGGTGCACCGCGCGGAACACGAGGTGCGGACGGTCCGTGATGGAGAGCTTCGGCACGATGTACCCTTCGGTCTTGAAGGTGCCGCGCTTCGCGATGACAAGCTGCCGCAGCGTGTACGACGCCCACCGGACGCCCGCGAGCGTGTTCGCGGAGATCTTCACGCCGTCCGCGTCCGTGGTGGCCGCGTATGCCTCATCGCCTTCCGGGAGCGCCGCGCTTGTCGCGGCGGCCGCCTTCACCGTCGGCGCGTACGCGCCGAACCATTCGGCGAGATGCGATCCCAGCCACTTCGCGGCGGCAGGGTCGGGGCATTCGACCGTCACTGTTGTCGTGGCGTCGAACGGCACGTAGGTTTTCATGTCGCACGTGAACTTCTGGTTCGGCCCGCCGGCGGCAAACGCAGAGGCCGCAAGGGCAATGGCCATGGAAATGGACAATATGGTTTTCATTTGATTTCTCCTAGAGGCATTTGACGAGGGGTTTGTACTTGGCGAGGTAGACGGCGTTCTTCTCGTCGCCGCCGGGGGCGTTCGCCGAGTTCCACACGGGTGGCACGATGCCGCGCTCCACGCACTGGCGGCACGTCTCGATCTCGAGGAGATGCGCGATCGTGAAGTCCACCACGTTCGAGACGGGGCCGATCGGCGTGGTCATGCCGGGCACGTTCACCACGGCGTCGCCCACGGGGTTGTAGTCGTCGATGCACACGTCCGCGTAGTCGAAGAGGTTCTTGCCGTTCGGGTGGCGGATGAAGTGGTCCTTCGGCATCTCGTTCTGCCAGTAGGAGCTCGCGACGGCGATGATCTTCGCGCCGCGCTTCTTGCACTCCTCCGCCGCGTCGATCGTGGCGGGGTTGATGCCGATGTTGTGGAAGAAGAGCACCACGTCCCCTTCCTTGATGCCGTAGTACTTGACGATGGACGCGCCGAAGTTGACCGTGCGCTCCAGCTCCAGGTACTTGAGCGCCTGGTTGAACACGGAAAGCGCGGTCTCCATGAGCGGGTTGATGTTCGCGAGACCGCCCGCGCGGAAGAACATCTCGCCCATCGCGAGCGTGGTGTGCCCGCCGCCCGCGTAGACGTTGATGAGCTTGTCGTCGGCGATGGCGTCCGCCATCAGCTTCGCGGCGGCCTTGATGTTGGCCTCCTGCTTCTCGGCGACCGCTTTGATGTTGGCGATCGCCTTGTCGATGTATCCGAAGTCGTTCAGCATAGGTTCGTTCCTTTTCGTCTGAAGTTTAAGTCATATTGCATGTGAAAAACGCACGCACCGCCTGGACCTTCAGCTTCACGGGCGGACCCCCTGCCAGCTCTCGAACCGGCGGCGGGCGAGCGCGCGGTAGGTAGCGCCCGTTCCGCCGTTCACGAACGGGTCGATCGTGATGCCGCCTCGCGCGGCGAATTTGCCGTACACTTCAAGGTATTTCGGGCGCAGGAGCCTCCAGATGTCGTCGTAGACCACGTTCACCACGTCCTCGTGGAAGTCGCCGTGGTTGCGAAAGCCGAAGAGGTACAGCTTGAGCGACTTCGACTCGACGAGCCGCTTCGCGGGGATGTAGCGGATCGTGAGCGTCGCGAAGTCGGGCTGGCCCGTCTTCGGACAGAGCGTCGTGAACTCCGGGCACGTGAACGTCACCCAGTAGTCGCGCGCGGGATGCTGGTTCTCGAAGGAATCAAGCACCGACGGGTCGTAGTCGCCCGCCGCCTGCACGTTCCGTCCGAGCGCCTTCAGTTTGTTCAGGTCTTTGCGCATTATTAGTTGGTTGTTGGTAGTTGGTTATTGGTAGTTGGTTGGCGATCACTTCGCCACGTCCAAGGAAAGGCCGAGGTCGAAGTACTGTCCGCAGACCTCCTGCTTCACCTTCACCGCGAGTACGTTGTCGCCCTTCTTCACGGCGGCGGCGAACGCCTCGAGCGGAATCGTGAACGCCGTCCAGTCCGTGTTGTAGCCGGGCGCGTCGAGGACGAGCTTCCCGTTCAGGTAGATCTCGGCGTCCTCGTCGTGGAACATCTCCGCCGTCACGCGGAGGAGCTTCTCGGGACGCGCCGCGTAGTTGAAATGGCGGCGCAGCCAGATCGTCTTCGTGGACCAGTCGGTGTTCACCTTCGCGTGCGCGTATGCCTGCGTGATGGCCTTGTTGCCGAACCCGCCGCACGCACGCGCCCAGGCGGAATCATTGAAGGTCGGCTGCGTCCATTCCGACGACGGCTCCTCGGTCGTCCACGCCCACGCGCGCGAATCGGGGTCGAGACGCGGCAGCAGCTGGTGCGTCACGCGCGGCATGAGCCCGCGCGCGGCGGCCGCGCGCACCTTCCCGTGCACGGCGGCGAGCGCGGCGGCGTCGAACTTCTCGACGCGGCGGTCATATGTGAGGAGGCCGTTGATCTCCCCTTCCACGTCCGTCGTCTGCGTGTAGACGCTGCCCGCGAGACCCGCCTCGGCGAGGCCCGCCACATGCTCCATGAGCGACACGAACTTCGCCTGCACCGCCTTGCGGTCGACGTCGCGCCCCGTGTTGCCGTAGCCCCACGCGTTCGTCGTCCAGAGATGCCCCTCGACTCGGCAGCCGATGCCGCCGAACTCTCCGAGGAAACTCGCGCGGCGCGAATTGAGCGCGTGCATCTTCGGACGCTGTCCGTAGTCGTGCTTGTCGACGGCGTGCGCCGCCTCCTCCTCGCCGGCGGGCAGATGGGACGTGGTGCGGTGCGGCTTCATCCAGATCGCCCCGCCCTCCCAGTCGTGCGCGCCGCTCGGGCCGTCCACGAGGCGCGTGGGGTCGTAGCGCTGCGTCCACATGAGCGTCGCGTGCGTGAGGAACGGCCCGGGCTGTCCCCAGCCCTCGTTGTAGGGCACCCACATCACGACGGACGGCGTCTTCTGCAGGTGGTCCATCATCTCCTTCAGCTCGCGGCGGTAGAAGCCGTAGCGCTTCTCCCGGTCGCTGAAGCCGCTCGGCATGTCCTGCAGGACGAGGATGCCGAGCCGATCGCAGAGCGCGTAGTAACGGCGCGGCTCCACCTTGATGTGCTTGCGCATCATGTCGAATCCCATCTTCTTGAGCGCGCGGATGTCGTACGCCATGGCTTCCTCGGAGGGCGGCGTAAGGAGTCCGTCCGGCCACCACCCCTGGTCGAGCGTGCCGATGATGAACCGCGCCTTGTTGTTGAAGTAGAAGCGCAGCACGCCGTTCGGGTCCTTGCGGAGCTCGAACTTGCGCATGCCGAAGTAGCCCTTCACCGTGTCCTCGCCGCATGTGGCGGTGAAGTCGTAGAGCGCGGGCGATTCGGGGCTCCACAGCTTGAAGCCGGCGGGCATCTTCACGACAGCCACGCCGTCCTTCGTGGTGGCGACGGCGTTTCCGCCGTCGCACAGAACGGAAACGCGGACCTCGGGCTTCGCGAAACGGCCGCCCGCGACGTCGAACTCGAAGCGCACGGTCCCCGCGTCGATGTCCGCAGTCACGCGGTAGTCCGCGATGTGCGTGGCGGGGACGGTCTCGAGCCACACCGTGCCGCCGATGCCGGAGGAGCGCGTGTACATGCACCCGTGCGGCCTGAAGGTCTGCTTGCCGTGCGAGCCGATGAAGTCGGTCGTGGGGTCCCAGACGGAGACGACGAGCTCGTTCGCGCCCTTCCGCACGAGGTCCGTGACATCGTAGGTAAACGGCATCTGCCCGCCCTCGTGCGGCACGCCGGCCTCCACGCCGTTCACGAACACCATTGCGCGGAAGTCGGCCTGCTCGAAATGAAGGAGGAGACGCGTGCCCGGCTGGACGTCCGCGTCGAACGAACGGCGGTACCAGAGCGTCTCCTGCGGCTCGAGAAGGCGTCCCACGCCCGAAAGCGGGCTCTCGATGACGAACGGCACGAGGATCTCGCCGTCCCACGCCTTCGGCACGCCGGGCGCGTCGCGCGTGACGGCGTACTGCCAGAGGCCGTTCAGGTTCGTCCAGGCGTCGCGCGCCATCTGCGGGCGCGGGTACTCGCGCCAGGCGTTCTCGGGCGTGACCTTCTCGCCCCACGGGGTCTTCATGCCGGGCGCCTGCTGCCAGGCGCCCGCTACGGCGGCGGCCAGCGCGGCCGCCGCGAAAGCCAGTCTCTTCATCTGCGGAACTCCATTTCGAAAGATTCTCTTCACGGCGCACAGTATACCATTTTCTGCCCCCTTCGCGCCACCCCTTCAACACGGCGCGGAAAAATGGTATACTAATCGGCGTTGTCAACGAAGGACAAGCGAAAGATGTGGAATTACTCTGAGAAGATGATGGACCACTTCCGGAATCCCCGGAACGTGGGGACGATCGAACACCCCGACGGCACGGCCACCGTGGGGTCGCTCGCGTGCGGCGACGCGCTGACGTTCCAGTTCAAGCTGGGCGAGGACGGACGGATCAAGGAGGCCAAGTTCCAGACGTTCGGCTGCGCGAGCGCCATCGCCTCGTCGAGCGCCCTCACCGAGATGGTGATCGGCAAGACGCTCGAGGAGGCCTCGACGATCACGAACCAGCAGATCGCGGACTACCTCGGCGGCCTGCCGCCCCAGAAGATGCACTGCTCCGTGATGGGACGCGAGGCGCTCGAGGCCGCCATCAAGAATTTCAAGACCGGCGAGAACGCCGACCGCAACCTCGAGGACGCGAAGCTCTGCGTCTGCTACAACGTGAGCGAGAACGAGGTGCGTCGCGTGATCACCGAAAACTCCCTCACCACGGTTGAGGAGGTCACCAACTTCACGAAGGCCGGCGGCGGCTGCGGCAAGTGCAAGCCGAAGATCCAGGCCATTCTCGACGAAATCAACGGGGGATCCAAATGAAGATCGGATTCGACAACGAGAAGTACCTCTCCGAGCAGAGCGAGGAGATCCGCCGCCGCGCCGCGAAGTACGGCAAGCTCTACCTCGAGTTCGGCGGGAAGCTCATGAACGACTTCCACGCCGCGCGCTGCCTCCCGGGCTACGACCCCAACGTGAAGCTCCGCCTCCTCCAGTCCCTCAAGGACCAGGCCGAGATCATCCTCTGCATCTACGCGGGCGACATCGAGCACAAGAAGATGCGCGCCGACTTCGGCATCTCTTACGCGGACGACGCGCTCAAGCTCATCGACGACCTCAAGCGCCTCGGCCTCCTGTTCCGCGGCGTGGTGATCACGCGCTACACGGGCCAGGTCGCCGCGCAGCAGTTCCGCCAGCGCCTCGAGAACCGCGGCATCAAGGTGTTCTTCCACTACGTCACGCAGGGCTACCCGGCGGACGTCGAGACGATCGTCTCCGAGGCCGGCTACGGCAAGAACGAGTACGTGCCCACCGAGCGCCCCATCGTGGTCGTGACCGCGCCCGGCCCCGGCTCCGGCAAGTTCGCCACGTGCCTCTCGCAGATCTACCACGAGCACCGCCGCGGGAAGAAGGCCGCCTACTCGAAGTTCGAGACCTTCCCCGTGTGGAACATGCCGCTCGAGCATCCGCTCAACGTCGCCTACGAGGCCGCCACGATCGACCTCAAGGACTGCAACATGATCGACCCGTACCACCTCCAGGCGTACGGCAAGACGACGGTGAACTACAACCGCGACGTGGACGCCTTCCCGCTCCTGCGCGCCATCTGGGAGAAGATGACGGGCAAGGAGTGCCCCTACAAGTCGCCCACGGACATGGGCGTGAACCGCATCGGCTTCGGCATCGTCGATGACGAAGTCGTACGCGAGGCCTCGAAGCAGGAGGTCATCCGCCGCGACTTCCGCTACATGACGGACTTCGCCCTCGGCACGACCGACCGCGACTCCGTGGCCCGTGCCGACGCGCTCATGCAGAAGCTCGGCCTCAAGCCCGAGGACCGCATCCCCGTGGAGGCCGCCCGCCAGGCGGCGCAGAACGCGAAGGAGGCCGGCAAGGGCAAGGCCGGCGGCGAGATCGTCTCCGGCGCCGCCATCCAGCTGAAGGACGGGCGCATCGTCACGGGACGCAACTCGGACGAAATGCACGCCGCCGCCGCCATGATGCTGAACGCCGTCAAGGCGCTTGCCGGCATCCCCGCCCAGATCCCCCTCATCGCCCCGAACGTGATCCTGTCGATCGCCCACATGAAGCACGACATCCTCAAAGGCGGCTACACCTCGCTCAACCTGGACGAGGCGCTGATCGGCCTCGCGATCTCCTGCACCACGAACCCCACGGCGCAGATCGCCACCGAGAAGCTCAACGAGCTGCGCGGCTGCGAGGTGCACATGACGCACATCGTCACGCCCGGCGACGAGGCCGGCCTGCGCCGACTCGGCTGCCGCTTCACGAGCGACCCGTACTTCGCCTCGAACGCCCTCTTCACCGCCGGCCAATAGCGCGCGGCCCACGGAACGGAACGGCGCATGGGCGTGTTGCTCGCGAGCGAACGGCGGACGGCGAAGGGACGCATCTTCCTCGCCATCGTCTACTCCGTGCTGATCCTCGGCGGCCTTACGATGGTGTTGCCGTTCCTCATCATGCTCGCCTCAAGCATTTCGGGGCCTTACGACTACAACCGCCATTCGCCCGTCGTGCGCGCGCTTTGGGACCGTGACGACTGTTTCATGCGCTCGCTCGCCACCTACTTCCCGCGCTTCCCGCGCGAAATCTACCCCGACGCCCCCGAATCCTGGGGCAGCTGGGCGACGGTGGCACGCGACACGGACGGCCTCGCCGCCTTTGCCGCACAGCACCTCGAACCCGCCTGGACGAACCTCGACGTGCGCGCCGACTGGAAACGCCGCGCCGAAGCGTTCCGCGACCGCACGCTCGCCTGGGACATCGACTACACCACCTGTTCCTACGACGCACGCGATGTGGCGCCGTTCGTCAAGTCGCAGACCACCCTCGACGAACTGAACCGCACGTGGCCCGTCCGCTACCGCAGCTTCTTCGACATCTCCTTCACCGCCGAGTCGAAGATCCCCCTCGGCCACGCCTCGTGGAAACCGCCGAAGGACGACCCGAAGTACGCGATGTGGTGCGCGTTCAAGGACTCCTACCGACAGCGCATGGTCGCCGACGGCGACTACATCTGCCGCACGCTCCCCTTCCCGCTCGTCACTTCACCCCAAACCACGAACCACGAACCACGAACCACGGACCACGAACCACAAACCACAAACCACGAACCACAAGCCACGGATATCCGCGCCGCCCTCGCTACGCAGTTCATCGAACACGGCCGCCGCGACTTCTGGCGGAGCGCCGTCGCGAACTACCGCCTCGTGGGCGACTACCTCTTCGTGCGCGGACGCGCCTTCCTCAACACGCTCATCCTCGTGCTGCTCACCGTCCTCGCGCACCTCACCGTCAACCCGCTCGCCGCCTACGCGCTCTCGCGCTTCCGCATGCGCGGCACGGAGAAGATTCTCCTCTTCCTGCTCGCCACGATGGCGTTCCCCGCGGCCGTCACCGCCATTCCCGGCTTCCTCCTCGTGCGCGACCTCGGGCTTCTCAACACCTTCGCCGCGCTCGTCCTCCCCACCGTGGCGAGCGGCATGTCGATCTTCATCCTCAAGGGGTTCTTCGACGCCCTCCCGCGCGAGCTCTACGAGGCCGCCGCGATCGACGGCGCGTCCGAATGGCTCGTGTTCCGCAAGATCACGCTCCCGATGACCACGCCCATCCTCGCCGTCAACGCGCTCAACAGCTTCCTCGCGGCGTACAACTCATGGGAGTGGGCGTTCCTCGTGTGCCAGAAGGAGTCGCACTGGACGCTCGCCGTGTGGATGTACCAGATGAGCCAGCAGTTCGCGGGACAGCCCTGGTGCGTGATGGCCGGCTTCGTGCTCGTGTCCATCCCCACCGCCGTCGTGTTCCTCGCCTGCCAGAAGGTCATCCTCCGCGGCATCGTCCTCCCCTCGATGAAATAGCGGCTACACGCCTCTCCTACGTTCGATGAACTCGTCCACGGCGGCGATCATGTTCTCCTCGCGCTCAATGTGGAACAGCTCGAAAGAATCCATGATGAACTTCGAGACGCCATATTTCTCGAAAAGCGCGGCGACCTCCGCGCCGCTGAGTCCCTTGGCGTGACGATACAGCTCTGCGGCAAAGACCAGATACTCCCCTTCGCGGCTCATCACAGCGCCTCCTGCGGATAGGTAAACTTGCCCGTGCGCAACTCCTCTTCGACCAGCGACGCGAGCAGCTGCGGACTATGATGCCAGAGCTTCTGCCCTTCGTCCGAAATCGCGGCATATGCGGACGAGGTGAAGTACTTGTTCATGGCGGACACTTCGTCGATTCCAAGCGAATCCGCAAGCAACCCGACGACCGCCGGGGAAATCACCACCGCCAAATACCCTGCATACTTGCGCGCGTCCATCACAGCACCTCCGTGTTGACATGCTTGAGATAGCGGAACATCCTCGGCGTCGCGAACACCAGCTGGTCATACAGTCTCTTGACCATGAGGCCGCTTATCGTCGCCTCTTTGCTGATGAATCCCCGCATGTACAGGCCGATGGTCGTGTAGACGTCATCATTCGCCACAGGTCCCATGATCAGATCATATCGCACGCCGAAGTATTGCCCGGATCTGTTCGCCGCCACGAAATCAAGCCAATCCTCCGAAGGAGAATCGAACCTCCTCACAAGGCATTCGGAAAACGCCGCCTCGTCAAACTCGTATGTGTTGATCATCGGAGTGCCGCCACGCCTCGCCACAACGCTTTTCGCAAAGCGCACAGCCTGCTCGCGGTTCGTCGTGGTGTAGAATCCTGGCCCAAAGTCGAGCATTCGATTCGACTCAACGAGCATCGGCATCTTCACCTCAACATTGCTGGAATGATAGAGTGTCATGACATTACAACCTCAATTTCACAACATAGAACTCGCTCATCCCATCAAGGCGAAGATGCGCCTGAGGCCCTTGCGGGCGAGGGCGCGGAGGGCGTCGAGGGATTCCTCGGTGAACGGATTGTGCTCGGCCGTGCCCTGCAGCTCGACATAGCGCCCGTCGTCGGTCATCACGACGTTCAGATCGACCTCAGCCGTGGAGTCGTGCGCGTAGTCGAGGTCGAGCGTGGGCTTGCCGTCGCAGACGCCGACCGACACCGCCGCGACGCGGTGGACGATCGGGTTCTCGGCGAGCGTGCCGTCCGCGAGGAGTTTCGCGACGGCGTCCTGCAGGGCGACCATGCCGCCCGTGATGGAGGCGCACCGCGTGCCGCCGTCCGCCTGCAGCACGTCGCAGTCGATGGTGATCTGCCGCTCGCCGAGCTTCGACATGTCGACGGCGGCGCGGAGGGAGCGTCCGATGAGACGCTGGATCTCCGTCGAGCGGGCGTCCAGCTTCAGCTTCTTGATGTCGCGGTCCTTGCGCCCGCCGCCGGTGGAGGACGGCAGCATCGCGTATTCCGCCGTCACCCAGCCCTGCCCCGTGCCCTTCAGGAAAGACGGGACCTTGTCGTCCACGCTGGCCGTGCAGAGCACCCACGTGTCGCCCCACTTGACGAGGACGCTTCCCGCCGCGTACTTGGTGAAGTTGCGCACGATCTCGATCGGACGCAGCTGGTCGCTCTTTCTCTTTGCAGTCTTCTTCATCTCGAATCCTCCTTCTAAGCTCTACTGCCGCCCCCACGCGCCTCAAGCGCAAGGAGCGCCTCCTTGTTCTGGATTCCGCCGCCGTAGCCAGTCAGGACGCCGTGCGCGCCGACGACGCGGTGACAGGGAATGATCAGGCAGATCGGGTTCCAGCCGACGGCCCCGCCCACGGCTTGCGCGGACATCCGGGCGAGCCCGTGCCGCTTCGCGATCTTCGCCGCGATCTCGCCGTAGGTCGCCGTTGCACCAAACGGAATCTCCAGCATCTCGCGAACGACTTCCTCGCGAAACGGCGTGGCGTCGACCAACCGGTACGCGGGCGTGAAGTCGGGCTGCCGTCCGCTGAAATAGACATCGAGCCAACGACGCGCCTCGTGGAAGACGGGCAGTTCCGGATTGCAGACCCTGCCCCCGGCCGCGCGCTTCGCCTCGTCGCGCGATCCGTCGAACCAGAGGCCGGTCAACGCCGTACCGTCCGAGCTCATCTTGAGATCGCTGAAACCGTCGGGCGTACGGTATATCCATCCAAACGAATCAAGCGAGATGAAGTCTGAATCATTCACAGGCATTACAAGTCAATTCGCGGTACACGCGGCGGAAAAGGATGAACTTGACACAGGGACATTTGGTGGGCTATAGTGGATTCGAACCACTGACCTCTTCCATGTCAAGGAAGCGCTCTAACCAACTGAGCTAATAGCCCGATACGGAAAACGGCAGATAGTGTATCAAAAGAGTCTCGTCGGGTCAATGGGTAAAAACCGCCGATTTTTACCTGCATACATTTTTGATACATTTTGCATACATTTCCGTGCTTTTCTTTTGACAGTTTGCCCCATTGCCCCCAGAGGACGCACGTGGTATTCTGTTCGCGTGGACGGCGAATCAGGACGCCGCCCCTCCAGAGGAACATGCCATGCTTGCAAAATGCCATTCAGGAGCCGTGTACGGCGTAGACGCGCAGACCGTCGAGATCGAGGTGTGCGCGTCGGACGGCGCGCCGCAGTTTACGATGGTCGGCCTGCCCGACCAGGCGGTGAAGGAGGCGAAGGACCGCGTGTCGACCGCGATCGCCAACTCGGGCTTCAAGAAGATCGAGTCGAACATCACGGTGAACCTCGCACCGGCCGACCTCCGCAAGGAGGGGCCGCTCTACGACCTGCCGATCGCCGTCACGCTGCTCGCCGCCACGAACAAGGTGAAGGCGCCCGAGCTGGCCGACTACGCGCTCGCGGGCGAACTCGCCCTGTCGGGCGACGTGCGGCGCGTGCGGGGCATCCTGCCGATCGTGCTCGAGATGCGCCGCATCGGGAAGCGCGGCATCCTCGTGCCGGAGGAGAACGCGGCCGAGGCGTCCGTCGTCGAGGGCATCGACGTTTTTCCCGTCCGCAGCCTGCGCGAGGCGGTGGATTTCCTCTCCGGCGCGCTGCCCATCCTGCCGGTGCGCACGGATCTCGCCGCATGCGTGGCCGCGAACCGCGACACGGGCGAGGACTTCGCCGACGTGAAGGGCCAGGACGCCGCGAAGCGCGCGATCGAGGTGGCGGTGGCGGGCGGTCACAACATCCTCATGGTCGGCTCGCCCGGCGCGGGCAAGACGATGCTCGCGCGGCGCATACCCTCCATCCTCCCGCCCCTCACGCCCGAGGAGGCGCTGGAAGTCACGCGCATCCACTCGGTCGCGGGCGTCCTGAAGGCGCGCGAGTCGCTCGTCGTGCGCCGTCCGTTCCGCGCGCCGCACCACACGGTCTCCGACGCGGGCCTGCTCGGCGGCGGCACGCATCCCGTGCCGGGCGAGGTGTCGCTCGCGCACCGCGGCGTGCTGTTCCTCGACGAATTCCCCGAATTCCGGCGCAACGTGCTGGAGGTGATGCGCCAGCCGCTCGAGGACGGCCACGTGGCCATCTCGCGCGTGTCCGCCGCGTGCGACTTTCCTTCCCGCTTCATGCTCGTCGCCGCGATGAACCCCTGTCCCTGCGGCTATTCCGACGACCCGAAGCACGCCTGCCGCTGCACGCAGCGCCAGATCGCCGCCTACCGCGCGAAGATCTCGGGGCCGCTCCTCGACCGGATCGACATCCAGATCGCGCTCCCGCCCGTTCCCTTCCGCGAGATCGTCGACCTGCCCGCCGGCGAACCGTCCGCCGCCATCCGCGCGCGCGTGGTCGCCGCCCGCGAAATCCAGAAACAGCGCTTTGCGGACGAGCATGGCATCCACTGCAACGCAGAAATCCCGGCGCGTGACCTGCCGCGCTTCTGCCGACTCGACGCCGCCGCGCAGGAAGGAATGCGACTCTTGCTCGCGCAGCTTGACCTTTCCGCGCGCGCCTACGACCGCGTGCTGAAGGTGGCGCGCACGATCGCCGACCTGGCCGGCTCGCCGAATGTCACCGCGGACCACGTGGGGGAGGCCTCCACGTTCCGCGAACTCGACCGCGCGTACTGGGACTGACCGGTGCCGTTCTTCGTGGGCAGCCGCGACGCTTGTCGTCTCGCGGGGTGCACGGCCACGCTCGTCGCGGGCGCGTGCGCCGCGTTCGCCGTCCCCGCGTGCGCGGGCCTGTGGCCGCATTTCGCCTACCTCGCCGTCGTCGTCTTCCTCGCGGCGTGGGGCTGGGGGACACGCGGGTTGCAGCTGCCCTTGATCTTCGTGCTGGGGGCGTTGCTGGCGTTTCGCGCGGACGATACGCGCGCGCGCATCCTCGCGGCGAATGCACGTCTCGGCGGCCCCCGGCCCGTCCACGAACTTGAGGTGGAGGGGGATGTACGGGAATGGACGCGTGAGCGTGACGGCGCGGCGCTTGTGTCGTTCGCGTCGCACGTAGGGCCCCTTCCGCTGTCGGTCGTGATGCCGCGTCCCACGGGAGATTTGCCGCGCATCGGCGAGACGTGGCGCTGCCCGGGCTGGATATCCCGCAAGCCGCCACACGGGAACCGTTTCGCCCGCCGCACGCTCTGGGTATCGGGAGAGGGGAGCGCTCCCGCGCGTCCGTCCGCCGCCCGCATCGCGCCCGCATCAGTCTGGTCGCCGGCCGTCGTCTACTCGGACTGTGTGGAAGAACTGGCACGCCGCGCGGCCGCGGGGCTTGACTGGTGCGCGGAGCTGGCGGGGTTCAACCAGGCCATCCTGCTCGGAAGCCGCGGCGGGCTCACGCGCGCGCGGCGCACCATGTTCGCGGCGGCAGGGACGATCCACGTGTTCGCGATCTCGGGTCTGCACGTGATGGTGGTGGCCGGACTGATCACAGGGCTGCTCAAGCGCTTCGACGTGCCGCTTCGCGCGCGTGGGCTCGTGGCGGTGCCGCTCGTCGTCGCGTACACGCTCCTCACGGGGGCGCGTCCGAGCGCGGTTCGCGCGGCGATCATGGTGTCGCTCTGGTACCTGGCGCCGGTCTTCGGACGCCGTCCCGATCCCCTGGCGGCGTGGTCCGTCACGGCGTTCGCGGTGTACGCCCTCAATCCCGAGCGCCTGTTCGACGTGGGCTGTACGCTGTCGTTCGCCGTGATGTTCGGCATCGTGCTGTGGATTGACGGCACGCGGTACCTCGTCTCGCCCCTGCCGGGCGCCGTGGTGCAGACGTGGCGCCAGAAGAGGTGGCGGGATTGGCTCCGGCGCAAGATCGGCGCATTTGCGCAGGCGATGGGCGTGTCGTTTGCGGCTTGGGTGGCGAGCGTGCCGGTCACGGCGTGCGTGTTCGGGAGGTTCACGGTGGGCGGACTCGTGGCGAACGTCGTGCTCATCCTCTGTGCGAAGTGGATGGTGAACGCCGGCGTGACGGGGCTGGCGGCGAGTTTTCTCTGCCTGCCCCTCGGCGCGCTCTGCAACAACGCGGCGGCGTCGCTGACGGGCGTGATGGTGGTGGCGTCCGAGCTGGTGGCGGCGTGGCCGTGGGCGAGCGTGGAGGTGGAGCCGTGGAGCGCAGGGGCGTGTCTCGCGTGGTATGCGGCCTGGGGCGCGATCTTCGCCGCGCTCTGCCGTTTCTGGCCGCGCCGCGTGCCCTTCCCCCGCGCCTGGTGGGTTACTGGGCGCGGGGGTGGGCCTTCATGTACTCGTCCTTGAGGTGCTCCACGGAGACGTGCGTGTAGATCTGCGTGGTGGCGAGCGAGGCGTGGCCCAGCATCTCCTGCACGCTGCGCAGGTCGGCGCCGGCGTCGAGGAGGTGCGTCGCGAAGCTGTGGCGCAG
The DNA here is from genome assembly GCA_017427485.1 of Kiritimatiellia bacterium. Classification (GTDB taxonomy): domain Bacteria; phylum Verrucomicrobiota; class Kiritimatiellia; order RFP12; family UBA1067; genus RUG572. The sequence continues at coordinate 26,637 of JAFRSR010000066.1, forward strand.
CTTGTGCGGGGAGAGGTCGGCGGGCAGATCGGCGGCGGCGAGCCACTTCTTCATGTGGCGCTGGGCCTCGCGGGGACGGAACACGGCGCCGTGCTCGTTGAGGAAGACGTTCGTGGCGGGCGCGCCGCCATCCGCGAAGAGCGCGGCCGCCGCCGTGCGGAGCGCGCGGAGGGCCTTGCGCGCGGGCTTGCCGAGGATGCAGAGGCGCTGCTTCGAGCCCTTGCCGGTCACGATCACGCCGCCGGTCTCGAAGTTGATCTGCCCCCATGTGAGGGCCACGGCCTCGGAAATACGGCAGCCGGTGGAATAGAGCGTCTCGAACAGCGCCGTGTCGCGGGCGTAGGCGTATGACTCCTGCGGGGTGATGTCCTGGCGCTCCTTCTGCCGGCGCGCAAGCTCCTCGCCGGGCGCTGCGAGAAACCGTTTCACCTCCTCGGCGGAGAGGACCTTCGGCAATGGCTTGGGCAGTTTCGGGCCGCGCAGGCCGGCGAACGGGTTTGCGGCGACCACTTCCTCGCGCACGAGGAAACGGAAGAACGAACGCAGGGAGGCGAGTTTGCGGCGCGTCGTCGTGGCGCAGGCCTCTTCGCGTGCGAACGCCATGAGAAATCGACGGGCGTCGTCGGGCGTGGCGGACGGCCAGTCGAAGGGTGCGGCCGCGTCGGCGCCCCAGCGGAACGCGGCGAACTGCGCGATGTCCATCTCGTAGCTTCCGACGGTGCGCTCCGACGCGTTCCGCTCGCCGAGCAGAAACGCGCGGAAACGCCCCACGGCGGCGTCGCCGTGGGCGGCGGAATTCGTCAGGAGCGACGTGCGCCCCTCCCTTTCCGCTTCTCGGCGCGGGCGGCCGCCTTCGCGTCCTTCTCCGCGTTGGAGGCCTTCTCGTGCATCGGCAGGTCGCGGAGGCCGAGCTGGTCGGCGACGTCCTCGAACGTGGGGATCTGGTCGCGGTAGTTCACGCACACGCGGCGGAGCGCGAGCACCTGGCGCGGCGAGAGGGAGCTGCGGCGGGCGTACTGGTCGCGGAGGGAGGAGACGAACTCATGGTCGTTGTAGACGCGGCGGCCGCGGCGCACGGGCTCCTTCCACTCCTTGACGGTTTCCAGCAGCTTGAGCAGGTCGGGCACGGCGGGGTCCACGGGAGCGACCTCAAACCCGCCGGGCACGTACGGCGCGAGGCGCGCGCGCACCTGGTCGGCGTCGTCCAGCGCGCCGGCGTTTTCGCCCACGCTGCGCGCGAGGATCGCGAACTGCTTCGCGGAAAGCACGCGGCCGCGGTCCACCTGCTCGCGCAGGGAGTTGAGGAACGGGTTCTTCGTGAGGCCGCCGATGCGGTCGATCGTGAGGAAACACCACTTGACGAGCTCTTCAGACGGCGCGTTCTTCACGCGGTCCACCTCCGGGCCGTAGCCGAGGTCGACAAGGCGCATCTCGCCGTCAAGGATCTGGTCGCGGTAGGCCACGGTGACCTTGACAAGCGCCTGGAGCTGCTTCTCGGAGACGGGCGTCTTGCCCTCGGCGATCTGCTGGCGCACGGAGTCGACGAACTCCTTGTCGCCGAATGTGCGCTTGCCGATGGTCATCGGCGGACGCCACGTCTTCACCTCGTCGAGCAGCAGGAAGAGCGCGGTGAACTTCTCGATGGGCGGCGGCGGATCCTGCGCGTCGCGCACCCAGGCGGTGAACTGGCGGTAGAAGTCCGAGAGCATGTCGTTGCCGCGCTCCTCGCCTTCCTCCACCTTGTCGAGCTCGCCCTCCATCTTCGCCGTGTAGCCCACGTTGAAGAGCGGCTCGATCTTTTTCACGAGCCAGTCGTTGACGTCCATGCCGCGCTGCGTCGGCACGAGCTGGCGCGCCTCGCGCGTCGCGTACTGGCGGTCGACGAGCACCTCGATGGTCTGCGCGTAGGTGGAGGGACGGCCCACGCCGTTCTCCTCGAGCGCCTTCACGAGGGAGGCTTCGGAGTAACGCGGCGGCGGCTTCGTCTCCTTGCGGTCCGACAGCCAGCGGACGGGCGTGAGCGCCTCGCCCTCGGCGAGCGGCGGAAGCGCCTTCACCTCGTCGCTCTCCTCGCTTTCCTCCTCAAGGGACTTCGCCTTCTTCGCTGAGACCTTCATCACGGCGAGGAAGCCCTCGAACGCGACGGAGGTCGTGGAGGCGGTGAAGAGGTAGGAATGGCGCAGCGAGTCCTTCTCGGCCTCAAGCGCCACCGTCTTCTGTACGAGACGCGCCTCGGCCATCTGCGAGGCGACGAACCGGCGCCAGATGAGGTCGTAGAGCTTCGTGGAGGCGGCATCGAGACCCGCCTCGGCGGGATGCAGGCGCACGTCCGTGGGACGGATCGCCTCATGGGCTTCCTGCGCGCCGGCCTTGGACTTGTAGAAATTGGGCTTCTCGGGCACGAACGCCGCGCCGAACTCCGATTCAATCAGGTCCTTCGCCGCCGCGCGCGCCTCGGCCGCCACGTTCACGCTGTCCGTTCGCATGTAGGTGATGAGACCGGCCTCGTAGAGCTTCTGGGCGATGGACATCGTGCGGTGCGGCGAGAACCCGCATACGCTCGACGCCGCCTGCTGGAGCGTGGACGTGGTGAACGGCGGATACGGATGGCGCGTCTTCGGCAGCTCCTTCACGCTCACCACGCGCAGGCCCGCGCCGTCGAGGTCGTCCACGAGCGTAGCCGCCTGCTCCTGGCTCCGCACGTCCGGCTTCGCGTCGTCGAGGCGCGCGAGCCTCGCGATGAAGGACGTCTCCTTCGTGCCCTTCGACGCCTCTACGCCGAGCACCCAGTACGCGACGGGGTTGAACGCCGAGATCTCGCGCTCGCGCTCCACGAGGAGGCGCAGCGCGACCGACTGCACGCGGCCCGCCGAAAGGGAGTAGCCGTACTGCAGGTTCTTCCAGAGGAGCGGGGACACCTTGAAGCCCACGAGACGGTCGAGGATTCGGCGCGCCTGCTGCGCGTCCACGCGGGCGAGGTTGATCTCGCCGGGGTTGGAGACCGCGGTCTGCACTGCCTTCTTCGTGATCTCGTTGTAGGTGACGCGGTGGACGGGCTTGCTCTTCGTCACGTCCGCCAGCACCTGGCTGAGGTGCCACGCGATGGCCTCTCCCTCGCGGTCGGGATCGGGCGCGAGGAACACTTCGTCAGCCGCGCGCGCGGCCTTGCGGAGGTCGTCCACGACCTTCTTCTTCTCGGCCGACACCTCGTAGCTCGGCGTGAACGTCCAGGCGTCTTCGCGCCCTTCCACCGGAACGATCTTTATCGACAGGCCCTTCTTCGGCAAATCCCTGATGTGCCCGACCGAGGACTTCACCGTGAAGTCCCCTCCCAGGTACTTGCCGATCGTCACCGCTTTCGCCGGCGACTCGACGATCAAGAGTTTCTTGCTCATATGGTCTCTCTGACTCTTTCCTTCTACCGTCTAAAAAATGTGAGCGCATAGTTTACGAAATTTCAGACGAAAAATCCATAGGGAATTTTCAAAAACTGAAATTGGGGAAAGCATTGCGCATTTCACGCTTGCACACGGGGGGCAATGTGGTATAATTTTCCGCTGACAACACAAGGAGACCAGATGATCCTCTCGAAAAAAGCGCTCGTGACCGGCGCCGCCGGCTTCCTCGGCTCGCACCTCTGCCGCCGCCTGCTGGCGGACGGCTACGAGGTGACCGCGCTCGACAACCTCTTCACCGGCACGAAGTCCAACATCTACGACCTCTTCGGGAACCCCAAGTTCTCGTTCGTCCTCCACGACGTGACCCAGCCCTTCTGGGGACAGTTCGATGAGATCTACAACCTCGCCTGCCCCGCCTCGCCCATCCACTACCAGAAGAACCCCGTGGAGACCACGAAGAGCTCGGTGCTCGGCATGATGAACGTGCTCGACCTCGCGCTCAAGACGAAGGCACGCGTGCTGCACACCTCCACGAGCGAGGTGTACGGCGACCCGCTCGTGCACCCGCAGGTGGAGACCTACTGGGGCAACGTCAACACACTCGGCATCCGCAGCTGCTACGACGAAGGCAAGCGCTGCGCCGAGACGCTCTGCGCCGACTACCGCCGCGAATACGGCGTGGACGTGCGCATGGTCCGCATCTTCAACACCTACGGACCCAACATGCACCCGAAGGACGGCCGCGTGATCTCCAACTTCATCATGCAGGCGCTCGCGAACCAGGACATCACCCTCTTCGGCGATGGTCTCCAGACGCGTTCCTTCCAGTACTGCGACGACCTCATCGAGGCGTTCCGCCTCTACATGTCGCTCGACCGCGCGACCGTGGACACCTTCATGGCCTCCCACGGACTCGGCACGGCGGTGATCAACACCGGCAACCCCGGCGAATACACGATCAAGCAGCTCGCCGAGGAAACGCTCCGCCAGCTGCCGGAATCCACCTCGAAGCTCGTCTACTCCCCCTTGCCGAAAGACGACCCGAAGCGCCGCAAGCCGGACATCACGCTCGCCAAGAAGCTCCTCAACTGGGAGCCGAAGGTCCCCCTGCAGGAAGGCCTCGCCAAAACGATCGCCTACTTCCGCACGCTCATCTAATCCGGACGCGTTCCGCCGATCGGCACCCTAAATTTCACCATCCGCGTTTGCCCTTTGCCCATAAAGCGGCATTGGTAAGTGCGCCCATCGTCGTTACTATCGATTGTGACATCGGCCGCAAAGCCTTTCATGTCATCACGAACATCGTAAGTGCAGTTCAACGCCACATCAGAAAGAATCATCCAACGGTCAAGCAAACACATGACATCTTGAGGACTCCGATCCCGAGTCACTCCAACTTTCCCATCTGCCAACCAGAAAACGGCATTCTTAAGCTCGCCGGTGTTCAGAAAGGCGACCGTCTTTCTCGGCAACTCGTCCAATTCGAGGGCATGTGTACGTCGTAGGCGAATCGGTACCGATTGCATGTCCACGCTAAAACAAGGTGCTTTCACGCCTTTGCCGTCAACAACGACATCCACCTCTCCTGCTCTTTCCGCCACAATTGCCCTGTCGAAAAAAACTGCCGCTAAAAGCTTCAACCGCAGGATGCCGACAAATCCAATGCAAATACACGCAATCGCCAATAACCATTTCCCAGTCTTTTTCATCTTTGAAGTCCAAGTCTTCTTCCCCATAGAAGGATTTGTTTCTAAGCCATCATTCTCTGCCAAATGTTGGATTACGCAAGGACTGGAATCTCGCGTCAGTACTTCGCCTTCATTTTGTAAATGAATGTGACCTTCATCTGGGTTACGTGATAGAATAAGACATAGGCGGGCAAGCCATCGCAATCCGCCGCAAGTCCCTGCGATGGTTACTTCACCATCAGAACCAACCGTTACGCGGACTTTCTTTGCCGAGTTCGTAATTGGCATGCCATTCATCCCCTCTCAATCACATTTCCAAGAGGTTGTAGAATCGCCCCATCGCCATCTCTGCCAAATTCCTGGGGACTGTCCCCATCTAAGCGCGGGTGTATGAACAGGAGATCGGGCGGCCGGAGGTGCCCAGCGAGGTGACGGGGCGCACGGCCACGATGAGCTGATTGCCCTTGGGGAGCTGCGCTTTCGGAACGAATAGCGTGGTGACGCCCCCGTTCGGTTCATGCCCGACGGGCAGGTTGCCTCCGGCGGCATAGACGCTCTTGCAAAGTTTGGGAGCGTCCGCCGCCACGGTGGCGGCATCACCGGCCGGAGCCGCGGCCGCAACTACCACGTCGTAACCGTACACGCGCGAGGCGGAATTGGCGTCCGCGAGGGGAATGTCGATCCGCAGCGCGGGCTTGCCCGGCTGTTCCGGACGATCCGGCGGCGGCGGCATGGAGCCCTCGGCAACGGTGAGTCTGGCGCCGTCGCGGAACTGCGGCTCGCCGATGTGCTTCTTCAACTCGTTCTGCGAGAGGGGATGCGGCTCGTACGCGCCGAGCGGCATGATCCAGTCCGCCCCCAGGCTGCCGCCAATGCCGAACTCGCGCCGCGAGATGACGAGCTGGTCGTCGTAGACACGCACGACATATCCCTGGCGTCCTGCGCCCAGCGCCTCCCCTCCCTCGAACTCGACCTTGTCGGCCCGCTTGGCGGAGCCGGTCGCCTTGCAGCCGCGCGGCTCGCAGGACGGGATCTGGATCATCGGGAACGACGTGTAGAAGTGGACGTTGTTCCAGTTCGCCGCGCTGTGGTGCCAGTGCCCGAAGAACCCGACGGCCTTCTTGAACGGGCGCAGCGCCTTGTTCGCCTTGGCGTGGTGGCGGACGTGGGAGAGGATGAAGAACGGGTCCTTGCCCTCCAGAAGCCCCCACTCCTTCGCGTGCGCCCGAAGGAATTTCGCGGTCTCCATCTCGTCCACCCCGTAGTGCCGGCCGATGAAGTGGTAGCCCTTCACGACCTTGTGCCACACGGGCGCGTACGGCTCGCCCCAGATGCGCTGCCAGTTGCCGGCCACGTCGGTGCCGATGACGCGCTTGGCGCGCTCGGCGGGGTCGGGGAAGGCCTTCGCCACGAAATCGCCGTACCCGGCGCCGTCCACGTCGTGGTTGCCGTTCACGAAGAGCTTCTCCACCACGTGCCCGTCCGGCGCGCGGTTGTTCGGAAACACCTTCCGCCAGGCCGCCGCGTGGAATTCCTGCTCGAGGATCTGGCCCCGGTGCGCCATGTCGCCGCAGTTCATCACGGCGTCCACGTTCTGGTCGCGGAAGTACTTGAACGCGGCCACGAGGTACTTGTCGGGCCAGTGCTTGCCGCGCCCCTTGCCGTTGACGGACGTGCGCAGATGCGTGTCGCTGACCGCCCCGAACACGAGCCGGGGCGCCTTCGGCGGCGTCCAGCCGGGCGGCGCGGCGAAGATCCGTCCGCTTCCGGCGCACGCGCCGAACGCGGAGAAGAGGCCTTTCAGGAATCCAGCACGCGAGATGGCCATTTTTTTCCTTTACATGAGGACGTTGTCGATGAGGCGGGTCTTGCCCGCGTAGGCGGCGAGCAGCACGGCCGTCCCCTTCGCGAGCGTCTTCACGGGCGCGAGCGTCACGGCGTCCACCGCCTCCACGTAGTCGGGACGGAGCCCCGCCTTTTCAAGGGCGGCCCACGCCTTCTTCTGGAGCGCCTTCCACGGACGCTCCCCCTTCGCCGCCTGCGCCTTGAGGTCCTGCAGCGTGCGGGAGAGCGCAAGCGCCTGCGCGCGCTCAGCGTCCGAGAGGTAGGCGTTGCGCGAGCTGCGCGCGAGGCCGGACGGCTCGCGCACGATCGGCGCCACGACGATCTCGAGATCGAAGTTCATGTCGCGCACCATGCGGCGGATGATCGTCGCCTGCTGGTAGTCCTTCTGGCCGAACACGGCGAAGTCCGGATGCGCGAGGTTGAAGAGCTTCGCAACCACGGTGCAGACGCCGCGGAAATGCCCCGGGCGCCGCGCGCCGCAGAGGGTTCCCGAGAGCGCGCCGTCCTCCACCACCCACACGCTGTGGTCGGACGCGTACATGTTCGCGGGAGTTGGGAAGAAGATCGCCGTCGCGCCCGCCGCGCGGCACTTGGCGGCGTCCGCCTTGTGGTCGCGCGGATACTGCGCGTAGTCCTCCTTCGGACC
>JAFRSR010000010.1 GCA_017427485.1 Kiritimatiellia bacterium
ATCCGCGCCCTTACCGGGTGCGAGGGTCGGCGCGATGGACGCGGGATTCGCCGGCGCGGCGAACGCGGATTCAGCGCTCTCGATTAGGTCGAAGGCCGGCACGATGTCCGCCGCATGGCTGACGCGCTCGACCTTGGGGATGACGACGCGCGGCAGCGCCTCCCGCACGTCCGGCACCCTCGGCTCCGGAACCGTGAGGATGTCCTGGCGCGGCTGCCATTCCGCGGCGTCGACTGCGCGGGGCGCCACGTCGGGTTGGGCGGGAGGCAGGATAGACGCAGGCGAATCGGGCATCTCGGGCACGACCGCGCCCGCGACGTCGCCGGACAGGCGCTCCACGCGGTCCGCCTGCCGTTCCTCGTCGGGAGCCGGCGCCGGACGCGGCACGTCGCGCATCACTTCCGCCAGCGGATCGCCCTCGTACTTCCGCATCTGCATCGTCGGAAGGTCTTTCGTCAGCTTCCGGTCGGTGTGGACGTTCTCCACCAGCGGCGTGAATGAAACGTCGGAGACGGATAGCATCAGCCCGATGTGGGCGGCCACGGAGACGATCAGCAGCACGACGACGAGCATGAAGCTCCGTTCACGGGAGTCGTCGCTGCTTTTCTCGAAATCGGCTTCCATCGTCTGCTCGCCTCCTCCCTCGTCACTGCGCCTCGGGGGCGTCCGGGAACCGCTTCCGCAATTCGGCCATGACGTCCGCGGACTCCTTCTCGCGCCCCTTCTCCTTGAGAATCGCGGCCGCGCGCGCCAACGCGTGCGGCACCATCGGCTTTTCGTTGAACAGCGATCCAACAAGCATGTGGTAGCCAAGCGCCTTGTCCATCTCCCCGCGCTCCTCCTCGTTCGCCGCAAGCGCGGCGTAGGCCTGGATGCGCAGCGGCAGCTGCTCCGGCGACTGGGCGCGGGTGACCGCGTTCTCCAGATGCTCGCGCGCCTCGTCGAACTGCCCGCCCGCCGACTCGAGCCGCCCGAGCGCCAGCGCGGCGACCGCGCCGCTCTCCGTCTCGGAGCCCGTCGCGAGCGCGCGGGCGTACGCCTCCTTCGCCGCGTCCTTCTCGCCCATCCGTTCGCGGGCCTGTCCCAGAAGCGTGGCGGCTGTCTGCGTCCAGGCCGGGTCGACCTGCCGGCGCTCAAGCACGGCCGCGGCCGCGCAGGCGGGTTCCCACTCCTGCGCATCCATCATCGTCCGCGCCGTCCATTCCAGCACCTCGGGCGTGAGGCGGTCCACGGCCTTCGTGTCCAGAAGCGACGCAAACAGCGCCGCCGCCTCGCGCGCCGCGCCGCGCTTCTTGAGCACGGACGCGAGCTCCAGCTTGATCTCGCGCTCGAAGACGGCGGACGGCTTTTCGGCCAGCGCGGCGCGCAGGTGCTTCTCCGCCTCGGGCTCGTCGCCCGCGCCGTGCGCCGCCACGCCCCACCAGTAGAGGTTCTCCATCCGCCGCGCGGCGTTCGGGAAGCGCGTCAGGCGTTCGCCCAGCAGCTGCTCGGCCGCGCGGTAGTCCTTCACGGTCTTCTCCGGACGCCGCAGCACCGCGATGGCACGCGCGTAGAGCGCGTCGGACGAGTAGGGCGAATCCGGGTAGCGCGTCACGAGGTTCTTCCAGTCCGTGCACGCCTGGTCGACGAGACCGCGCTTCATCTCGCACGCGCCCGCGAGGAAAAGGGCCTGAGCGGCCACCGGGTTCTTCGGCCAGGTCTCGGCCAGTTCCCGGTAGGCCTTTGCCGCGCGCGTCCAGTCGCGCGTCTGCTCCAGCAGCCACGCGAGGCGGTGGACGGCGTTCGGTGCAAATTCACTTTCCCGGTTTCTCGCCACGCGGATCGCGTACTCCACGGCCACGGAGTAGTTTGTGAGCGCGATCGCGCTCTCGCAGGCGAGGCCCCAGGCGCGCTCGGCGTATTTCTCGGGCGGATCCCCGCGCTCGGAGAGCATCGTCAGGACGCCTGCGTTGTCACCCTGCGCCGCCACCACGGAGAGGTAGTCGAACCACGCCTCGTCGGCATAGCGTCCCCTGGGAAACGCCTGCAGCTGCGCGGCGTATGCGTGCATGGCGTCCCGCCGGCGTTCGAGCATCCGCAGCGACGACGCCGTGATGTAGTAGGCGTCCTCGTTGTCAGGCCCGCGCAGCGGCGAGGCGATCGCCAGCGCCTCCGAGTAGCGTCCGCAGAGGTAACAGGCCCATGCGGCGAAGATGCGCGACTCGGCCACGCGCGGCGAATCGGAATGCTCGGCGGCAAGACGGTGGAACAGCGTGGCGGCCTCGACATACCGTCCGTCGTGGTACCCCAGCATCGCGGCGGAAAACAGCGACTCCGCGGCGAGCTGCGGATCGTCCGACGCGGCCAGGTCGAGATAGATGCCGAGGGCCTGGCGCCGGTCCTGTTCGACGTCAGACGCGGAAAGCAGCGCGGCCCCCTTCAGGCGCGCGAGCCGCCCGACCTCGTTCGTGGGCGAGATCTCGGCCGCGCGGCGGTAGTAGCCGACGGCGCCCTTCACGTCCTTCGCGTCGCGCGCGATGTCCCCGAGGTAGTTGAGCGCGGCGGCGCGGATCGAAACGGGCGCGCTCGCGCGGTCCAGCTCCTTCAGCTCCTTCTCGCGGTCGGCGCCCGTGCGGAGCAGCGCGCGGTTCATCCGCGCCACGTCGGCGTAGCGCGAGGCCGGCGTGGAGGAGATCAGCTCTGCGTAGCAGTTCAGCGCGTCGTCCGGCCGCCTGAGGATGCGGTAGGTGTCCCCCAGGCGGAACAGCACCTCGTCATGCGGCACGCCTTTCGCGTTGCGGATGGCCTCGTATTCGCGCAACGCCTCGGCATGCATGCCCCGTTTCGACAGCTGGATGGCCAGCTCGAGACGGTCAGGCGGCGGCGCCGTCACGAGCTGTGCGGCGAGCGGCAGGGCCACAGAGGCCAGAACTAAGAGACAAAGTCGCTTGAACATTGGGGTAAATTATACCACAAAACCGCTTCCTGCGCGCGCCCCACTTTCAAACTTTCAAACTTTCGAACTTTCAAACCCTCAAACTTTCGAACTACTTCACCAGAATCCGCGTGCCGACGAGCGGGCCGAACTTCAGTTTGCGGCCGCCGTCCGTGAGAAACACGCGCCAAGTGCCCTTTTCGTCTGGGAACGGCGTGCCGTCGCTCGCCACGAGTTCCAGCTCCGGCGCCGCGGCAATCGCGACGGTGGACTCCACCAGCGTCTTCGACGGCCCGAACGTGTGCTCGTCCAGCAGATCCGCCTCCGTCACGCGCAGCTTCGCCTTCCCGGCGGCGAACGCGAACGGACGCGCGGAGAGGAGCGGGGCGGACGTGCCGCCCTGCGTGGCGGACGAAATCTCCAGCTCGCCGCCGGGATAGGCCGCCGAAAACGCAAGCGTGCCGCCCAGAAGGCGCGTCGTGCCCGTGTACGTGGCGGCGGGGACGACGGTCATCGTGCCCGCGCCCGTCTTCGTGAGGCCGCCCGCGCCGCTCAGCACGTTGCTGACGGAGAGGGAATGGCCCGCCGTGTCGAACGTCACGTTGTTCGCCGCGTTCGTCGAGTTGAGCGTGGCGTTGATCCTGAAGGCCGTGTCCGCCGTGGCGCGGATCGTGCCGCCGCGCAGCGTGCAGGTGTAGGGCGCATTCGGATTCACGCCGTTGCCCGTGATGACGCCGCCCGCGCCCACGTTCAGTTCGCCGCCCTCCATGATGTACGTGCCGTTGCCGGCGGTGCCCTCGCGGCAGTTGACGTCGATCGTCGTGCAGTTGATTTCTCCGCCCGTCTGATGGAGCGTGCCCTGGCCGTCCACGGCGACGGCGAGCTTGTATCCCCTGTCGACCGTGAGGACGCCGCCGGAGAGGTTGTAGAACGTGCGCGCCTGCGGCCAGTGCCCGAAGTGGATGCCGCAGTTGCCGCCGCTCGCGTCGACGGCCCCCACCGTCCGCAAGCGCCCGCCCGTCTGGTTGACGATGCCCGTCATCAGGCAGGCAGTCCCGTTCGGCCACTTGAGGTCGCTGCCGTTGCCGGCTTCGAGGTAGGAGAACGTCAGGTCGCTTCCGTCCTCGATGGTGAGGGTGGAGTTGACGTTCGTGACCGTCTGCCGGTCAAGGGAGGTGTAGCGCGATCCCAAGTAGACGTAGCGGGCGGACGAGTCCACCTTCGTGTTGCGGAACGTGTAGTTGCCGACCGCGCCGATGAACGCCGTGTTCGTCATGTGCACGTTGTCGAAGACGAGCGTGCCGCCGTCGAAGCTGCCGAACATGCCGTTCGTGACGGCGCAGTTGGCGAGCGTGTAGGAGTTCGTGCGCTCGTAGATGAAGTAGGAATCCGGTGACTCGCCGTAGATCGACGAGACGTTGCCGAGCGTGCCCGTGGCGCCCTTCCGCACGCCGATCGCCACGTAGCGGTAGGCCGCGCTGCCATACTGGGCCAGCTGGCCGCTCCACGTGTTGTTTTCGGTCGAGAAGCGCAGGTGTCCGTCGGTCAGGCGGATGCGCCCGTTGCCCGTCAGCGGTCCCGCGAACTCGACCCACGAGGCTTTGCCTTCCTTTGGGTTCGCCCAGATCGTCAGGTTCGAGTTAACCGCGATCGTCCCCGTGAACTTCGCGAGGGCGCTCTCGACATTGTGCCCCTGGCTGATCGTGGACGGCTCCTCCACGAACACGGAGGTGGTCATCGTCTTCGCGTCCCACACGTTCAGACGGCCGCTCCTCTTCAGCACGACCCGGCCGTTGTTCCCGGCCGCGCCGAGGCCATTGCCGCCCAGCACGGTGTAGACGGCGTTGCTGGCAATCACCAGCGACTCGTTGCCTTTGAAGTTCAGCGTCGACACGCAGAGCTGGCTCGGGATGTTGGAGACGGTCACGGTGTGTCCCAGCATGTAGACCGTGACGATGTTGGTGATGCCCGTCGGCGCGATCCCGGCGCGGACGTTGTCAAATAGTATACACCATCCGTCGCAGATGAGCAACACCCTTCCCGATTTCGGCGGGCTTTGGTATAATGGGAAAACAAAAAGCCAAAAAAGGAACGTCCGTCATGATCCACCTTGCCAGATATGCATTATCCATTCTCTTGCTCTGCCTGCTCATGCCGGGCCGCGCAAACGCCTGCACGGCGATCGTGGTCGGCAAAAAGGCGAGCGCGACGGGACATGTGCTCGTCGGCCACAACGAAGACGGCAGCAAGGCGTTCATGCGCTATGCAATGCTGCCGCGGCGGGACGGCAAGGCGGCGGCTTTCTGGTCTGACGTGAAGCACTTTGACGGAAATGACAAAGTCGCTGGCACCTTCTACAACGAGCACGGCGTGTTCGTCACCTCCAACAACGGCGGCGTGATGCGCGAATGGGGGCAGGAGAAATACGAACTGCCGGACGAGGGACGGTTCTCTTCCCTTGAGGGCGACGGCATCGGCTACAACCTGCGCGTGGAGATGATCAGGCGGGCAAAGACGGCTCGCGAGGGCCTCGACATCATGATCGATCTCATCGAGAAGCATGGGTACAGCATGGACTCGCGCAACTTCGTCATCGCCGACTCGGAAGAGGCCTGGATCCTCGAAGCCCTCTACGGCCGGCGCTACATCGCGCGGCGCGTTCCCGACGACGAGGTCGTCGTCTACCCCAACTGCCTCGTGTTCAACAAGCCGCGCCCCGGCGACATCGTCTGCAAATGCTTCAAGGAGAAAGGCAAAGACTTGGATATCATCGCCGCCTATCAGGGGCCGCGGACCTGGAAGTCGGAGTACAATCTCTACAGGTGGCGTGAAATGTACAGGATCGCCTGCGGCGTGACGGTTGACGCGAACGGCGAATACCCCTTCTCGGTCAAGCCGAAACACGCGATCACGGCAGATGACATCAAGCGCGGACTTCGTTCCCATTACGAAGGTAGCGACCATGAGGTAAAGCCCAGGCATCCCGAGAAAGGGCCGGGCGTCGTTGCGCCGATTTGCCGCAACTCGACGCTGGAGTCCCTTGTCTGCGAACTGGCGCCGAACGCAAAGAACGCGGTGGTGCACCTGACGGTCGGGCGTCCGTGCGAACAGTCATACGGAGTCTATCGTCCCTTTGACGGACAGCTTCCGGACGGCACCGTTTCCGGCGAAGAGGCGCTTGCGAGACTGAAGAACTACACTTTGCCGGCGACACCTTCTGAGCCGGCTTCATCGGACACGCCGCAGGTCAACCAGGAAATCGAGTCCTACGCGAAGGAATACATGCACTTCCTCTCCGTCGCGAAGACGGAGCGCCGCGCCTACGCCGAGGCCGTGCGCCGCCTGGCTGCGGCGGGATTCAAGGACCTTGCGACGGTCAAGTCCCTCAAGCCCGGCGACAAGGTGTACCGTGGCTACCACGGCAAGACGCTCATGGCGTGCGTGATCGGCTCCGCGCCGTGCGCCGAGGGACTCCGCGTGGTGGGCGGACACGTCGACTCCCCGCGCCTCGACCTCAAGCCCCGCCCGCTCTACGCCAGGGGCGGGATCGTCTACTTCGACACCCGCATGTACGGCGGCATCAAGAAGTTCCAGTGGCTCGTGCATCCGCTCGCCCTTTACGGCGTCATCGTGCGCAAGGACGGCACGAAGGCCGAAGTGGCCGTAGGCGACAGGCCCGGCGATCCCGTGTTCATGATCTCCGACATCCTCCCCCACTTCGGCAGGGACCAAGAGAACAAATCCCAGAGAGACTTCTACCCCGCCGAGGACCTCGACGTCATCGCCGGCACGCTGCCCCTCGCGGAAGGGAACGGCGGGAAGACGCCTGCGGCGAAGCAGGCGCTCGTCGAGTTCCTCAAGAAGGCATACGCCGTCACTGAGGAGGACCTCCTCTCCGCCGAGCTGGAGATCGTCCCCGCCGGCATGCCGCGCGAGGTAGGGCTTGACCGTTCGCTCATCGCCGCCTACGGCCAGGACGACAGCGCGTGCGCCTATGCGGGCCTGAGCGCGCTCCTCGACGTCTCCTCCCGAAAGACGCCGCCCACGAAGACGTGCGCCCTGATCCTCTGCGACAAGGAGGAGATCGGCTCCACCGGCGCGTCGGGCATGGACAGCACGTTCTTCGAGAACACCGTCGCGGAGCTTCTCGACCGCCAGAGCGCACAGGCGCGCGACATCGACGTGCGACGCGCGCTTGAACGCTCCACCATGCTCTCCGCCGACGTCACCGCCGCATCTGACCCCCACTTCCCCGACGCGGACTCCACCGGCAACGCGGCGCGCCTCAACAAGGGTCCCGTCGTCGCCAAATACACGGGCGGAGCCTCAAAGGGCGGCGCGAGCGACTGCCGCGCGGAGTTCGTGGCGGAAATCCGCCGCATCATGGACGGCGCGGGCGTCACCTGGCAGATGGCCGAGCTCGGCAAGGCCGAGAAAGGCGGCGGCGGCACCATATCCAAGTTCATGGCGCGCTACGGAATGGACGTGCTCGACTTCGGAACGCCCCTTCTGAACATGCACGCCCCGTGGGAGCTGTCTTCGAAGGTCGACTGCTTCTGGACGCAGCGCGCCTATCGCGCCTACTTCGCCGACTGAGTCGCATCCGCAGCCGACAGAAGCAGGCCGAGGGCATGGTCGACCGCCTGCGCGCGCACGGCCGCGCGGTCGCCGCCGAAGACGACCTTCTCGGTGCGCACGCCGTCCTTCGTCGCGAGTCCGAACCACACGAGCCCGACGGGCTTCTCGGCGCTGCCGCCGTCCGGTCCCGCGATGCCCGTGAGCGACACCGCGAGATCCGCCTTCAGGAGCCGGCGCGCGCCCGCCGCCATCCGCTCGGCACATTCGGGCGACACGGCGCCGTGGGTGTCGAGTATCTCCTGCGGCACGCCGAGAACGTCCCGCTTCACCTCGTTCGCGTAGCTGATCACGCCGCCGAGGAACACGGCGCTCGACCCCGGCACGGCCGTGATCGCGCCGCCCACGCTGCCGCCCGTGCAGCTCTCCGCCGTCGCACAGGTCAGCCCCCGCTCCTTCAGCTCGGCCACGAGACGCTCCGCCGGGGATGCCGCGTCCTCCGCCGGACGGTCCCCCGCCTGTTCCAGGTACACCTTCTCAAGCGACCGCCCGCGCGTGAGCGCGCCCAACGTGTCCATGCGCGTGACGCGCCCCTTCTCGACAAACGCCACGTGCGTGCAGAGCTGCTCCACGTCGTGCAGGTTGTGGGACGACACCACGATCGTCTGCCGCCCCGCATGCGCGCGGATGAACCGACGCAGGCGGTCCGCCTCCAGCGGGTCGAGTCCGTTCAACGGCTCGTCCAGCAGCACGAGCTCGGGGTTTCCGAGGAAACACTGCGCCACGCGCACGCGCATGCGCATGCCGTGCGAAAGGGAACGGATGGAGGACTTCGCGCGGTCCGCGAGGTTCACGGCCGCGAGAACCTCCGCCGCGCTGCGCCGGGCCTCATTTGCCGAAAGCCCCTGCAACCGTCCGAAACGGTAGAAGAGCCCTGCGGGCGTGGCCTCCAGCGGCAGCTCCGAATCCTGCGGCAGGAGCGCGAAGCGTCCCGCGTGGACGGCCGCGTCGAACGGGCCGTTTCCGAGGATGTCGATCGTGCCGGACGCCGGACGCAGCAGGCCCGCCACCGTCATCATCCACGTCGTCTTCCCCGCGCCGTTCGCGCCGACAAGCCCCAGCACCGCGCCGCGCGGCACGGCGAGCGTGAAGCCGTCCAGCACCCGGCGGCGGCCGTAGCGCTTCACGAGGCCGCGGGTCTCCAGTGCGAATCCGATCATGCGTCCCTCCTGCCGAACACGGCTGCACCGGCCATCAGATACGTCAACCCCACCATGAGGAGGTGGAACGCGGCGACGGCCTGCGGCGTGAAGGACGTGCGCCACAGACCCAGCCGCGGGCCGGACGGCACGACCTGCTCGACTTCGGGGAAGAAATGCGGGAGCACCTCGCACGCGCCGATCGCCAAGATGCCGAACGCGGTGGCGCGCATGCCCGAACGCGTGAGATGAGAGAGCCCGAGCGCGATGCCGAGCCATGCGAGCGAGTAGAACCACGCGCTCACGCCCCAGCACAGCATCGGCGGCAGCAGGCGCACGGCCGTCGCCGTCGGCAGGCGGTAGAGCGCCACGCACCACGCGCCGAAGGCGCTCACCGCCAGCGCGCATACGATCATGAGCGCCTGGCCGACGTACTTGCCGAGCGACCATTCCAGTCGCGTCACGCGCATGAGCATGTAGCGCGCCACGCCCGTGCGCAGGTCGTCCGCCACGCGCGTGCCGCTCACGAGCACCACCAGGATCGGCGCGCAGAGGAACGCGAACCAGGCGTAGAGCAGCTCCACTGGATGGCGCCGCGAGATGTCCTCGAACACGAGACGGTCGTCCACCGCCGTCGCGACCATGTTCCGGAACGCCTTCGACTTCCACAGCGTCTCGGATACGACGCCCGTCTGCCCCGAATCCGGAAGTTTCAGCACGCGCACGAGCTCGGTCTCCATTTTCCCGAGCACGGAAATCGTCCCGTTCATGCACAGCACGGCCGCCGCGAGATAGAGCAGCAGCAACACGAGCGCACGGCGGCTGCGGAGCGCGTTCTCCCATTCGCAGAGCGCGGTCTGCACGATGCTCTTCAAACCCCGCACGGCTTATTTCCCCTCCGCGCCGGGACGCATGGAGAATCCCTCCAGCTTGTCCTGCACGTCGATCAGCGGCTCCGCCACGGCGGGGTCGATGAAGTCGATCATCTGCATCTCGGAGATCTCGGCCCGCCGCTCGGACGGGATGCACGTGCCGATCTTGTCATACGTCTCGGCAAGGATCGTGGAGGTGTCGCCCATGAGGCGGAATCCGAGCTCGGGCGTCATCTTCTCCTCGGACGCCAGCCGCTCGGCAAGGGCCGACACGCTCGTGTAGAGTTTCTCGTTCATGTCCTGCAGGGCGTCGTCGAACGCCTTCTCCGCGTCGCCCGACAGCCCCAGCTTCGCCTTCCACTGCGCGCGGGCCACGTCCACGCGCGTCGCCCACATCTCCTGCGCCTCCTCAATGCGGGCGCGCAGGTCGTCGGGCGTGCGCCGCCTTCTCGGCGTCTCGGCGGCGGCGACGGCATTCGTCGCGCCAGACGCGTCGGCCGCCACCTCCGCCTTCGGCGCGTTGGTGACGGCGATGACGGAGCGCCGCACGTCCGTGCGCGCCTGCCGCCGGCGCCGGGGATGCTTCGCCGTCTCGGGTATCTTCGCCATCCGCGCGAAAGTGTCGAGACCGTCCGGCTTCCGCTCCGTGTCGGCCCGCTTTTCGTTTTTGGTCAGTTCGCGCAGTGCCTGCAAATCCGCGCGGGGGCCCCAGTTCCCCACGAGAAAACCTGCCAGACACGCGAGCGGCAACAGATAATAGGCTAGATATTTCTTTCCCATGCAGGACTCCTTGCGTATTGCAGACACTTCATTTTTCAAGGGTGAGAAGGATGGGCTTCGCGCTCGGCTGGAGCGTGACGGACATCACGTTGCCGAAGAACCTGAACGGCACCGCCGCGCCGTCCGCCTTGACGGCGGAAGGCTTCTGCACGCGCGAGAAGAAAACCTTGTACGGCGCCTTCGGCCAGGCGGCGATCTCCACGCGGGCCAATTCGCTCGCCTGCGGTGCCTGCGCCGTCGCGCGTCCCGGCACGTGGACGAGCGTCTTGCCGCGGGCGCGGATGACGCGGTAGTACGGCAGGCCGATGAAGTTGCTCACGTTCTCCTGCACGGTGCCCGGGTTGATCGGCGGGTTGTTGCGTATCTGCGTGACGAGCTGGAAGGAGTCCGGCAGGAGCCCCACCTTCTCGCCGTCGCTCGGGAGGTAGCTCTGGTCCACGCCGCTCGCGGTGATGCCCTTTGCGAGATGGCGCCAGAGAGCGGCCTTCTCGGCGTCCGTCTCGATCTCCGCCAAATCGGCGAGGGCGGCGGAATAGACGAGGCCGCACCACTGGACAGGCAATCCGATCCAGTTGGGGGCCGCCCAGTTCGTCGCGCCGATCACGCCAATCGTCGCGTAGCGTCCGACCGGGTTCGGCACGTCCGTGGGCGGGTCGACGAAGTAGATCATCGTCATGCCGGTGTACGCCCAGTAGCGCGCGCGCTCCAGGTAGCGCGGGTTGCCCGAGAGCAGATATCCCCTCACGTAGCAGTTGACGATGTTACCCGACGCGAGGATGTCCGGCGTGTGGAGCGGCATCTCCCATGGCTGTGCGCCGCGCGGCACGTCGTTGCCGTAGATTTCGGTGTACTTGTCGAGGACGGTCAGCGTCTCGGCGATCAACCCCTCGTCGCCCGTCCAAAGCGCGCCGGAGAGCATGCCGGAAACGGCCATGGACGTGTAACCGTTGCAGTGGTCGGCGCCGAGCGTCTCGCCGTAGTCGGGCTTCTTGTCATTCGGCTTGCGCCAGATGCGCTTGCCGTTCGCGAGCTGGCGCGCGAGGCCCTTCGCGGTGCCGCCCACCGAGATGGCGTAGGCGATCGGGTCGCCGAACACGAGCGGCGCGGCCGGACGGCGCACGTGCGACACGCCGCCGCCCCAGCCCTTCCGCTCTGCGGATTTCTCGGGAAGCGCGGCGATCATCTCGTTCGCCGCCTTTGTCAGGCGGGCGGCGGACGCGGCGTCGGGCGTGGCGGACGCGAGCCAGAGCATGAGCGCCGGCACGTCCGAGACGGGGTTCGGACGCCACCGTTCGCCAAGGGCGTGGCGGCAGCCGCTCGCCCCCTCGCGGATGCCGGAGTCGAGCCAGCCGCGCGTAAGCACGTCGCAGCTCTTGGTTGCTTCGAGCGCGGGCGTGGGCGGCAGCTTTGCGAGCGGGTAGCGCGCCTTCAGCGCGTCCACCACGTCGCCGCCCGCGCCCGTCGAGAGCGTGGCCTCGACCGCGCCGGAGGTGAACGGCACGGAGGCGAAGAGGCGCGTGTCGCTCTCGCGCCGCGCCGCGCCGACGCCTGGCGCCCAGAGCGCGAAGAGGTGTCCGCCGGACTTGAACAGCCGGTCGGGCGTGTCGAAGACGGGCGCGAACGGCCAGTCCGTGCAATCAGGATTCTTCCATTCAAGCGCAAACCAACTGGAGGCGTCGGTGAGCGCCATCATCGGGTAGCAGAACTTGTGCGCGGCGGGGATGAGGCGGTTCGCCTGCGGTCCGCGCACTTCCTTCTCGTTGGACGACGGCTCGTCGGCGAGGTACTCGATGCCAGGCAGGAGCGCCTGCGTCTTGTGTCCGTTCGAGGCGCGGTCGACGAAGAGGGTCATGTAGGGGATGTGGTACACTTCCGCAGGACGGTCGACCGCGACCGCGGTGCGCACGTTCAGCGTCGCGCCGGCGGCGGTGAACGTGCGCGACCACGTCCACGTGCGGCCGGAGGCGTCCTGCAGGGAGAACGCCGCAGTGATGGTCGAGTCCTTGACTCGTCGTATCTTGCCGGTTGCGCGCTTCCAGTCGAGCGTCTCGGGCTTGCCATCCTGTCCCTTGATGACGAACGGCTCGTTCGGATAGCCTTCCGCCCACGTCTTGCCCTTGGCGGCGAAGGCAAACGCACCCATCCACGGTCCGTGGCGCAGCTCCCAGCCTTCACCCTTCAGGACGAGCGGCTCGCTGGCAAACGCGAGCGGCGGGGGCGCGGAGAAGTTCGGCGTCCATTCAGCCGTTACGTACGAGGCGCGCAGACGGCGGTATTCGACGGTTGTGAACGTGGCGCTCTTGCCGGGCGGGTCGATGCGCAGGGCCAGCGCCTCGGGGCCGATGAACCCGACGGGCAGCTCGGCGGCGAACGTAGAGCACGGCGCGGGACCGACGGGCATGAGGCGCGTCGACTCCAGCTCGTTGAAGTGGCCTTTCTGCGGATGCCAGAAGACCTGGAACGAGTGCGGATCGGCGACGGGGGCCGTCTCCAGCTCGATGCGAAGGTACGCGGCGCCGGGCGGGGGCGGCGGCATCGCGTAGGTGGCGTGCGCGACGCACCAGGGGTCGCCGCCCGTCACGTCGAACGCGTAGCCGGTCGCGGTCTGCCGGGCGTTCGCCACATGGTTGTGCGCCCGCCAGCGGTGGTCGGCGCGCGAGAAGTCGACCAGCTCCTGCGCCAGAGCGGCGCCCGCCGCCAGCGTGGCAATGGCCAAAATCGCTTTTTTCATAATTGCTCCTCTGAGACCTTTTTTCGTGTCGCACGATTATAGCATATTCCGCGTCCGCAGTGCGTGTTTTATGCTATACTATTTCCGCACATGGCCATGCGTACAGACAGATCCGGGCAGACGGCGGTCGAATACATCATCGTGTTCGCCGTCCTGCTGGCCGTCGTGTTCGCGCTGGAGTGCTTCGTCCGCGCGGCGAAACACTCCGCCGCGCGCACGACGACGCTGGTGACATGTGAATATCCCTAACAGGAGGCAGACGATGAAGGCACGCAAGAGCAAAAAGGGCCAGACGATGGTGGAGTACATCATCATCGTGGCATTGATCGCGATTTCCCTGATCGCGGTGTTCATGTATTTCGGCCGCGGCGTGGGCAAGAAGGTGGCGGGCGCCACGGAGGCCATCTCCGAAGAGGAGGGCGGCAAGGCCAAGAGCGCCGTCGAGGACCTCGACGAGAACACGATCAAGAAGCTCGGCGAATGACGGCGGCGTCGGCGCATATCCGCGCCGACGCCCGCACGCGGTCCGGCCGGCGGGGGGGGCAGGCGATGGTCGAAACGGTCGTCGTCATGTTCTTCCTTTGCCTTGTGTTCTTCCTCGTCTACGAATACGCGAACCTGCTTACCGCGCACACGGTGGTGAACTACGCCGCCGCCCGCGCCGCCCGCGCGCGCACCGTGGGGTTCAACGACTTCATGGTCACGAAGACCGTGCGCGTGGCGACCGCGAGCGTGGCGGGGAAGTGCCTGTCGCACGACGACCAGGGCGACGACCTCTCCACGGGCACGCTCGTGAGCCGCATGGGCAGCTACCTCGAGGCCGAATGGGAGGGTGACACCAAGGGCATCCTCGACTTCGAGCTGTGGGAGTCCGACAAGCTGGGCTGGTCCGCCGACGAGCCCGGCGGCGAGAACGCCGAGCTCACCATGCGCGTCTGGCAGCGCCGCCCGCTCTACGGCGGCGACGAGGATCTCCGCGAAGTCCGCGGCGAGGCCGGCATCGAAAGCCACTATCCCCTTTACCTGCAATGACGGACCGCGCGCGGAAGAGCGGGCAGATCGTGCTCGTGCTGGCGTTCATGCTGCTGGGGCTCCTGCTCCTCGCGCTCGTGGGCGTGGACGCCTTTCTCGCCTCGCACCGCAAGAACCGCCTCCAGAACGCCGGCGATGCGGCCGCGCTCGCGGCGGCCCGCTGGCAGGGCATCACGCTCAACGCCCTCGGCGCGCTCAACCTCGCGAAGATCGACACGCTCTGCAAGGTCGGCGACCCTTCGACGGACCCGGCGGCGTGGGACGCCGCCACGAACATCTGCGAGCGCCTCACCGCCCTCCAGGAGCGCATCGCGTTCGCGGGTCCGCTCATGGGGTTCTACGCCGCCCAGCGCGCCGCGCAGAAGAACGGCATGGGCGAGCAGGACGCCGACATGGCCGCGCTCGTCGCCGAGGCGGCGGCCCGTGCGTTGATGCTGGAGGGCACCGAACTCTGGCCGGAGAAGGCCGCGGACTACGCCGACATGCTGCGCGGCGCGTCGCGCGACGGCGTATTCGCCGGCGCGGACAACGCCCAGTACTTCAATTTCGCCATCCAGGCGAACCATCCGCTCTACTCGAAGGCCTTCTACGAGGCCGTGGCGGGCGAGGACTGGTGCTGGTTCTACCTGCGCGGCGGCATGCGCGACCTGCTCGCGAGCTTCTCAGGCTGGGACGAGATCCCTTTCGCCGGCAACGGCTCCCCGGAGAACCCAGAGTTCTTCGGCACCGGCATACGCACCGTGCGCGGGGCGCTCGCCGATTTCAACCTCGACTGGACCGAGCCGCAGACGCGCGCCGCCGTGATCGAGCTCGCCGACCGCAACGCCTGCCCGAACGTGAACGACTTCTCCCTCCAGCAGTGCGGCGTGATCACGAACCGCAACCTCTCCTGGGTCGCCTACGGCACCGATTGGCACGCCTGGAACCGCATGCACCGGTCCGACGAAGCGCGCCTGCCGCTCATTTCCGACGTGAAGGAGAAGTACAACGTGCAAGGCGCGTTCGCCGCCGCGCGCGTCTACCAGATCCTCGAGCCCTTCACGCCCGGCGTCTCCCGCCGCGTCAACGTCTGGACCGCCGCCGCGAAGCCCTTCGGGTCCATCGACGACCGCACCGTCACGTGGAACGGCGAGTTCCCGCTCGTGACGCCCGCGTTCACGGACGTGCGCCTCGTGATGCTCGGTGCGTTCGACGAGGGGAGCATGAACATGGCCGACCGCGCGTGGGTCACGCATACGCGCGACCACATCCAGCCGCCCAGTTCGATCGCGCACGCGAACGGATGCCCCTACTGCGCGGCCCTGAAGAAATGGGAAGACCCCGAATTCCGCGCGAAGGGCGTGGCCTGGCTCGCGGAAAACGGGGCGGAGCAGTGCCGCCGCCCGACCGGCGGCGGCGCACCGGGAGGAGGCACGCGCCATGCGCACTGACGCTTCCAGACGCGGCCAGGCCATGATCGAAATGGCGATCGGCATGCTCGTGTTCGTGCTGATCGTGGGCGGGTTGCTCTCAATCGGGTCGATCATCCCCGAGTCGATGCGCCTCCAGACGATGGTGCGCCGCATGGCCGGATACGAGGCGCAGGGCAACACGTCCGGCTCGACCGACGGCACGCCGCTGCCCAACCTGCAGTACGTTCTGACCGAACCGGAGATCCAGCCCGTCACCACGACGGGGTTCTTCTCCGACGCCTCGACCCGCCCCCTCGAGTTCCGCTCGCAGGCGCTCAACTTCGTCGTCGACATCGAGCCCGGCACGGCCGAATGGGTCTGGGGCGGCGAGACCACGTTCCGGGGCGTGGAGGAATGCCACATGCCGATCATGAAGATTCCCGAATTCTCGGCCGAGGGGGTGGTGAAATGAAGAGACGCCACTTCGTCGTCGCCGGCGCCTTTTTCGCGTGCGCCCTCGCCGTCACGGCCGGCTGGTTCTTCCAGAGGGCCGGATGGCCGGTTCTTCCCCCTGGTGGCTGGCAGTCCGAGAT
Source organism: Kiritimatiellia bacterium (assembly GCA_017427485.1). Taxonomy (GTDB): domain Bacteria; phylum Verrucomicrobiota; class Kiritimatiellia; order RFP12; family UBA1067; genus RUG572. The sequence continues at coordinate 16,088 of JAFRSR010000010.1, forward strand.
CGCCGGCGGACGCACTTCCGTGAACGTGTGGCAGACGTCCGGAACCGCGGCGTCCGCCGCCGCCGCGCGCGAGGCCGCCTACGTCTCGGAGGGCTGGACGCCCCTGCCCGTCTGCACGCCCACGTTCAAGCTCCTGCTACGCGGACACGACCTCGCGGCGATCCTCGCCGAAGACCTGTCCGACGGCGTCACCGTCACCGAACTTCTCCGCAACGGAGTTTTATGATAAAATAAGGACGCCATGAAACAGAGCATCGTACTAGTCATCTCCATCGCCATCGGCCTTCTCGCGGCCGTGCTCACGCGCACCTACCTCGTGTCGAAGGACGCGGAG
>JAFRSR010000067.1 GCA_017427485.1 Kiritimatiellia bacterium
ACCGTCACCGTCAAGCGATCCTGTCCGTTCGTCTGGGTCGAAATCGTGTAGGCGATGTCATACCAGGTGTTGGTGGTCATGTCAAGTGAAGAGGGACCGATCGCCTGCCGTCCACCGTAGATGTACGGATAGAAACTGGTGGTCGAGCTCCCGACCGTAACGATGCCCAACATGTAACCGCCCATGGTGGTGGTCGAGGAACCGTAGCTGAAGCTGTCCTGGAAAAGGTAGCAGTTCTTCCCCCCCGGATAGTAGTCGTATGGCTTCGTAATGCAGATGCGGGCCATGAACGTCGCGTCGCCGACTACCGTGGAATCCTTGAACCGCACATGCGGACACCAGACCTCGAAGGACGTATCCGCGTTCTCCCGGTATTGCGGTTCCATCAGCAGACAGTCGGCGGCGACCGTCTCGCCGCGCGCGGGCTTGTGGACGGACATGTTCTGCCACGTGAGCGGACCGCCGTCCGTCACGTATTCGACCTCCGGGTTCCCCGCCGCCGGCGCGGCAGCCGTCCCCCACTTCCGCACGTCGCGCAGCTCGTTCACGGACACCTTGCCGTCGCCGTCGAGGTCACGGTCGAACTTCCACCAGCGGAAGACGTCGGTGAAGACGTCGCCCCCTTCCGGCGCCTCGGGCCGCCCGAACACGTTGAGGATCTCGCCGAGGTTCAGTGCCCGGTCCCACAGCGCCATCTCGTGGATGAGACCGTTGTAGTCCTTGGCGTTGACCTGATTGCCGCCAGTGCTCGCAACCCAGCTGCTGACGAACTGCTGTCCGCCGATACGGCCTGTCGTGCCCGCGAAGGGAACCTGCCGTTGATACGCATTGTCTAGAGTTTGGTAGAAGAGCCCGTTCTCGCCCGCCACCACGCACAGCGCGCGCTGGACGACGTTCGTCGTGTCGTTCGCGTCGGTCGTCGTCGTGACGTTCGTGACCATCGACACGCTGAACGCGAGATCGTACCACTTGCCGGCCTCCAGCGTGATGCCGCCAAACGTGTCCTGCAGCTGTCCGATGAAGATTTTCGGATAGTAGGAGGTCGCGTTCTTCCGCACGAGGCCGAGCAGGTATCCGTAGGAATTCGACTTGGCACTGCCCCAAACGAAATTGTCGTTGTAGATGAACCGTTCGTCCGTTCCCACGTAGGTCACCCCGTCATTGAGGGTGTCGCCCGGGCAGATGCGCGCGAAGAACGTCAACGTGTCGCTGTTGACGTACCCGTTGCCGATGTTCACCATCGACGGCCGTATCTGGCTGCTCGTGTTCGTGATCACCTGGATGTTGAGCGCGGAGGACTGAACCTCCTTCCCGGAGTACGGGAGGCGCACGGTCGTGTTCGTCCAGATTGGGCCGCCGCTCGGGCCGCTCGTCTGCGACGCCGCGCCGACTGAGGCGTCGCGGCAGTCGTGGATCTCGCTCGTCTGGACGACCGCGCCGTCCGCGCCGCCCTGGTCGAACTTCCACCAGAACTTCGCCTCGTCGAGGACCGACGCCGAGAGGGTCGCGCTTGCCGCGACCGCGAGAATTCCAATTACAGCCATTCGAATGTTCATTGTGATTTCTCCTTGAAAGACCTAGATTCCTCTCTTGGTTTTAGCTCGATGCGTTCTTTGCGGCTCACTTCTTACGGCCACACCTCTTCCGCCAGCAACGCATCACCTCCATGGAACACGAGGACAAGCCGATGAAGTTCAACGGACGGAACGCCCGTTGCCCCAGTGGTAGGACGCGGCGTCCTCGACGCGCCGACATGCCACTCCATGGCGATGTCGTGATCGTGCGAATACTTGTCCAGCTGCTCGATGGCCTGCGCCTTGATGTCGGCGAGCGCCTCAGCCGTCGGCGCCGGGTCACCCGCCTTCACATACTTCATCTCTATGAGCGCGGCGTGCGCGATGTCCGGCCAGCGGTCGAGCTGCGGGACAAGCGCGATGTCGTAGAACCCTCCCCCCGCCTCGCGCTCGTGCCGGACGAAGTACGGCCCACCGGCGGCGATGAGGAGCGCGACGAGCGTCGCCTGCACCACTTTCTCGCCCTCGACGGAGTCGCGCACCGCAAAGTTTTCCTTCACGATTTCGGAGAGAATGCCGACAAAGCCCCGCCAGTCGCCATTCTCAGCGAACTCGCAAAGTCCGTCGTTGATGCCGAACACCCGTTCGTCGATCTTGTGAACGTCGGCGTATGCGGCCGGGATCATCTTCGCGGCGAGCTCCTTCAGCGTCTCGTTCGGCACGCCGAACGCCGTCTTGCCAAACTTCGCGCCAGTTATCGTGGTGATGCCGAGCCAGTAAAGGAGCGACGTGAAGTTCTCCTTCTGCGAAAGCTCCTTTGCCTGAAACGACTTGACTAGCCGCTCCGAAAGAAGGCCTCCAGCCAGCAGGGTCTCGAGAACGTGGAAATTGCCGTTCAAACGGCGGTCCGCAGCAACGAGATAGCGGATTTTCGCATAGTCGGTACGCAGGTTCTCGTCGATGAAATCGTCGGGGAACCTTCCGGTCTGCCACAGCATGTTGAACAACGACAGCACGAGCGTGGTGTTGGCGAGCGCCGGCGCATCTGCGCTGCCGAAGCGATAGTTGTCATACCACGCGAGCGCGACGTTGTACGCCTTGTCCGCGTCGAATCCGCAGCGCGGGGCGTAGTAGTCGGCGATGGCGCGGAGGTCATCGTGGCGGAAGCCGGTCAAGTCGGCGAATCGGGGATCGAGCGAGATATTCGTTCCGATGTTGAAGCCGCTCGTCACGTCGTCCATCGTGACGGGCGAGACACCCGTGATGAAGAGGCGCGCCACGGGCGCCTCGGTCCCGGAGGTCGCCGCCTTGAGCCGCGTGAAAAAGTCCTTGAAGAAACCATCTCCGTGGCAGAGCCTGTTGTAGGCGTCAACGCCGTACTCCGCAAGTATCGTGTTCGTGAAGTTGTCGTATTCGTCGATGATGATGTAAAGCTTCCTGTCCGTATGCTGAAGTCCCGATGCGATTTCGTTGAGCTTCTTGCCTACGGTCGGCGCTTTGAAGATGCGCTCCGCCAAATCGCCTGGAATCAGCTGGGCGTAGTCTCGGGCAAATGTGTCGCAGCGAAGGCCGGCGTAGCCGTTGAAGTCGTCCTGCACAAGCGCCGCATCCTTTGAAACCGCCGAGAAGTCGAACCTGAGGATGAGGTACTTGCCGCGCTCGTCCGTCGGGTTCTCGCCGATGTCCGTTCCGGAGAAGAACTCGTCGAACCTGTCGGCGTAGCGTACGTCGTAGTACGCCTCAAGGATGGACGCCCAGAGCGACTTCCCGAACCGGCGCGGCCTCAGGAACAAAGCGTAGCGCGTCGCCTCGAGGTCGCGGATCTTCGCGGTGCGGTCCACGAACCAGGCGTTCGCCTTTCGCATCTGGGCGTAGTCCGACACGCCGTAGAGTATGGGCCTCGTTTTCTCCATGCCGCAAAGTATACCATAAAATTTGCGGTTTGTTACCGAAGAATCAGCGCCACGCCCTCGGTGCTGTTGAGGCGAAGCGTGTCGCCGTCTGGGTCGACGCGCCAGTGCGCGTCCTTCACCGTCGCCGACACAACGAACGCGTTGGCGGGGAACGAGGCCCCTTCCGCGACCTTCAGGATCGCGCGCCCGGTCTTCACGCCCTGCGCCTTCAGCAGGTCGGCGTCCGGAATGTCGACAGTCACCGTCCCCGCCGGGAACGTCAGCTCCGCGTTGGACGCGATCGTGAGCGGCACGCCGCCCGCCACGTCGGCCGCGCGGAGGGTCCAGGTGGAGGACGCCACGGACACGCTGCCGTTCGTGATCGTGGGCACGCCCGTCAGCGACGGCACCGTCACGGGCGTGTACGGCGCCACGTCGCCCACGTCGAACACCGTGCCCGGACCGAACGCGACCGCGCCGCCGAACGAAGGCCGGGGATAACCCGCCGGATCGACGTCGACCTTCCCGGCCAGCGTGGGACGCAGGAACGACCCGTCGCCCGGATCGAGGAACTTCACGTAGTTCGCGCTGTTCGTCACGCAGCGGCCCTGCCAGTCCACGCCGATGCCGAAGTTCGACACCCAGCCAAGGTCCGTGTTGGCCGACGGACCGACAGACGCATTCCACGTGTTACCCAGTCGAAGGAAGAACGTCTTCCACCCCGCCGTGAGCGTCACGGGCGGCCCCACGTAGAAACGAGCATAGCCGATGATCGTATTCGACATCGAGTCTTTGTTGTCGTCCACCTGCACGACGCGCTTGCCGTCGATAACGAGATAGGTGTAGCGCGCGAAACTGGACACGAAGTTGCAGGTCACCTCCTCGCCCTCTTCGCCGGGGATGCGGATGTAGCCCGTGTAGTATGCGGCCTGGTAATGGGTCGCGGCGCCATTCGCGCCGGTTGTCGACGGCCACCCCTGGTAGGCATAGGCCGCGCCCTTCGGCTCCACGCACTGGAACGGAACGGTGGCCGGAATCGTCGTGTTGGCGTTTCCGGACGTCTTGCCCCAGCTGTAGTACCAGTTGAGGCCTGTCGGCACGTCAGGGACGCGCGTCCCGAAGCGGAGCGTGCCGCCCTGCACGTCGGTCGCGCCCGCGACGTGGAACGGACCGTAGATCGTCAGTTCGTCCGCCCCCGTCTTCGTGAGCGACTTGAGCCTGCCCTTCACGAGCAGCGGCGTACCCGTCACGGCGCAACGCCCGTCCGCGATTACGTCCGGGAACTCGGCGATGCGGGCGTTGAACACGCCCAGCTGTGCGTTGTTGAGGCGGATCGGCGCGCCGTTCGTGGGAATGGCGGCGAACGGCGTCATGTACGTGCTGCCGGCCGACGTGGTCTTCACCACCGAGACGCCGCCCGTCACGGCGCCGGCGACCGCGCCAACCTTCCCCGTCACGCTCACGCCGCCCGCGAACGTGTTGTCCGGATTGGCGAACTGCAGGTAGCCTCCGCCGTAGGCGGCGAAGCCACCTGCGCCGGAAATGGGCGCCGATAAGTTAAGCCCCCTCGGCATGCTGGTAAACTGAACGGGCGTGATGCCGTCAATCGTCATGGGCCCCGCCCATTGGTTCGTGACCGTGATCGATCCCAGCCCGAAATATCCGTTTCCTATGCTCATGCGTGTACCGTCCTTCAGCCAAAGCGTGCGCCTCTGCACATGCAGGGCATTGTTCAGGTAAAGTTGGGCTCCCGGCTCAAGCGTTACGGAATATGTTGAGGACGCTTCACCCGTAGAGCTCTCGAACCCAAACTTGCCCGATTCGACCTTGATGCTACCGGGCGTGTTGACGCTTAGCGCAACGAACCGGAACAACGCATTTTCATTATCCATCGCGACGAAGATGGTATTGCTGTTGCAGTAGATACTGCCGTAGCGGAACTCCAGCTGGGTGGTACCGGTCACGCGGATGTCGCCGTCGAGGATGATCTTGCCGGCCGCCGCAAAGTTCTGGCAATAGCCGTTCGTCTGGCGGATGGCGCCAAGGTTGTTGTAGCCCGTTCCCTTCAGATGAAAGATCTCGGCACCAAAAGCCGGCGAACCACCAGAGGCCGTCCAGGTGTTCGGTGCGTCACGCGTACTCCAGAGCGTACCGCCGTCCACGTAGGTGATGCCGGTTGTCGTGCCGAACGAGTTCACCGCCGTGGCCTTGTACTGACCGTCGAGGATGTAGATGTCGTTCGGATACTCCGCCATCACGGCGCCGACGATGAGCGTGCCGCCGCCCTTTTTCGCGAGCGGATAGGCGACGTTGTCCTCGTTCATCATCGTCGCCACGTCGTCCGCTGTGAGCGTGTAGTCCTCGTTCGCCGGCACGTCGACCACGTACTTGCCGTCGACCACGCCGAACGTCGGCGCGCCGAACGCCGTCGACGCGCCAACCAACACGCAGAACGCAACCGCAAGGAGAGCGATTAACTCATACCCAAATCGGGCCCGTTCTGTCAATTTTGTCATTTTGTCGTTCTCCTTGTTGGTTTGTGGCTTGTGGGCCTCGTCTCCCGTTCAAGGGCAGAGGGCCTCTTCCAAAAATCGCCGATATGATACCACATCCCGCCGCCCGGTTCAAGCACCAGGTCCCGGTAAGACCACTTGCAAACTTGGCAACTTGTAAACTGTTCAACTTTCCAACTGCGCAACGTTCTACCTTCCAATCGACCTTTATTCCTTCTTTCGCAGTTATCAAGTTTGCAAGTTGACAAGTTTTCAAGTCGGCAAGTTTTCTTCTTGCGGAGACCGCCTCGCGTACATACGCTCAGTCATGTTCATAACGAGGACTATCTTTTCGCAAGAACAGGTTTTCTCGATGCCTAGAATACTTTCGCAATCCCTGCCGAAATGTTCTATCATACCAATCTTCAAAGACAAGCTTCTGCTTGTTTTTATTAAACCATTCGGACCCCTTAGCGTACAACTCAAGAACGTCTTTATTTCCGGCTTTTATGACATCAACGTCCATGGCCGAGCGAATGCTCATAAAAGTTTCATCGTCATTTGCGCGAAGAAGAAGCATCCCGTAATAGAGAAACAAGAAAGCCTTATCTTGTTTAAGATGTGATTTGGATATCATCGTCTCGTCATCTGACATTCGCATATCGGCATCCTTTATAATGTCCCATGCATACGCCATCATGCCCTCTGCATTCTTGAAATCTCCTATTTTCATATATTCAACTCCAAGATTAAAAGCCGCATAAAGATATCGGGGATGAAGGTCAAGTGCACTTTTATAATCTCGACGTGCCATCTCATTCTTATTCAGATCGCTATTGCATAATCCCCGATAAAAGTAAGCCACCGCAAGCATTCTCTTTTCTCTAGGCGAATTATCCGCTTCACGTATGTATTCATCAAACAACGTAACTGCGTGTACGGTCGCACCACGTTTGTACCATCTGTACCCCCGTTCCAGTTTTGGATCAGAACAACTACAGCCTACAAATATTCCGACGGCTGCAGCAAACAACAATCGACCTCGCAAGTCAACCATGACATTCCACACCATGTCCCCCCTCAATTACGACAGAATCTCTCACCTTATCTCCTGCTCACCGAAGAATCAGCGCCATGCCTTTTGACTCGCGCAGGACCTCCACGCGGAAGCAGTCGATCGACGTCCAGGCGTAATCGTGAAAGTCGTCGTCCCACCACTTCTGGCTCTCGTTGACGATCGCAAACACATTGTCCCCCGGACGGACGTCCTCGGCGGAAACCTCCACGACGAGGTTGGTCCATCCCTTGAGCCGCGAGACCGGCCCCGCCATCGACGGCGTGGGCGAGTCGTTCACGTAAATCGCGAGGTCTTGGAATTCAGGATAATCCCGCGTCGCCGAATAATCGCCCCTCGACGGCAGGACACACGCGGTAAAACGGATGGGATGACGCGGCGTCAGCTCGTCCGGCATGAAGAAATGCACGCGATTCGTGGAATTCGCCCCGGTCGGCGCCATGATGGCCCGGTTCACGTGCTTCCAGTTGCCGTCCGTGGGATAGTAGTTGACCCATTGGGTTTGCTCCTGCACGAATTCGCCGGTGGCAGAGTTTCTAAGGCCGATCTGGATACCGCCGCCCAGGGCGATCGCGTCGAATCGGAGCGTGCCGGACGAGGCGGAGCGCGTCAGCTGCAACGTGTTCGCGCCGGCCACGAAGCGCGAAGCGTCAATGTAGAGCGAACTCGCCCTGCCAGGACGGATTCCCAGCGAACCCGCCGCCGTGCCGTTGACGGAAACAGCGAGCGATCCCATATCGGAATCATCAGTCGGAATCACACGCAAAACCTGCCCGAGGCCGACGTCATGCGCAGGAACGTCGAAGGTGACGGTGAACGAAGGATTGGAAGACGAAAGTGCCGCCGGCGTGTCCTTCCACTCGGTCGGCGTCCCCGCCGTCGCGGCGGCGGACGTACCACCCGCCAGATCAAGCGGCGAACCATTCGCCGTACCGAGGCGCACGAGGTCCGTACGCGGCCACGCGAACACCTGCCTGATCTCGTCAAGCGTCAGCGCGCGCGGCCATGCCGCGAACGAATGGATGCTCCCCCTGAACACCTTCCAGGGATTTCCCGAACCTGAATATGTCCAGCCCGCGTCGCTCGTCGTCGCGTCCTGTCCGCCCAGATATATCTTCTTGCTGTAGTTCGTGGCGACAACAGTCGAGAGGCTGATCGTGGAGGTCTTGTAGATGTTCGCGAAGTTGGTCCGGTACGTGTACGCCGTCAGCTGGAAGTTGGAGACCACGATGGCGCAATCCGTCCATTCGTTCGACAGCACTGTGCTGCTGCCGGGCGCGGAGTTTACCGTTGTCGATGTTCCTCCGCGGCCACCATAACACCACAAGTTGCCAGCCGCCGAAACGCCGAGCAAGAAGCCGGTGCCACCAGACGTCGGATCGCCGGCAACGTACTTATTCCCATATTGCCAGCCCGCGTTAAGGAAGACGCCAGGATGATTCGTGGGGTTGATCCCGTCCCATCGGTAACGGATGAAGAATGTGTACTGGTTGGCGTTCGTCACATAGAACGGGGACGAGTCGGTAAGGTTGACGAGCGATGAGATAAGGTACCTGTCGTCCGATCCTTCCTTCAGGAACACCGTCTGAGGAAAGTAGGCGACCGGTTCCTCACGACAGACTTTCGCATAGGGATAGCAGACTGTCTCGGTACGAATGACGATTCCAGTCGAGCAGCCATAATGTTTTGCCGTATGGTTGATGCTTGCTGCATCGCCCGCTTTGAGCGCATCGAGAAACTCGGTTTTGCCGTCGGTAAGGAGTCCGTTCGCGTCCGCATCCGCGAACCCGCGCCGAAACATGGAGGCATCAGAGAAGACATCGCGCCCCAAAGACATCGTAGCAATGGTGCCGGCTACAGCCAACAGCATCAACCGACGCCAATCGCGTATAGCGCCCCAACGAACGTTCGTTTCAATTTCCCGCTTCATCATATCTATCCTATCCTTTCGAATCAGTCGCAGTCATCCGCTACCGGATGAACACCGCGGAGCCGGACGGCGGCGGGGCGGTGTAGACGAGACGCGTACCGTCCTCGACCGTCGCGCGATTCCGGCGCCGGGACGCGTTGAGGCTGTCCGCCAGCGTCTGCAGCGCGGCGGACGAATCCACGCCGCACGCGATGAGCGTCACGCGCCCGCGCGGATGTTCCCAGTCGAACGCCGACGAATCAAGGTCCAGGCCCGCGTCGGCGTCCGCCGTAAGGCCGTTCACGAGCGTGAGCGGCACCGCGCCGTCGGCGCCGTTGCCGTCCACGGGCACCGCGATCCTGAGCGTCGCGCCCGCGCCGACGGAGAGCGAATCGAGCACCCATTCGTCGTTCAGCGTCGCCGCGTAGTCGCCAGCCGGCAGCACGGCCGCGTCCGACGCGCCCGGCACCGAGCGCGTGTCCTCCACGACCCGCCAGTTCCCGTTCGTGCAGAAGAACCCGCTCGCCAGGGCGTCGCCGTCCTTCGCGTTCCACGTGAGCGTCCGCGCAAGCAGTTTGAAGCGCTGCCGGTCGATCTTGGCGTTGTAGGCCGCCTTCGAGGCGGAGAGCGAATTGGTGTAGACACGGATGGCGTAGATGTCGCCGGTGAAGGCGTACGCGCCGAGCGTGGGATGGACCCGTGCGCCCACCTGCACGTAGTTCGTCCCGGGATCCCACCAGTTTTCATGAGCTTCGTGCTGTGCCGGGGAGCCATCCATATAGGCCGCGCTGTTGACGACTCCCGCGAGCGTATGGCTTCCGACCGTGTAACGGGTGAAATTGGTCGTCGCGAGAGCCGTGGAATTCCATTGGGCATAGCCTGGCCCGAATGCAAAGAACTTGTTGCCGATGCCGCCGCTGAACAACATCGCGGACGTGTCGTATTTCAGGTTCCGGAAGACGGTCTCCAGCGACGTGAAGGTCTGCTGGACGGTTCCCGTGGCGGCTGCGGCTTGCGTGCCGAAGCACATCAGCGCCGAGTCCGCCCACATGCCCGTGCCGAGCGTCAGGTCCTGTCCGCCGGGGACGAGGTTCTTCCACGTGTTGGTCGCCGAGTCGTGCAGCCCGCGTCCGGCGTTGTCGATGCCGTCCCAGTGAGAGGCGAGCCCCTCCTGGACGTAACTCGAGCTCGTGAGGAACCGCTGGCAGTCGATCCGGTGGTTGTGCGCCAGCTGCGCCTTCGTCAGCCGCGTGCCGTAGAGCCGGATGGCGTACACCTCTCCGTACCAGAGATACTCGGGGGTCTTGCCGGGCATGATGCGCCCGCCGATGTAGATGCTTGGCGCATGATACCATGGGTTGGCGATCACGCCGTCATTGCGCGCGTCGGCGTTCTTGAACACGTCCGTCACGATGCCGTCGTCGTCATAGCGGGCCGCGAGGAAGTTGATTTCGGAGGGGATGAATTCCTGGTAGATGCGCTTCGTCGTGATGGAAGCGTCGTTGAGCGTGGCGCCGGAGAAATAGGCCGCGATGCTCGTCGTCCCGTCGAACAGGACGAACCGCGTCCTGATTCCGCTGTTGAACAGGATGCGTCCGTTGCCACCGCTGTTCGTCCGCTTGAAGACGACCTCAATGGTCTTGTAGGCGGGCGCGGCCGACGGATTGAAGGCCGAAATGCCGTCCACGACGAGCGCGCGCCCTTCCGCGTTCCAGGCGGCGTTGTTCGTGAGCGTGAGGTCGTAGCCGCCGCCCGCGAGGTTCTTCCACGTCGTCGCGGCCGGGTCGTGCACGCCCGTGCCCGCGTTGTCGATGCCGTCCCACTGCACGAGCAGGCCGTCCTGCACGTAGTCCGCCGCCGTGGGCAGCGGCTCCTGCGCCGCAGGCACGAACCGCGCCTGGTCGATCGCGTGGTTGGCGGCGATCTCCTCCGCCGTCAGCGCCACGTCGTACAGGCGGATGGCGTACACCTCGCCCGTCCAGTTGTATGACGTTTCGCTGGCCTTCCTGTTTCCGACGGCCACCTTGCCGTCGCCTGTACCCCAGCCGTTGGACTGCGCACCGTCGTCACGGGCGACACCGTCGAAATACATGGCCGAGACGCTGTTGCCTGAATAGGTCGCCGCCGCCGAACAGAGCGCGGTCGTGTCGAGCGACCAGGAGATATGCCGGGTCGCGGCCGCGCCGTCAAAATAGAGCCTCTTGGGAATGCCGGAAGCCGGGTCGAAGGCGACGATCCGCGACGCGAGCCCGCTCACGAACAGCAGACGCCCGCCGTCCTTGGCCATCCGGTAGACGACCTCGATGGTCTTGTAGGCGGGCGCGGCGCTCGCGCCCTGCGCGCCGAGGCCGCTGACGAACAGCGCGTTGCCGCGCGCCGCCCACCGCCCCTTGGAAGTCAGGGTCATGTCGAGGTTGCCCTTGAGGTCCTTCCACACGGCCGCGTTCGGGTCGTGCCGGCCCGTGCCGACGTTGTCGATGCCGTCCCACTGGGCGATCAGGTGCTCCCGCTGCACGTAGCTCGCGCTCGTGTAGCTTTCGGCGAGGCCTGGCAGGGCCAAAGCCGCCCCCAACGCCAGCACGGCAAGTGTCTGGTGGTGTTTCATAAGTCGCATTATACCACACCCCTTCCGCCCCCCGCAACGGGAAAGTTGGCCGCAACCGCGTTACCGCAAAATGAAGTAGGTGGCGGGAGAGTCGAAGCGGGACTTGCGGTAGATGATGAGCGCCTTGCCGAGGGGCGCCTCCGCGCCGCCGCGGTACACGCCGATCACGCGCTCGCCGGGCGCCTCGGCGCGCTCCTCGGCCGTCGGACTGTGGTCGATGTACGGCGCCGTCTCCCAGCCTTCCTGGAGAACGGACGCGTAGATCCGCACCGGCTTCGCCGCCGCCGCCGTCACACGCGCCAGCAGGTTCGCAAGCGCCGTGTCGGACGTCGGAGCCGGACCGGTGAACACGATCACCGTCGGCGTCTGGCCGCTCGAGAACGGCGTCGCCCCCACCGTGATGTCTGCCGATGCGTGTAACGTGAGACGCCGCAGGGCGTTGTCGCCGGCGAACGCATTCGCGCAGATGTTCGTGACCGTGGTCGCCTTGTCCTTGCCGCCCAGCGAGAGGCCCTCCACGTTTGCCAAGCTATCGAGCGACGTCTCGGCAAGTCCCCGCATCGACGGCAGCTCCAGATTACCCGACGCCGGCGCCTTGGCGCTGCCGCCGTAGCTGCCGTCACCTGCCGAGGCGCTGTAGCCCCGCAGCGAAATCTTGCCGATGCTCGTCAGGCCGCTCAGGTCCCACCAGTCGAACTTCGTGTCCGTGAGCGGCATGCTCCACAGGCAGCCGTCCCCCGTGAACGCCTGGAACTTGGGCGCCTCGATGATCAGGCGCGTCAAGTACATGTTGTTGCATCCCGCCCATCCGGCCCAGTACGGCCACGGCATGTCCGGCTCGTCGATGATGAGCATCCTGTACGACTGGCCGCCGCTCGTCCCGCCGCCGTGGAGGAACTGATTGTTAGGACCGTTGTTCACGATGGTTCCGGGCGTGATGAGACCGCTCGCGTTGCCCGGGCCGACCAGCTTGGCGATCCAGGTCTTGGCGCCGCCCGCAATGGAGACGAACCTCCACGGCGTCGCATCCCCTGAGAGATAGATCGGCCCGCCGAGGTCGAGTATCCCGCTGCCCGTATCGCTGGACGCGTAAAAACCGCCCCATGCGTCGGCGCCGACCTTGAGCGTGCGTGCGCTTTCGTTGACAACCGAGCAGTTGATCGTGAAGTTTCCGTTGGAGGCTGTCTTCTTGTCGGACGCGAGCGTCCAGGGATGGACGAAGCGCGCGTACAGCCACACGTCGTTCGTGATGGTGAACGAAATGGTGGAGCTCGTGCGCATCGCGAGGTTCGTGCGCGGGATGTCGCCGTACCACTTCTTGAACGTGCCGGTGGCGTTGGGGCGCGCCGTGAGCGTCACCACGGTGCCGGGCGTGTAGGTGCCGTCCTCGCACACCGGCCAGTCGCTCGTCACCTCCACCGCGTCGTCGAAGAACGTGTCGCGGTCGATCGTGAGCGTGCAGCCTCCGCCGACGGCCGTCCGGTTGTAGGCGATGTACTGGTCGTATTTCGTGTGGAACACGGACTTGTCCACCACGCCGAACGGCACGGGACGGCCGGGATGCGCCGTGGCGAACGCGGTCCGCTCCGCGTCCGTGAGGCGAGCCTTCACCTTCGCGCTGTCGTTGACGATCGCAGTCCACGCCGCATCGCCCTCCGGCACGGCGAACACGACCGTCTGCGCCGCCGTGTCGGGCCACGCGACGGTCTGTTCGAACGTCGGCAATGCGCCGGTGAGGATCACGTCCTCGATAGGCTGGTATTCGAAAACGTTCGAACCCTTCACGACGCACCCCTCCGCACAGCCCAGCGTCACGCGCTTCAGGTGCCCCGCTCCGAAGACGGATGCCTTGATGGATCCTTCGAACAACGCCTTGAGTGTTTTCTTCTTCGCGGAGAGACTGATCGCGGTCATGTTGTTGCAGCCAAAGAACGCGTTATTGGAGACGATTACGGCCGACGGCAGATCGAGCGCCCCCGTACACTGGAGGTAGCCGAAGGCACATCGCCCGATTTCCTGGAGGGCCGGCAGGTTGATGTCGCTGAAATCCGAGGCGCCGCCCATGCCTGCGTAGTTCATGTCCGTGGTGCCGACGTTGTAGCCCTTGAGCGTCGTAAGCCTCTCCAGGCTGAGCACGATGCGTTTGACGTTCTTGGAAAAACCGCCCCATTCCTTTCCTCTCTTCGTGAAGTTGGGCGAACCTGTCAGCACAAACTCTTCCACGAAGGTCCAGTCCTTGTGTACGTCGTCATAGGCCACTTGATCGCCGCCGTTGTTGTTGATCGTCGTGGAATGGATGATCACGCGCGGCTGCAGGCCAAACGCATTCGTGCCGAGCGAATAGTTGTAGTTGCCCCAGATGCCGGCGAGTTTCGTGTTGTTGGAGGTAAAGGCGCAGCCGGCGGAAAGATCGAGGATCTCGCCCATGTAGTCGTTGGCATACGCGCGGTCCGACGCATTGCGGTTGCGCCCGATGCCGTAGATGGCGTCGTTGCCGCCGGTCCTCCGGCACCAAAGCAGCCAGTGTCCGTCCGTCATGCACTGGTCGCCGTCGGGGCTGGGGTTGCCGGGCTCGTTTTCGTAGTAGTAGCGCCAGCGCGGCGGCGTGTTCTTGAGAACGGCCATGAAGCTCGTCCCGTTGACCGTCGCGCCGTCGTTCACGCGGTACGCGACGTACGCCGTGCCGCCGTCGGGCGACACCTCGAGCGCGCACACCGTCGCATCGCTTGCCGCGTACTGGGACAACGCGGCCGCGAGCAGCTCCGCGTTCGTGAGATTCTTGGACCACGTGGCCGTCGACGCGGTCTCGTCGAGGTAGTACACCGCGACGTCGCCCGTCTCCAGGAGCACGTAGAGGCGCGGGCGGAAGTAGTCCGTGTGGCTCATGCGCACCGACTTCACGGCGGCACCCAGGTGCGCCGCGTCGTCCACGAGCGTCGTCACCGCCTGCGTGGCGAGGTCCACTCTCACCACCTTCCCCTGCGCGGCGGCGAAGGCGCATTCCGCGCCGTTCACGGTGTAGACGGCCACGGCGTCCACGGACGCGAGCCCGATGTCGACGGTGCCCGCCTCGGCGAAGACGCCGCCGGAGAGCGTCCGCTTCACGAGCAGGCCCTCGCGCCCCGCGCCCGTCGCGGGCGAC
>JAFRSR010000068.1 GCA_017427485.1 Kiritimatiellia bacterium
AACAACCACTTCGACGCCAAGGCGCAAAACCTCCGCCTTGCGGCGGATCGCGGGCGCAGCACTTGTCGCATTTGCGCTCGTTGGATTGGCCTGGCCTTTTCTACGCGGAAACACCGAAAAGCAATCCATTCAGGAAACCGTCCCGCAATCGCGCACCGACACGACAGTCGTGTACTACTTCCACGGAACCCAACGCTGCATGACCTGCAACAAGATCGAAGAAATAGCGCGTTCCGCAGTCGAGGAACGGTTCGCGGAAGAGTTGAATGCCGGACGGCTCCGCGTCGAGTCCATCAACGTCGACGATCCTGCGAACGAACATTTCATCCGCGACTTTCAGCTGACAGCGCGCACAATCGTCATCGCAAAAGGCAAAGACTACCAGCGCCTCGACAAGACATGGCAGCTCGTCCATGACGAAGACGCGTTCAGGAGATACGTGCAGGAGAACACTGCCGCCATGCTTGCAATGGAGGTATCGAGATGACTATCCTCTCCGCGGCAGCCGTTGCCGCCTACCTCGGCGTCCTCTGCGCCATCAGCCCCTGTCCGCTCGCCACGAACATCGCCGCCGTCGGATTCGTCTCGCGTGGTCTTTCGCCCGTACGGACGCTTCTTGGCGGACTGCTTTACGCCACCGGGCGCGCCGCCGTCTATGTGCTGATTGCCGTTGCGCTCGTCAGCGGCATCGCCGCCGCACCGGAACTCTCACACGTCCTCCAGAAGCACATGAACCGCGCAATGGGGCCGATTCTCGTCATCGTCGCAACGGTGCTGTTGGGACTGATTCCTTTGCCGTCTTTTGGTACAGGTCGTTTCTCCGCCGTACAGAAGCGCTTAGCAAACAGTGGTTTCGCCGGAGCGTTTCTACTTGGCGCGTGTTTTGCACTTGCGTTCTGCCCGACATCCGCCGCTCTTTACTTCGGTTCGCTCATGCCGCTTGCCATCGATCACGGTTCTTCATTGTTGCTCCCCTCGATCTTCGGCATCGCATCTGCTCTCCCCGTGGTGGCGACCGCAGTGCTGATCGCAGCCGGCATGCGGAAAGTTGGCGCGCTATTCGGATGCATTACCGCACTTGAAAAATGGCTCCGCCTTGTAACCGGCGTCGTTTTCCTCGTCATTGGCGTAGGATTGACACTGAAGGCCATGTTATAGCAACGATTAATTACCTTTCGATGGGATGGTAGTCGCCGTAGTAGAAGAGTGACTTGTCTGCGCCGTGCGCCAGCGTAAACATATACTAAGCGGCGCGAGAGCGAAATGGTCGTCAAGGTTCTTGAGCGGTTATAATGTGGTCTTCGATTTTCCACGCGTGTCCCATGGCGAATCGTCCGGATTCGCGCGGAGTCTATCACATCTCGCCGTCCGCAAAAAGGATTTTTTCCGAAAACGGCGACCTGGTAGCTTGCCCTCGTCGTGGCGGGGTCCGCACCCCGCCACACGCGGATGAAGCGCCGAAGCCGCCGCGCCGCGGGACGCGGCGCGGGCGGCTTCAAACTTTCAGGATCATTGCGCGGCCATCGTCGCGCATGCGTCGATCGCCTGGGAGATGGCGCGGACGGGCTCCGGTTCTCGGCCGGTTCGCTCCTCGTCCTCGGCGCGACAGCCTGCTGGGGCCTGGAAAACAATTGCACCCGCCGCATCGCCGGGAAGAGCACCTGGCAGATCGTCACGGTCAAGGGCATCGGCTCCGGCCTCGGCTCGCTCGCGCTCTCCGCCGCCGTCGGCGAGGGCCTCCCGCCCGCGCCGCTCGTCGCCCCGGCGCTGCTGCTGGGGTTCGTCGCCTACGGGCTGAGCATCTTCGCCTACGTCCGCGCGCAGCGCGGCCTCGGCGCGGCCAAGACAAGCGCCTACTACGCCGTCGCGCCGTTCCTCGGCGCGCTGCTCGCCTTCGTCCTCCTCGGCGAGCGGCCCACGGCGCGGTTCGGCGTCGCCCTGCTCGTGATGGCGGCGGGCGCCGCCCTCGTCGTCTACGACACGCTCCTGCGCACCCACACGCACGAGCACGCCCACGTCTACTGGCACGTCCACGGCGGGACGAAGCACGCGCACGTCGTCGTCCACTCGCACCCGCACGACCACGTCCTCGGCGAAGGCCGCCACCGGCACCGCCACGGGTTCGCGGACGGCTAGGCCTTCTCGAACGCCGGCCGCCAGGCGGCGAACTGCACGAGCTGCTCGTCGGTGCGGTGGTAATAGCGCACGCCCTTGTCGAGCGTGGCGATGGCGGCCATGTCGGCATCCGTGAGCGAAAAGTCGAGGACGGCGAGGTTGTCGCGGATGTGGTCGACGTTGCGGCTGCCGGGGATCACGGAGAATCCCATCTGGACGTGCCAGCGCAGCACGACCTGGGCGGGGGTGCGCCCGAGGCGGGCGGCGATGTCCGCGAGGACGGGCTCGCGCAGCAGCGCCTTGTCGCCGTGGCCGAGCGGATACCAGCTCATGAGGCGGATGCCGAGGCGGTCGAGCGTCCCGCGCAGCTCGCGCTGCGTGAAGTAGGGGTGCGCCTCGACCTGCATGAACTGCGGGACGGTCTCCCACTTCTGCTCCAGTTCCGCGATGTAGCGGCCCTCGAAGTTCGAGATGCCGATCGAGCGGGCCTTGCCGTCGCGGAGCGCCTTTTCGAGCTGGCGGTAGCCGGCGAGCCAGTCGCCGGCGGGCTGGTGGATGTAGAGCAGGTCCACGTAGTCCGTGCCGAGGCGCTCCAGCGTTTCGTCCACGGCGCGCGGGTTCGTGTATTCGCTCGGCCAGAGCTTGGTCGAGAGGAAGACGTCGGAGCGGGCGACGCCGCTCGCGCGGATGCCGCGCCCGCAGGCGCGCTCGTTCTGGTAGGCGGCGGCGGTGTCGACGAGCCGGTAGCCCATCTTGAGCGCCTCGCGGACGCTGTTCTCGGCGTCCGCCGGGGAGAGCATGAACGTGCCGATGCCCAGGGCCGGGCATTCGACGCGATTGTTGAGGGTGAGGGTGTTTTTCATGGGGAAGTTAACAGTGAACAGTGAAGAGTTAACAGTGAAGAGTGAAGGGGGAAGAGTGAAGAGGGAGGAGTGGAGAGGGAAGAACGGTCAAAGGCCGAGCCAGCGGTCGACGGCGGCCTGGGCGGCGGGGCGGTCGTTCTGGGCGGTCTGGCCCTGAATGGCGAGGCCGTCCTCGACGGTCGCGCCCGGGAGCGCCTTGCGGATGGCGCGGACGGAGCCGCCGAGGCCGCTGCCCTCGTGCGTGGCGAAGGGCTTCACGGTCTTGCCGGCCCAGTCGTGCTTCTCGAAGAACGTGAAGACGCACATCGGCGGGACGCCCCACCAGATCGGGTAGCCGACGTAGATTGTGTCGTACTGGTCGAAGTCCGCCACATCGCCGACGATCGCCGGACGGGCGTCGTCGCGCAGCTCCTTCTTCGCCTCCTCGATGCAGACGTCGTAGGACGCGGCGTATGCCTTCTCGGTCTTGATCTCGAAGAGGTCGGCGCCGGTGCGTTCGGCGATCATCTTCGCGACGATGGCGGTGTTGCCCTCGGCGATGTTGCCGACGGCGTAGTTCTCCCCCGTGCGGGAGTAGTAGACGACGAGCGCCTTGTTGGTGTTGCTCATTGTTGCGGTGTCCGTTTGGTTGGTGTTGGCCGTTTCCTGCGCGCAGCCGCAGAGCGGCAGCGCGGCGAGGGCGGCGAGCAGGGTGGTGCGTTTCATGGCGCCGATTCTAGGCGACCGTGCCGCCCCGCGTCCAATCGAAAGTTTGCATTGATCCATGCGTATGGGTTATGGACAGCCGGGCGGCCTTTCGTGTAGAATCCGGCGCCATGATCGAAACCTACCTCTTGCGCGACCTGGCGGAAATCGACCGGTGCGGCTCGTTCACGGCGGCGGCGAAGGCGCTCTTCGTCTCGCAGCCGGCGCTGAGCCGCGCCATGCAGAAACTGGAAGGCGAGCTGGGCGTCGCGCTGTTCGACCGCAGCGGCGGGCGCACGTCGCTCGGGCCGCTCGGGCGACTCGCGGCGGAGCATGCGAATCCACGATGGCGGCCTCATGCACTGCGGCATAAAGCGAATCGGTGAACTTGAGCGTCAGCGGGGTATTGGCATCATCCAACTGCGAAAGCGGCATCTTCCGGTACAGATGTT
>JAFRSR010000069.1 GCA_017427485.1 Kiritimatiellia bacterium
GCGAGGATCGCGACGCGCACCCCTACACCTCGATCTTGATGATCTTGCGGATGATGAGCCAGCCCACGGTGATGAGGGCTAGGGTGATGCCGATGCAGACCGCGCCCGTGAGGGAGAAGATGAACGGCTTCATCGTGCCCGGCTTCAGGATGGTCATGGCGAGCCCCAGCACGAGCGGCATGCCGGAGACGATGCGCCCCTGCAGGCGGCCCTGCGCGGTGAGGGTGCGCACGCGGCGCTCGATGCGCATGCGGCCGCGGATCGTCTCGGATATCTTGTCGAAGATGTCCGTGAGGTTGCCTCCCGTGCGTCGGGCGATGTCGATGGCCGTGCAGACGAGGGTGAGGTCGTCCGACCCCACGCGCGCGTCGAGCGAGGCGAGCGCCGCGTCGAAGCCCATGCCCACGCGCAGCTGCTGGAGGAACACGGTGAACTCCTGCGCGATGGGCTTCTCGCCGGACTCCACCACGCTCTCGAACGCCTGGTTGATCGAGAAGCCCGCGCGGAGGGCGTTCGACATCGTGCCGAGCGCGTCGACGAGTTGCTCGTTGAACTTCACGCGGCGGCGCGCGCGTAGGACGCGCACGTAGCGTCCGGGAAGGGTGAACACGAACGCCCCCGCCGCGAGCCCCAGCACGACGCCCGCCACGGTGGAGGCGATGTTCGTGAAGCTGAAGAGCGGGATGAAGAAGAGGAAGAACGCGGCGAGCGCGGCGAGTCGGCCGAGACGGGCGATCTTCGCCGGCGAGATGAACATGAACACGTCCTCGAACTGCCGCGACGTCTCCTCGCCCATCGCGCGCGCGTAGTTGTCCGTGCCGTCCCTGAGGGCGGACACGAACATCCACGCGAAGCCGGCGAAGGCGAGGGCGACGGCCGCGACGGCGGCGATGAACAGCGTGTTCTCGTTCATGTGCGCCCCACGATCTCCAGGCGGACTTCGCGGTTCTCGTTCGGGTCGAACATCGCGGGGTCGAGACGGAGACCGCGGCTCTTGAGATGCTCGTAGAACGTGGGCACGGCGCCTGTCGGACGGAAGACGCCCGTGACGACGCCGCGCTCGTCCACGCCCGTCTGGCGGAACGCGAAGATGTCCTGCATCACCACGTTCTGCCCCTCGAGGCCGGTGACCTCGGAGATGGCCACGACCTTGCGGCTGCCGTCGGAAAGGCGCGACTCGTGGATGATGACGTCCACGGCGCTCGCGATCTGCTCGCGGATCGCGCGGGACGGCAGCTCCATGCCGCTCATCAGCACCATCGTCTCGAGGCGCGAGATCACGTCGCGCGGCGAGTTCGCGTGGACCGTGGTGAGCGAGCCGTCATGGCCGGTGTTCATGGCCTGGAGCATGTCGAGCGCCTCGCCGCCGCGGCATTCGCCCACGATGATGCGGTCGGGGCGCATGCGCAGGCAGTTCTTCACGAGGTCGCGGATCGTCACCGCGCCGCGCCCCTCGATGTTCGGGGGGCGCGCCTCGAGGCGCACGACGTGCGGCTGCACGAGCCGGAGCTCGGCGGCGTCCTCCACCGTCACGATGCGCTCGTCGTGCGGGATGAAGCCGGAGAGGAGGTTGAGGAGGGTGGTCTTGCCCGATCCGGTGCCGCCCGCCACGATGACGTTCTTGCGCATGATCACGCAGGCCTTCATGAACTCGGCGGCGTTGCGCGACCAGGTGCCGAAGCGGATGAAGTCCTCCACGGTGAGCGTCTTCTTCGCGAACTTGCGGATGGTCACCGTGGGGCCGGTGAGGGAGAGGGGCGGGATGATCGCGTTCACGCGGCTGCCGTCCGCGAGGCGCGCGTCCACGTAGGGCTGCGACTCGTCGATGCGGCGGCCGATGGGCGAGACGATGCGCTCGATGATGGCCATCACGCTCGCGTCGTCGAGGAACTGGAGGTCCGTCAGCTGGAGCTTGCCGCCGCGCTCCACGTAGACGCGGTGCGGGCCGTTCACCATGATTTCGGTCACGGAGTCGTCCGCGAGCAGGTCCTCGAGCGGGCCGAGGCGCAGGGCCTCGTTGAACACCTCGCGCTCGAGGCGCGCGGCGTCGATGCCCTGCGGCAGCTTCCCGGCTTTGCGCACCTGCTCCACGATCTCGTGGATCTTCTCGGTCGCCTGGCGCTCGAGACCGGCGCGGTCCACGCCCGCCACGGTGAGGCGCTTGAGGTCGAGGCGCGTGACGAGTTCTCGCTGGATCTGCTCCTTCACCTGGCGGCGAATGTCGGCGAGGGGGTCGGGCGGAGGCGGTTCAGGAGCAGGTGGCGGCGGTTTCGTCTCGGCTTGCGGGGACGCTTGCCCTCCCGTATGGGGAGCCGCCGTCTCGGCGGCTCCCTTGGAGGTTTCCTCCGCGGGGCAGACGCGCATCATGTTCTCGCCGATCTGGATGATGGCGTCGGGCGGCACGTCGACGAGTCCGTCCACGGGGTTGCCGTTGAGGTAGGTGCCATTCGCGCTGTGGAGGTCCTCCAGCCGCGCCTTGCGTCCGCGCAGCAGCAACAGGGCGTGGCGCTCCGAGATGTCGGGTTCGGGCAACTGCAGGGCGCACGAGGTGCCGCGGCCGATGAGGTACGAGCCGTCGTCGAGGCTGTAGCGCGTGGCTTCGCCTTCGCCGGGCTTGATGAGGTCGAGCGTGAAAGCCATCTTACAGTCCCCTGTTCACTTCGTTTTGCCGTTTCTGGTTGAGGAGCTCGATCTCCTCTCGGATCTTCGCGAAGTCGACCTGCGGCAGTTCCTTCTCGTAGTAGGTGTCGTTCCGGTTGCGCAGGGCGAGGGAGATGCGGCCCTTGATCTGCTCGGCGAACACGAGCATCTCAGCCTCGCGGGGCGTGACTTCGAGCGTGACCGTGGAGTACGCCCCGGCGCCGAACGCGTCGCTTCGCGCGAGGGCGGACTTCGCCGTCTCCTTGCCCGTCGCGAGCACGAGCACGTTCTGGAGAATCGTGTAGGTGACGAGCTCCTGGACGATCATCGGGCGGACGTCCGCCACCGCGTTCGTCGTGGATGAAGAGCTCGCGATGTTCGTCGGGAAGGAGAAGCTCGCGATCACGTCCACGTGGTCGTTCGGCTTCACCATGCCGCTGACGGCGGCGGCGCCCGTGCAGTTGACGGACACGGCGCGCATCTTCTTGCGGATGTCCGCCGCGAGGCCGCCGGACATCGGGTTGCCGCCCTCGATGTCCGCCCAGAAGAGGAGTTCGCCCTCCTTGTGCCCGTTGAGGAGCTTGCGGCCGAGGACCACGTCGAGGTTCTCCAGCGTGAGGGCCTGTCCGCGCAGGCCGCTCGCGGGCGCCTTCTTGGTGCCGAGGTCGGACTTCGAGAGGACCGTGCCGCTCGGCACGTCGCGCGCGAAGCACAGCACCTCCATCGTCTGGTGCTTTTTCAGGAAGTCGGCCTTGAGCCGCTGCACCTCCGCGTCCTTCGACACGAGGTAGGTGCGCGTGAGCACGGCCGCGAGAAGGCCGATGGCGATGGAGATGACTAGTACGATGCTCTGTTTCATGGCGTCCTTATTTTATCATAAAACTCCGTTGCGGAGAAGTTCGGTGAC
>JAFRSR010000070.1 GCA_017427485.1 Kiritimatiellia bacterium
GAGGTGCGTCTCGCTCTCAAAGCCGCAGTCGGCGGCGATCGCAGCAATCGTCTCGTGCGTTGTGAGCAGGCGGTGGCGCACCGCCTCCAGCCGTCGGTCGCGGATGGCCTCGAACGGCGCGATGCCCTTGATCTCCCTGAATCGGAGGTAGAGCAGGCGGCGCGAGACGCCGAGATGGCGCGCCACGTCGTCCACGCCAATGCCCTTGCAGGCGTTCTTGTCGATGAACTGCTGGGCGCGGCGGATGAGGAATCCGGCCTGCGAGACGGGCGCCGTCGATTCGCGGACGGCAATCGGGCGCACGGGGATGAACACGGGCGCGACGGGAACGGAGGCTTCGCCGCGCATGAGCGCGTCGAGGATCTGCGCCGCGCGGAAACCCTCTTCCTCGAAATCCGGCGGGATGCTGGAAAGGGTGGGCGCGCTGTTCTGGCAGACGAGCTCGTCGTTGTCGGACCCCAGCACGGCGACGGACTGCGGGATGCGCAGGCGCGCGTCCGCGGCGGCCCGCGCGACGCGCGCGGCCGTGTCGTCGTTCACGGCCATCACGGCGGTGGGCTTCGGCAGCTTCCTCAGCCACCGCACGAGCGACTTCCGCTCGGGTTCGCTCTGCGACGGCTCGAAAACGTGGCAGAAGATGCCGCGGTCCGCCAGCATGCGCGTAAACGTCTGTTCCCGGATCTGGGCCCAAGGCGCGTCGATGCCTCCGCGCGTGAAGGCGAAGGAGTGGAACCGCTCCTGATCGAGGAAGTGCGTTGCCGCCGCGCGGGCGACGCCTTCGTCGTCGCAGCAGACCGTCCGCACGTTCCGCCGCCCGTCGCAGATCGCGTGGCCGCGCACGTCGATCGTCACCACGGGAACGCGCAAGCCCGCGAGCGCGTCGAGCACGTCGGTCCCCACGCTGATGTCGACGATGAACCCGTCCGCCCCGTGCCGACTCTCCTCGCGCACTACCTCCCCTGTCATGTCGCCCGCTTTCACCACGAAGTGCGCGGACCAGTCGGCCTCCGTTTCAAGAAAGCGCTCGATTCCGCGCAGGCGGTCCTGGCAATCGACCGTCATGCGGTTCGTCATCACCACCACGCGCTTGGGGCGCGACGATGCGGAAGTTGTCTTCTGGGCATGCATGGCGCTAGTCTACCACAAATTGCGTTGCACAGAAAAGCAGTATTTTTTGCATAAATTGGCATTCTTCCGCCCAAGTTGGTTTGTTAAACTATTGACCATGACAAAAGTCGCATTCATCGGTTATGGTTTCATGGGACGTGTCCACGCCGCATGCTGGCAGCGTATCTGCGGCGTGCGCGTGGCGGCGGTGTGCGTGCGCAACCCCGCCTCGCTGGCCCGTTCCGTGAAGGTCTACGGTTGCGTGGGCGAGGCGCTGCCTGCGAACCTTCCGTCCGACGTGGCCGTGTACACGGACGCCGAGAAGATGCTGGACGAGGTGAAGCCGGACGTCGTGGACGTGGTGCTGCCCACGTCCCTGCACGCGGCGGCGGTCGAGCGCGCGCTCGCGCACGGCGCGCACGTGCTGTGCGAGAAACCCATGGCGCGCGACGCGCGGGAGGCCGACCGCATCCTGCGCGCGGCGGCCCGCGCGAAGGGGCGTTTCATGGTGGCGCAGTGCCTCCGTTTCGCGCCCGAATACGTCTACCTGAAGAAACTCGTCGCCTCGAACCGCTACGGCGCGGTGGCGGCGGCCACGTTCACGCGCCTCACGCCGCCACCGTGCGCGCCGGACGGGAAGAGCTGGTTCCAGGACGAATCCGTCTCGGGCGGACTCGCGCTCGACCTGAACATCCACGACGCGGACATCGTCAACTGGAACTTCGGCCTGCCCACGGCCGTCTCCTGCCGCGCGCATCGCGTCTCCTCCGGCGCGCTTGACCATCTCGTCGCGAGCTACGACTATCCGGACAAGATCGTCGTCTCCGAGGCAAGCTGGTCCGCGACGGAATCCTTCGGCTTCACGTACGGCTTCCGCGTCCACTTCGCGCGCGCCACGGTCGTTTACGATCCGCGCCTCGCCGCGCCGTTCATGGTCTACCCCGCGCGCGGCAAGCCGTTCGCGCCAGCCTTCCGCGCCCGCGATCCCTACCAAAACGAGATCGCGTTCTTCCACCGTCTCGCCACGGGACGCGTCCGGGCGGAGGAGAACCCCGCGCCGCTCGCGGAGATCCGCGCCTCGCTCGCGCTCGTGGACGCGGAACGCGCGTCCGCCCGCACGGGTCGCCGCATCGCAATTCAAACAGCCAAAGGAAAAGCAACATGAAAACGCTCGCTCTTCTCGCCGCATTTGCGGTGACGCTGGCGGCAAACGCCGCCAACACGCTCGCCTGGTGGACGTTCGACGACGATCCGCTCGGCGTGACGGACGCCACCGGCAACTTCAACACGCTCACGAACGGCGGCATCGCGATCGTCGACGGCGCTGCGTCGTTTGACGGCACGGCCAAGGTGTTCTCGACCATCCGGCCCCTGCCGGTAGAATCTACGAAGGCCTACACCTTTGAGTGCTTCGTGCGCCCAGCGACGACACA
Organism: Kiritimatiellia bacterium; assembly: GCA_017427485.1. GTDB lineage: Bacteria > Verrucomicrobiota > Kiritimatiellia > RFP12 > UBA1067 > RUG572. The sequence continues at coordinate 2,541 of JAFRSR010000070.1, forward strand.
AAACGCCTCAGCCGGAATTCTCGAACTCTCGCCGAACGCTGGGAGCTACGACGGTGGCGCGTTCATCTTCTATCCTGACGGCGCGATGGAACATCGTACGATCAACAACAAGCCAAAATGGACAGGACGCAAGCTGCAGAAGAACATCCTCGATGACCAATGGCATCATCTGGCGGCTATCTTTACGCCCGGCGGCACGAGCAACATTGCAGAGCAGGTGCTGTTCTACGTGGACGGCGAGTTGCAGGACACCTACACGCAATACCAGGATGGCAACGTATACCTCCTTCCATACACGTTCTATATAGGATCACGGGGCGGTTGGCAACATTCGTTCACCGGCTTGATCGACGACGTGCGCATCACGGAAGGCGCGCTTTCGCCGAGCGAGTTTCTCAAGGCCCGTACCGTCGGTAAGCCGGTTGTCGCCTACTATCCGTTCAATACGCCCGAAACGGCCTTTCAGGACGCCTCCGGCAGCGGCAACCATCTCACGGGCAGCGGCGTGACGTTTCAGGACGGCTACGCCTCGTTCAATGGCGGCGCCCATACGATGAACACGATCAACACGCTCGACCTCTCGGCCTACAAGGACGCGACCGTGGAGTTTTTTATCAGACCGCACACAAACGCACCGGCGACCGCTATGGTCTTGGAACTTTCTAGGGATATTAACGGGAAAAACGGTTGCTTCTTCGTCACGCTGAACGAGACGGGACCAGGCGTGCTCAACGGCAGCTTCTATCCCGGCGGCTGGCATATCGACGTCTCGCAGACGAATCAAGTGTTTGCCGGTTGGCACCACGTGGCGCTCGTGATCGATTCGTCCCTGTCAGGCGCCGACCGCAGCCGAATGTTCGTCGATGGGATGCAGGCCCCTCAGAACCCCAATTTTAAGGCGGCAAGTGACGTGAACCTCGGCAACCAGACACTCTTCATCGGCTCGCGCGCAAACACCAATTACCGGCTTAACGCGGACATCGACGACATCCGCATCACGGCGCGTACACTCCAGCCCGGTTCGTTCATGTCCGCCCGCTCGCAATCTCCAGAGCCGTCCGACGTGATCGCCTATTGGCCGTTCGACACGCGCAACCCCTTGCATGATGCAACCGAGAACGGCAACGAGCTACAGAGCTACGGCGTGACCTTCACGACTGATCAGACCGCGCTCCTTTCCGGTTCGCAGCGCAAATTCTCGACAATCGGCACGTTGCCGCTCTATGGGCGAGATGCGCTCACGGTGGAGTACTTCATGCGCACGACGGACGCGGGAACACTCGCCATCTTGATGGAGCTCGGCCCCAACTTCAACAACGCGCCTGGGCGTTTCGCGATTGTCGAGAATCAGTATGAGACAGGCGACGTGCAGGATGGCAGAATGGATGCAGGATTTCACATGTTGGTGAACTACAACATCAAGAAGACGAACGCGGTGGCGGACGGCAAATGGCACCACTACGCGCTCGTCTACGATTCCAGTCGATTGGACTCGGACATCGTACGCTTCTTCAAGGACGGAGTGCCACAGCCGACCGAAGGTTCACACAACAAAGATCGCAAATCGGGGTTTCGGAGCGAACGTCTCTACATCGGCTCGCGCAGCGATTCGGGTTACTGGTTCGTCGGCGAGCTTGACGACATCAAGATCACGGGCCGTGCACTCGATCCATCTGAGTTCATTAAGAAGCGCAGTTCGCCGCCGGGTGTTTGCGTCATCATCAGGTAGTATCATCCCCGAAACCACCTTCATGTGGTAGAATAACGGCCATGGTGCGCCAAGCAAAGCTCGGCAGAACTAGCAAATTGAAAGGAATATGCTCGGCAAAGAAAACGACATGCCGATAGGAAGATTGGCTGCGCGGAGGGCGACCGACGCGCAGAAGCCCAATCCTACAAAGGAATGAGCCAAACTAACGTGAAGTCTCGTATGTACGCCTCGAAACTCCCAACCGAAAGGTCTCCCGTGGCCAAGCGGGTCATGATAGCGGAAGCCGACACGGACGCGCCGGATTCGTTTTGCGACGCGCCCGACGGGACGGGGCATAGGGACATGGCGCGTTCCGAAAGTTCTGCACGGGAACTTGGGAGACCTGCCGCCGCGAAAGCGGGGGCA
>JAFRSR010000071.1 GCA_017427485.1 Kiritimatiellia bacterium
GGCGCGAGGCTCACCGTCTCGTCCACGCCGTTCGTCCACGTGCGCATCGGGCGGTCGAACGCCAGGCGCCCTTCCCGCAGCTCCACCGGCACGGCGTTGGTCGGCAACGAGAGCGTGCCCGCGCCGACTTTCACGATCTTCGAGGCCGCGGACTCGGCGCGCGGCACGGCGCCGAGCCAGCTCCACGCCGGCACGTCCACGGTCATTCCGTTCGCGCCCACCACGAAGTTCGTCACGCCCGCCCCCGCGCCGCCGAACCACTCCGTCAGCGCGCCGTCCGTGTACGGCATGAGCGTGCCGCCGTCGAACCGCACGCGTTTCGAGCGCACGCCGCTCGACCGGTAGTAGGACGGCGTGGTCTGGTTGAGCTTGAACACGCCGCCGTCCGTGACGTCGAGCGCGACGCCGGCCTCCATGCCAACCTGATGCGTCGCCACCGTGCTGCAGCCAGCCACGACCGTCGCCGCAGCGGAGCGCATGTCCCAGCCCTTCGTCACTTCGCCCGCCCACGTGTGGGTGAACGAGGAACGGTTCGTCAACGAAATGACGGCCGAGCCGGACGACTCGGGCTGGAATATCTGGTTGTTCACCGTCATCGTGCCGTTGTCGAGCTCGACCCGCGCATGCGCGTAGTAGTTCGGCGTTGAGTTGGCGTTGCCCATGCAGAAGCCGTGCACGGAAAACGAGCCGCCGTCCGTCACGCGCACCGTCGATGACGCGTCGTTCGAGGTCTGGCCCGTGCCGCGGGCGGTCGAAAACCAGCCGCCGTCGGTCGTCACGGTCGTGTTGTTCGTGATTTCAAGTACGGACGAGGTCTGCTGCCGGTCGCCCACCCAGGGCAGGACGGCGAGCGTGAATGCCTGCCCTGGCGCGTTCAGGCGCAACGTGCCCTCCATGACCGTGAAACCCGTGTAGCCGCCGTTCGTGGCGTAGCCGGTCGTGTCGTCCCAGTACGGGACGTAGCCGACGATGTCGGGCTCAGTCGGTTTTCCGTGCGTCATCCAGTAGCCACTGCCCCAGACGGTGCCCTTGCCGAGCCGTCCGCCGCCCGTCAACTCCAACGTGCCGGGGCCGGTCTTGAGGAACTGGCCGTTGCCGGCCTGCTCCGTCGCGCCGTTGATGGTCAGCGTCGCGTTCGGGTCGGTCACGTTCACGGTCAGCTCCGTGTTGTCCGGCATCGCGAGCGTCACGCCGCCAGTCCACACGGCGTCGCCGCCCGTCCACTTCAGCATGCCGCGCCCGAAGACGAGGTTGCCGTCCTCGGCCGCCGCGTCGAGGTCCGCCGCCGAGGACGCCGTGAGCAGTCCGTCGGGATTGGAGATGGCAAGCGCGTTTCCGCACGCGAATGCGGCCAGCAAAGCGGTCCAGGTTGTGATTTTCGACATGAAAGGCCTCCTCAAGGTGAATAATTGATTGTCATATTACCATTCGCCCCCCTCGATGTCAATTCTCAAGTTGGATTTGGGCCAGGTCTCACCTCACCCATTTCCCAACCGCGCGCGTGGCCCGCCGTTGGCGAAGCGGGAACCGGCGCGGGGACATGAGACCCGAGACATGAGACCTGCCGGGGGGGACATGAGACCTGAGACATGAGACCTGGGGCGATTTGTGGTATACTATCCACGCCATGACTACACATGCGCCATCACGCATCTTCCTTTCCCCGCCCTGGACGGGCGAGCCGGAGCGCGCGGCCCTGCGCCGCGCGTTCGCGAGCGGCTACGTCGCGCCGTGCGGGCCGATGGTCGACGAGTTCGACCGACGCCTCGGCGCGCTCGCCGGACAGCACGCCGCCGCCGTCGCCTCCGGCACCGCCGCGCTCGACCTCCTCATGGCCGAGCTGGGCGTCGGCCCCGGCGACCGCGTGGTCGCCTCCTCGCTCACCTTCGTCGCCACCGTCGGTCCCGCCGTCCACCGCGGCGCCACGCCGGTGTTCGTGGACTCCGACCCCGCCACCGGACTCATCTCCCTCCCGCTCCTCCGCCGCGCCCTGCGGGCCGCCCGCCCCAAGTGCGTGATCGCCGCCGACCTCTACGGACAGTGCTGCGACTACGACGCCCTCGAGGCGCTCTGCGCCGAACATGACGTGCCCCTCATCATTGACGCCGCCGAGGCCGTGGGTGCCACATCCAACGGCCGCCCCGCCGGACACGCCGGCGTCGCCGCCGTCTACTCGTTCAACGGCAACAAGATCATCACCACCTCCGGCGGCGGCGCGGTGCTCTCGCGCGACCCCGAGATCGTCGAGCGCGCCCGCTGGCGCGCCCAGCAGGCGCGCGAGCCCGTGCCGTGGTACGAGCACCGCGAGATCGGCTACAACTACCGCATGAGCAACCTCCTCGGCGCGCTCGGCTGCGCGCAGCTCGACCGCCTGCCCACGATCATCCGGCGCAAGAAGCGCATCTTCGCTTTCTACGAAAAGGCATTCGCGGCGCGTCCCCGGCTCGGCGCCGTCCCCTTCCCGTGCGCCGCCCCGGAAGAAGCGACGCGCTGGCTGAGCGTGTTCATCTTCCCCACGCCCGCCGTGCGCGACGCCGTGGCCGCGCGCCTCGCCGCCGCCAACGTCGAATCGCGCCCCGTGTGGAAACCCCTCCACCTCCAGCCCGCCTTCCGGAAGTGCCGCACCTACGGCGGCGCCGTCGCGGAGGATCTCTTCAACCGCGGGCTCTGCCTGCCGTCCGGCGCCGGACTCACCCGAAAGGACCTTGCGCGCATTGAAGCGTGTCTGTGACATCCTCCTCGTGCTGCTGGCCGCGCCCCTCTGGCTGCCGCTCTTCGTGCTCACCGCGCTCGCGGTGCTGCTCGTGGAGGGACGCCCCGTCTTTTTCGCGCAGACGCGCGCCGGACTCCACGGACGCCCCTTTCGCATCGTCAAGTTCCGCTCGATGCGCACGGGCGCGGGCACGGACGCGGAGCGCCTCGGGCGCTTCGGACGTTTCCTGCGCGCAAGCTCGCTCGACGAGCTACCGGAGCTGCTGCTCGTCCTGACGGGCAAGATGTCGCTCGTCGGGCCGCGTCCCCTTCCCACGCGCTACCTCCCGCGCTACACGCCCGAGCAGATGCGCCGGCACGAGGTGCGTCCCGGCATCACGGGCTGGGCGCAGGTGCACGGACGCAACGCCCTCGAGTGGGAATCCCGCTTCGCGCACGACGTGTGGTATGTCGACCACCGCTCCCTGCTCCTCGACGCGAAGATCCTCTTCCTCACGGTCGCCACGGTCTTCTCCGCGCGCGGCATCGCCGAGGAAGGCGAAGCCACAATGTCCACCTTCACCGGCAAACCCGCCGCCCGCGAATGCAAACGAGAATAACTTTACCCCCCAACTACCAAACCACCTAACCACCAAACCACCTAACCACCAAACCACCTAACCACCAAACCACCTAACCACCAAACCACCTAACCACCAACCCACC
>JAFRSR010000072.1 GCA_017427485.1 Kiritimatiellia bacterium
GAGTTTGAAGAAACGGTCCTGGTAGCGGTCGAACACGCCGTGCCTCTGGAGAAGCGCGCCGAGGTCCTTCACGAGAGCCGGGTTCGCCTGCGCCTGCTCGAACGCCCGCTCCACCTCCTCGCGCACCGCCCGCGGCGTGGCATCCTCCATCTCCTCGCGGCGGGCGCGCTCGAACTCGCGCACGTTGACGGGGGCGGAGGCGTTGACATGCAGCCAGAAGAAGTGGATGAGAGACACGTCCCACGGGTCGTCCACGCCCGCGATCACGGCGGCGAACGGGTCCTCCGCGCGCTTGACCTCCTCCTCCACCCGCTCGCCCACGGCGGCGAGCGAGTCGGTGACGATCTGCTCGCTGAACGCCTCCTGCGAGAGGCGGTAGCCGTACTGGAGGATGCGGATCGAGTCCTGGTGCTGCTTGAGGAAGTCGAGGTACTGGCGCGCCTGCTCGCCGAAGCCGGCCAGCTCCTCCTGCACGTACGCCTCGGGCGTGATGAGCAGCGGCTTGTGCGCCTCCAGGCGCCCCTCCCGCACGCGCACCTTGCCGGGCACGTCGGGGAGCTCCGCGAGATGGTAGTAGTGGATGCGCGTCTCCCCGAACGTCTCGAGGGCACGCGACGGCGCGCGCACAATCTGCGTGTTGTGCACGGCGTACCAGAAATCGAAGGCTTTCTTTTCGGAGGGCATTTGCGATAGTTTACCAAACCCGCGCGCGTCGGTCAAACGTCAGCGCGTAAGGAGCTTCTCCGCCAGTTCGCGCGCACCGACGTGGTGCCAGGCGTCCAGCGTCACGCGGCGGCCGTCCTTGGCGTGTACGACGAGGATCTGCTTCGGCTCCCATTTCGTCGAGTCGAGATGGTCGATGTCGTCAAACCGGAGCGGCGCGTTGCACGTGAGCGTGCCGCACATCTGCTCGTCGTCCCACGCGAGCGTGGCGCGCCAGTTGAGAAACACCCGGAACGCGACCACGAACGCGAAGATCGCCAGCGCCGCCGCTGCCGAATACTGGAACTCCACCGTGGTGTGGTGCGCGCCGTCGGCCGGCAGGTACGGATAGACGAAGATCGCGTCGTACAGGAAGTAGAGCGACAGCCCCGTGAAGAGCGCGGCCACGCCGAGGTGGCGGAGGGCGTATTCCTTGTTGAGCGAGATTTTCATGGGAGCCTCGGGGGTTGGAGGTTGGGGATGTCCGGACGGGGAATGAACACGGTGTCGACGCGGAGCGCCTTCTTCATCGCCTTCGCGAGCGCCCGAACGCCGAAGGTCTCCGTGGCGTAGTGGCCGGCGCAGATCATCTGCATGCCCACGTTCTCCGCCGCGATCACCTCGCCCCACGACGCCTCGCCCGTAACGTAGAGGTCGCAGCCGAGGTTCTTCGCCTCAACCGCGAATTCGCCCGCGCCGCCGGAGCAGACGCCCACCTTCTTCCCGTTCGGCAGCGTGCCCGTGCAGCCGATCGTCTCGCCGTGGTAGACGAACGCGGGAGAAAGGTTCCTGAGCCCGAGATAGCGCGCGAGCTCGTAGTTGTTGCCGTAGGCGCGGTTCGCGTCGAGCGGCAGGTGCACGCCGTAGAGCGCCACGTTGCGCCGCACGGCCGCCGCCACCACGTTGTACACGCCGTCCACGATCCGCGCGATGCCACCGCCCCACGAGATGCCGTGGTGCACGACGGCGAGCTGCGCGCCCGCTTCCGCCGCCGCCTCGATAAAGGCGACGGATGCGTCGACGCCGAAGGCGACCTTCGTCACGTCGTCCCCCGCGCGCGCGATCTGCACGCCGTTGTTCGAGACGTCCGAAAACGCCTTCACGTCCAGGACCTTGTCGATCCACTTTGTAATCCGCGCCAGTTTCATGGTTGTCTCCGCCTCGTCCCCGCTTGCGGGGACGATTGCGCCGCATAGTATACCATAAATTATTCAATGAGCGACAGGAGCTCGTCGACCGAACGGCAGAGCTTCACCACGGGCCAGAGCCGCCGCCAGCGCGGCACAGCGCACCAGTAGGTGAACAGTTCCTTCATCCGACCGAGCACGGGCACATCGCCGCAGAGCTCTTCCCGCGACCGCGCAATGTAGGCGCGCAACAGGTCGCCCGCGTCAGCGCACGCGCCGAGCGCGCGCACGAACGCGCGCCCCACCATCACGCCCGCCACGCCGTCCGGCAGGTCGCCGAGGCGGTCCAGCTCCGCGTCGCCGTTGTAGATCACGGGATTCGCCGATTCGGCGAGAATCTCGGCGAAGCGCGCGCGGTCCACCTCGCCCGCGTACATCTGTTTCGCCGTGCGCGCGTGTACCGTAAGCGCGGCGAGCGGATAGCGGTTGATGCGCGGCAGGAGCGCGCGGAGCTCGTCGGGCGACGCCACGCCGAGGCGCACCTTGAGCGAGAACCTCCCCGGCCCCATTTCCTCGCACCCCGCCGCGAGCAGCGCCTCCAGCACGTCCGGCGTGCGCAAAAGGCCCGAACCGCGCCCGCGCCGCACGATCATCGGAAACGGGCACCCCGCATTCAGGTCCGCACGGTCGAACCCGCGCGCGCGGAACGCGCGCAACAGCTCGCGCATTGCGTCGGGATGCTTCGTGATGACCTGCGGGACGAGCGGGAGAGCGGGCGCCGCCTCAAACGGAAACGGCCGCAGGTCGGCAAGCAGTCGGTCATTCACGCGGATGCCGGGGTTGGCGGGGATGAACGGCGCGAACGCGCCCGCGAACCCCGCCTCGCGGATCGCCGCCGCGAACGTCTCGCGGAACGCGCGGATCGTCACGCCCCTCAGCGGCGCCAGCCATAACTTGCCCGTCACATCCATGCCTACTGTATCAATGCACTGTATCAATAGGGCCTGACCCTTTTAATCGTTCGGCGAGGGTGGTGCGGCGCTCGCGCACGGTGTTGGTCTCGATGGCCTTCTTGACCGCCCAGGCGGAGCCGATCACCAAGACGAGCTTCTTGCCGCGCGTGATTGCCGTGTAGAGCAGGTTGCGCTCGAGCATCATGTAGTGCTGGCGGTGGAGGAGCAGGATCACGGCGGGGTACTCGCTGCCCTGCGACTTGTGGATCGTGGTGGCGTACGCGAGCACGAGCTCGTCGAGGTCGCCGCGTCCGTACTCCACGGGACGCCCGTCGAACAGCACCACGAGCGAACGGTTCTCCGCGTCGACCGCCTTCACGAAGCCGATGTCGCCGTTGTAGACGTCCTTGTCGTAGTTGTTCCGGAGCTGCATCACGCGGTCGCCCGCGCGGAAGGCCGTGCCGCCGCGCTGGAGGGACGGCCCCGTGCCGTTCAGGCGCTCCTGCACGACGGCGTTGAGGTTCTCCGCGCCGAGGAGGTTCTTGCGCATGGGCGTGAGCACCTGCACGTCCTGCAGCGGCTCCATGCGGAACTTGCGCGGGATGCGCGTGACCATGAAGTCAAGCGCGTAGGCGAGCGCCTTCTGCGGGTCCTCCTGCTGGATGAAGTAGAAGTCGCTCTCGCCCGCCGTGCTTGTCTCGAACGGCTCGCCCGCGTTCACGTGGTGGGCGTTCCGGACGATGAGGCCGGAGCTGTCCTGGCGGAAGATCTCCGTGAGGCGCGCGGCGGGGATCGCGCCGGAGGCGATGAGGTCGTGCAGCACGTTGCCGGGGCCGACGGACGGGAGCTGGTCCGTGTCGCCCACGAGGATGAGCGTCGCGTGCGCGGGCAGCGCCGCGAGGAGGTCCTTCATGAGGTTGATGTCCACCATCGACGTCTCGTCGAACACGAACACGTCGCCCGGCACCGGGTTGTCCTCGTTGTACGTGAACTCGTTCGTCTGCGGGTTGTACTTGAGGAGGCGGTGCACCGTCACCGCGGGCGCGCCCGTCGATTCCGTCATGCGCTTCGCGGCGCGCCCGGTGGGCGCGGAGAGGAGAACCTTGATTACGGGCTTGCCGCCCGTGCGGCGCGCGCCGTAGATGTCCACGAGCGCGCGGATGATCGTGGTCTTGCCCACGCCGGGCCCGCCCGTCACGATGCACACCTTCGACCGCAGCGCGAGGCGCACGGCGTTGAGCTGCGCGGGGGCGAGCGTGAAGCCGGTCTTCTGCTCCCACCACTTGATCGCCCGCTCGGGGTCGATTTCGCCAAAGGACTGCGGCGCGTCGAGCAGTTGGCGCAGCTTCGCCGCCACGCGGTTTTCGCTGAAGAAGAGGTTCTTCAGATAGATGCGGTCGCCCTCGCGCACGACGCGCCCGGCCTCGACCTCCGCGGCGAGCGCCTCGGCGATCTTCTCCACGGAGATGCCCACGAGCTCCTGCGCGTGGAGGAGCAGGTCGGGCTCGGACGTCCAGCAGTGCCCCGCCTCGTCCGCCTCCGTCTGGAGCGTGTGGACGATCGAGGCGCGCGCGCGCAGAGGCGAGTCGTGCGGCATGCCCACCGCCCGCGCGATGCGGTCGGCCGTCGTGAAGCCGATTCCCCAGATGTCCCGGCTGAGACGGTAGGGGTCGGCCTTGATGACGGCGATGGAGTCGGGCCCGTACTTGCGGTAGATCTTCGTGGTCTGCGCCACGGAGATGCCGTACGTCTGCGTGAAGATCATCAGCTCGCGCGTGCCGCGCGCCTCCCGCCAGGCCTCGCGGATCTTCTCGATCTTCTTCGGGCCGAGCTTGGGGATTTCGCGGAGACGTCCGGAGTGGTGCTCCAGCACGTCCATCGTGTCGGCGCCGAACTTGTCAACGATGCGGTTCGCGAGCACGGGGCCGATGCCGTAGATCAGCCCGCTCGCGAGGTAGCGGCGCACGCCCTCGGTGGACTTCGGCGGGATGCAGGAGATGCTCTTCGCCTTGAACTGGCGGCCGCGCACGGGGTCGTTCACCCATTGTCCCGTGGCGTGCAGCTCCTCGCCCTCCCACGCCGCCGCGCAGGTGCCGAGCACGGTGACCTCTCGCTCGGCGAGGCGGAACCTCCCGTCATGGACGAGCGTGACGTGCAGGATGGTGAAGCCGTTGTCGTCGTTGCGGAAGACGACGCTCTTCACCGTCCCGTCGACGGTCTCCTGCTCCTCGGGCGTGGTCACTTCGCGGGAGCTTGCGGCGCAGGCGCCTGGGGCGCGGCAGGCTCGGCCGCCACGTGGACCTTCTTGATCACGACGGGCTCCTCGGGCACGTTCTGGTGGGGGCCGGCGAAGCCGGTCTTCACCTTCGCGATCTTGTCGACCACGTCCATGCCGTCCGTCACCTTGCCGAACACGGCGTAGCCGTAGTGCTGCGGCGTGGGCGCGCGGAAGTTGAGGAAGTCGTTGTCGACGAGGTTGATGAAGAACTGGCTCGTGGCGGAGTCCACCACCATCGTGCGCGCCATGGCGATCGTGCCGCGCTTGTTGGCGAGGCCGTTCGATGCCTCGTTCTTGATCGGGGCCTTCGTGGGCTTCTGGTCCATCGCCTTCGTGAAGCCGCCGCCCTGGATCATGAATCCGTCGATCACGCGGTGGAAGATCGTGCCGTCGTAGTGGCCGCTCGCCGCGTAGTCGAGGAAGTTCTTCACGGTGATCGGCGCCTTCGCGTCGTCGAGTTCGACCGTGATCGAACCCATGCTCGTCTCAATTGTCGCTTTCTTCATGTCTCTTCTCCTTCTGGGGAACGCAAATAGTATAGCACAATTATGAGTGGTTCGTGGCTCGTGCTTTGTGGTTAGTACATCGGGGATTGTTATCTGTTGGCGGTGACGCGTTGGACGGACGCGCCGAGCGCTTTCGGCAGCACGAGGATCGCGAACTCGGCCGGCTTGAAGTCGGAGTCGGTCGAAATGCTCGCGTAGTCGAACGCGCCGCGCAGGTCGGTGTAGCCGTCCTTGTGGAACTGGACCATCCGCCCTGCGGCGTCCTTCGCGTACACCTTCACGTAGGCGCCCACGAGCGGCTTGCCGTCCTTCCCCTTCACGCGCAACTGACGGCACGCACGCAGCACCTGCACCACGAACGCGCACGGCGTGAGCTCCAGCCGCGCCTCGGCGCGCCCTTCCGCATCTTCCGCCACCAGCACGAAGTTGCGTTCCACGATCTCGGCGGGCAGCTTCACGCGCGTCTCGTCGCCCTCCAACTTCACCTCCCGCTGCCACGCCGGCTTCAGGCTGCGCACCACGTCGCGCCCGCCCGCCGCCGAACCGAATGGATCCTTCGAAAACGCGATCTCCACGTCGATCGGATAGGCCTTGAGGATGCACGAGGCGAGGTTGCGCGTCGCCAGTGCCACGGTCACGTCGCCGTCGTCCTCCATCGCCTTGGCGGCGATGGCCGGCGCGAGGTCGGCGGCAGACTGCACCGCGCCGGCGTTCCCGCCGCCCAGCACCTCGTCGGCCTGTGCGATTACGTCGCGGAACCGGTCGCGCCAGAGCGGCACCGGCCAGTCCGCGTACGGCCGGGCGATCGCGCGACCCTTCGCCGCGTCGCCGTCGCAGAACGCGAGGTACGCCCGGAGATAGTCGCGCTGCATGCGCGTCTCCGCGTCGGGAAGCGCGCCGTCCGTCCACGCGAGCTGCGCCTTCGCCTCGTCGATCCGGTCCTGCGCAAGCAGGTACACGGCCGCCAGCACGCGGTCGCGCGCCGACGGCGCCTTCTTCTGCGCAAGCATGTCGAGAAAGGCGCGGTATTCCTTCTTGAGCCCCTCGTTGGCGATCGTGGCCGTGCCGCCGAGCGTGTGCGCGCGGGCGTTGACGATCGGCCAGTACTCCTTGTGCTCGAAGGCACCGCTGTCCTCGGGGTCGAGGGTGACGAGCGGCGAACCGTACAGGGCGCCGAGCTGCCGGCCGAGCTTCGTCCGGTTCTCCCGGCGCATCAGCGCCTCGCGCACGCGCGCCGGGTCGTAGGCGCCGCTCCACACCAGACCCGCCAGCCACAGTTCCTGGCAGTAGACGCCGCGCGCCGCGAGCACGTCCAGCACCTGGCGCGCGTACGCGCCGTCCTTCATGCGCCAGAGGATCTTCGAGAGGTCCACGGAGTCGGCGGAGAGGTTCTTCGTGCGCAGGTAGTCGAGCACGGCTTCCTTCGTCCCGTTCTGCGACACGTAGTTCCAGCTCGTCGTGTCCGTCTTCGTGGATGCCGCCACCACATGGCACGTGAACGGCTGCGCAGCGGCGGACGACGCCCCGCCAACCTCCACGGCGACCGCCGGCACGAGCGCGCCGACGCCCTCCTCCGCGGACGGGAAGTAGAACTTCGCACCCCCGCCCTCGCTCGAGTACGGCTCAAGCTTGATCGTTTCGTCGAACGTGCCCTCCGCGCGGCCCAGGGGAATCGCGCCGGACGGAATCTGTCCGAACACCGTCATGCGGCGGTTCTCGTCGGTGGGGTTCGTCAGCACCGTCACGAGTTCGTAGACGCGGCCGCGGACGAACTCGTCCGTCACCTCCGCGCCCGTCGTGCCGTCCGGACGCGCCGCATTGGGGTCGCGGAAGCGCTGCGTCACGACCACCGCGCCGTGCGCGCCGCCCGCCGCCGGACGCACGTCGCGTTTGAAGACGAGTCCCGCGTCGCCCTCCTTCGCCGCAAACGGCAGCCGCGTCACGGCCAGCGCCGCCAGCACGGGCGTGATGTTGTCGCAGGATTGCACGAAGCGGACGTGATCCGAGAGGAACGTCCCCTCGCGCCCTTCGGCGATCGCGGCCGTCCAGTCGCGCCAGAACTCGTTCACCGCCACGCGCGCAGACGTGTTCTCGTTCTGCCGCACCTTCCAGTAGTGCGTCTCCACCCACTCGCGCGTGCGTTCGGGCGGAATGTACGGCGGACGCTTCGCGCGCCGCGCCGCGGCCTTTCTCTTGTCAACACGGGGCGCGTACGCACCTCTCACCATGGGCATGGGCTGCCTGAGGGCCGCTCCGGGCATCGTTGACTGGTTGCTCCAGACCGCACCGTCCGGAACGGCCATCGCCACCGGCCTCGCAGCAGGAGCCGGCAGCGGCGCGGACTCCGCTGCTTCTTCTTCCGATGCCGGGGCAGCCGCCGCGGCGCACGCGTCATTCATTTCCTCGATCGTTCCCAGTGCCTCGTCGAGGCCAATGTCGGGATTCGTCGGATTCGCCGCGCATCGGTCGGCCATGCGCCGCGCGATCACGGGCGCGAGCTTCCGTTCGCGCAGCGCCAGCAGTCCCTGCTCGAACGCGTTGAGGTCGTCGAGACGCCCCGGCGCGGTCCACTCCGACAAATCCTCGCCCAGGAGCCACTTGTCCACGAACTGCTTGAACCGCTTGTTGCGGAGGTTCGGCTCCACGACGGCCTTGAAGAACGCCGGATCCTTCTCGTGCAGGAAGAAGTCGAGTTCATGCGAGGCGTAACGTCCGTAGAGCGCGCGCTTCTCCTCGTCTGACTTCCCCTCCCAGGACGCGAGGAACTCGAACTCGCCGAGCGGCGCGTTCTTGTTGAGCGACTTCATCAGCGCGAAAAGTTCGCCGACGGTCTGGTAGCTCTTCGTGCGCGCGGCCGTCTTGCCGGGCGCGACGTTGACGTGGCCGAGGTTGCGCGGCGTGAAGGCCGACGGCTCGCCGAGCAACTCCACGCCGTCGAACGCCTGCCCGTCGGTCACGAGCACGAAGACGTCCTGCGCGCCGAGCCCCGCCTCGCCGACCTTCGCGAAGTCGATCGTCGCCACGCCGTTCGCGTCCGGCCGCACATTGGCCACCACGGTGGCCGCCTGCGGCAGGAAGTCACGGCACGAGAACTCGCCAGAGCCCTCGCCGCAGAACGGAAGGCCCCTCTGGGACTCTGGGTCTGCGCCGGACGCCGCCATGCCAGCCTCCATCGCAGGGGCCCAATCCGCCCCGTCGCGGAGCGTGATGTCCTGAGTCGCTGTCTCCGACGTGCTCCATGGCGTGAGGAGGAGCGACGGACGGAAGAGCATGTTCCCGACGCGCGCGGGCTGGTCGCGGCGGTCGAGCACGTAGCGGAGCTTGTCGCCGAGATTGCGCCCCGACACGTATTCCGTGGAGCGTCCACCCCATGTGCCGGCGGCGACCTCGCGCCGCACTTGCATTCCAGCAAATCCCCAGTAGGCCGAGAAATATTCGCGCGTTCGCGTTGCCACCACGTGGATCCGCGCGCCAAGCGTCGCGTGCGCGAGACGCACGATGAGCGCACCGCGTGCGTCGAAGGCGGCGGATTCGATACGCATCAAGCCGGGATTGCCCGTATCCGTGAGCGAACGCGAGAGACCCGCCACCACTCCCCCGGCCACGGGGTTCTCGGCTGTCTTCGCCACGGAGAGACGGCACGCTCTCCCACGGTCGCGCAACGTGAGGCGGTAGTCGCCCGCAGGGAGTCCCGCGATCCGCAGGATACCGTTCGTGTAGGAGCAGGCTGAGATGTAGTTGCCCGTCACCTCGCCCGCCTTGTTGAGCGCGAGCAGCGACACGCGCACGTCAAGCCGCTTCGCACCGGGCCATTCGCCGGCGAAGAGATCACGCACGGGCATTTCAAAGACCTCGCCCTCGGCAGCCGCAAGCGAAGGCGGCAGGACGGCCGCGTCGTCGTCGGTATCCCAGGCCCAGACCTGTCCTTCAAATCGCAATGAGATGCGGGAGATATCCACGAGCCACCCGAGATCCACCACGCCCTGATCGTCCGCCTGGAGCGTCAGTTCCTTCTCCTGTTTGAACGCCCGATGCCAGAGCGCCACCGTAACGGCACGCGCGGGAAGCGGCTCGCCCGTGCGTCCGCGCAGTTCCAGACGCCAGCCGGACGCCGTGCGGCACAGGAATGCCTGGCCGATCATATCGGTTGCGCAGACGCCGTTTACGGACTGGCGATCTGAAGCCGTCAGGGTCTCGACTTTCCCCGTCACGGCGCGCGTCAGAGTGCCAGACACGGTAAAATCGATGCGCTGGAGGCGAGCGGGAACTTTGAACGAAACGACGCACTCGGCATCGTCCGCAAGCGTGACGCCAGGATACGTCTTGACATGCGAATGACCGTCCAGGTCGGTGAACGTCGCCGTGACCACGGGATTCTTCAGCAGCTCGAGCGGCGCGTCCTCGCCGGAAATGCTGAAGTGCGGACGCAGGAGCGCCGTGGCCGTACGCCCGGCGACGAGGCATTCGTCCGGCAGAAACACCGTCAGTTCGAGCGACGGTTCCTCGACCGCGTGGGTGAAGGCGATCGTGGAGGCGAGGCGGCCGTCCGTGACCACGGCCGTCTTCTCCCCGCCGGACTTCACGTCCGCCGCGAACGGCACCGCGATCTCGCCGTCCTCGTCGGCCGTGAACACCGTCTCGCCCAGACGCAGGCGCGCGCCCTTCACCGGTTGGCCGGCCGCGTCGATCGCGGTGAAGACGTGCCCCGACGCGCAGCAGCGCTCGGTCACGCGCAGGCGTCCCTTGCGCACGAGCGCGCGGCTCGAGATGCCCGCTCCCGAACATTCGACCACGTAGAGGCCGGGCTCCTTCAGCTCGGGCAGCTTGAACGTCTCGGTGTGGCGGACCACTTGCGGCACGGACGGATAGTCAAACATGCGAGTGAACGTCGGCACGGCCGCGTCGAGGTCGATGTCGGACTTCACCTCGCCGCCGAGGACGCGGCAGGCGGCGAACGGGTCGATCACGTAGACGGACAGGCGCAGGCGCTTCACGTTCTTGACGTCGAGCGCGAGCGCCACGTCGGCGTCGGGCGCGAAGACCTTCGGGTTCGACTTCGCCCAGTTCAGCTCCACGCGGTCCTGCAGCGCCTTGAACTGCGCGGCGGAAAGCGCCTGCGCGTCGGCGTCCGACGGGGTCCGCCCCGCGAGGAGGTCCGCCTCGGCGCAGATGCGCGCGAGCGCCTTCTGCTCGACCATGTCGCTGAACGCGGAGAGGTCGTCTCCCGCGCGGCGGAACGCGGAGAGGTACTCGGTGACGAGGGCGTCGGGCGAGACGAAGGAATCCGGACTTTGCCGGTTGCTTTCCGCGAAGCAGAGGTTGAGGTACATGGCGAACTCCGCGCGCGCGTCAATCCAGTCGCCGTGCGCGCTGCGGAGCTTGAGGTAGGATTGGTACTCCGCGCGCCGCAGGCGGGCGAGCGCGGGCAGGAGCGTGTCGACGAACGCGATCCGCTTTTTCGCGAGCTCCACGGCGGCGGCATAGTCGTTGGGATCGTCGTCCGCACCGGGC
>JAFRSR010000073.1 GCA_017427485.1 Kiritimatiellia bacterium
TCGCCGGTGGGCGACGCCATCGGGCCGTACGTCGACGGCGGAGAGCTGCCGGGCGCGGTGTCGGTCGTGGTGGACGCGAAGGGGAAGGCGACCGTCGACTGCCGCGGCTACGCAGACCTTGAGGCGAAAACGCCGATGCGGCCCGACTCGCTCTTCTGGCTGGCCTCCAACACGAAGGCGATCGCCGCCGCCACATTGATGACGCTGGTGGACGATGGGAAGGTGACGCTGGACGATCCCGTGTCGAAGTACCTGCTGGAATTCGCGGACGTGAAGGTGGCGGCGAAGGACGGTCCGCGCGCGCCTGTCCGCCCGATGACGGTGCGGATGACGCTCTCGCACATGAGCGGCCTGCCGTTCTTCCCCGGAATGCCCATCGACAAGCGGCCGATCGCCGAACTGGCGCATCTTGCGGCGACCACGCCGCTGGCGGCCGACCCGGGCGAGCGCTACGCCTACTCCAACTGGGGCATCGACGTGGCGATGGCCGTTGTGGAGAAGGTGACGGGACGTTCCTTCGCGGCCGTGATGAAGGAGCGCATCCTCGATCCGCTCGGTATGAAGGACGCGACGTTCGTGCCGTCGGAGGAGCAAATGACGCGCCTCGCCAAGTCCTACAGGCTCTCGGACAACCTGAAGCCCACGGAAATCAAGATCGCCCAGTTCCGCTATCCGTACACGGATCCCACGCGCGAGCCCGAGGGCGGCGGCGGGCTGTTCGGCACGGCGGACGACTTGTGCCGATTCTTCAGGATGCTGGCGGCTGGCGGCACGACACCGGACGGGCGCCGCATCCTTTCCGAGCAGGCGGTGCGGGAAATGACGCGGCGGCAGACGCCTGATCGTCCCAAGATCACATCTTACGGATTTGGCCTGAACGTCAAACCGAATTGTGTGGGGCACGGCGGCGCCTACGGCACATACGCGGCGTTCGACCCCCAGACCAAGGCGGTGCGCGTACTCTGCATCTCGATGTCCGGCACAACCAAGCAACGCACGGCGTTCAAGGCGGCCTGGGACAAGGCTAGTCTCGCAGGCACGGCAGCGTTCCTGCCGGCGACGGGCGACGTCACCTACCGCGCTGCGCCCGAGGGCGTGCCAGGGGCGGTGCTCGTCACGGCGGACGCCGATGGCGCGCCACGTTTCGAGTGCGTGGGAGAGGCCGCGCTCGGACGGCGGATGGAGCCGGATACGGTCTTCTGGATGGCCTCCAACACGAAAGGCGTCCTCGGCGCGCTCGTGTTGAACCTTGCCACCGAAGGCAAACTTTCGCTCGACGACCCCGTGGAGAAGTACTTCCCCTCGTGGAAGAACCTCGCCGCCACGAACCGCCCCACCCTGCGCATGCTACTCTGCCATACATCCGGCCTCGCCCGCTTCCCGAAAGCCGATCTGCCGCGTCCCGGCATGGAAGCCCTCGCCGAACGTGCCGCAGAGCAGCCGCTCGCATACGAGCCAGGCACGAAGTACGTCTACAGCAACTGGGACATCGACGTGGCGGCGGCCATCACGGAAAAGGTGACGGGACGTCCGTTTGACGTGGAAATGAGGGAGCGCATCCTCAAGCCGCTCGGCATGACGGACACGACGTTCGTCCCCACGGCCGAGCAGGCCGCCCGCCGCACCACCGTCTACAAGCTCTCCGCAGACAAGCCGCCCCGTCCCGAGGAGCCCGTCCGCAAGCTTGTCAACCCCTACCTGCACATAGGCGAACACCCTGAAGCGGGCGGCGGACTCCTCTCCACGCCGCAGGACATGATCAAGTTCTTCCAGATGATCGCGCGTGGCGGACGCACCCCGGACGGGAAAATCCTCATCTCCGAACCGCTCATGCGCGCATGGGCCACAAAGCAGACCCCGCCCGCGATCAAGACCGCCTACAGCTTCGGCATGGTCGTGAACGGCAAGGGCGGCATCTCGCACGGAGGCGCGTGCGGAACCTGGGGCGAGGCGAACATCAACACGCGCAAGGCGCGCCTCTACATGGTCAATTTCCAAGGCAAGAGCAAGGCGTCAAAAGCCTTCCACGCGGAATGGAAACGGCGCACGGAGCTCACGTCCGCGCGATAATCCAACAAGCGGGGAGTCCATGGGACCCTATGTGACGCACAAAAGTGCAATTTTTCGCCAAATTAGTGATCAGGGACTTGCATGATGCATCAAAGTTTGCTACATTTATCCCCGGTTATCCGCAGGAGCGGGTATAAGCTGGTATAAGTTGAGATAGGAAAGGCGATTCAAGTCATGGATCCTGTACAAAATCCGTTTTCTCCGGGAGCGGGTACACCGCCTCCAGAGCTCGCTGGTCGCGGTGAACTGCTTGAAGAGGCTCGTATCATGATCGGACGTGCTCTCAACGGTAGGTCGACACAGGGGATGCTGATGACTGGATTGCGTGGAGTGGGGAAGACCGTCATCCTCAATGAACTGATGCGCATGGCAGAAGAACAGGGTGCGCTTTCACTGTTTGTTGAGGCTACTGCTGAATCGACGTTGAGCGAACTGCTGGCATCAGAACTGAAAAAGCTCTTTTTCTCGCTCAACAGAATAGCTGGGACCGCGGACAAGGTCAAGAAGGGGCTTGTCGTTCTTCGAAATTTCATCGGCGCCGTCCATCTTAAAGTTGGTGATATCGGCCTTGACATCGAGCCGTTCGCCGGTATTGCAGATTCAGGAAACATCGAAACTGACCTTGCCGATCTGTTCGAGTGCGTAGCCGAGGCTGCCAAGGAGAAGAAAAAGGCGGTGCTTTTGCTTGTTGACGAGGTTCAGTATCTCCCGAAGAAGGAGTTGGGAGCTCTCATCATGGCGTTCCATCGGCTACAACAACGTCAGTTGCCGTTTGCGGTAATCGGAGCCGGATTACCGATGTTGGCGGAATTGGCTGGAAAGACGAAGTCTTATGCGGAACGGTTGTTCCTGTATCCACAAGTCGATGCTTTGACATTTGAGGCCACCAGACAGGCCATTGAGACGCCTTTTGCCAGTTGTGGCGTACAGGTCGAGAGAAGGGCAGTGGAAAAGGTCTATGAACAGTCCAAGGGATATCCTTATTTCATACAGGAATGGGGTTATCAGATATGGAATCGCGTGGAGCGAAAGAGAGTTGGAATTGATGTCATAGACGAGGTCAGGGCAAAGGTTGTGAAACGCCTTGACGAAAACTTCTTCCATGCTCGGTTGGAACGCCTTACTGCGGGGGAGAAGGACTTTCTTTACGGGATGTCTCTTTGCAGCGGTAATATACATGTATCCGACGTTGCGAAGGCTCTCGGCAGTAATGTTGCATCGTTGAGTAAGCGTAGGGCGTCTTTGCTCGCAAAGGGAATGATTTACAGTCCGCGTTATGGGGAATTGGCGTTCACGGTACCGATGTTTGGTCAGTTTATGCGGCGTTCAAGAAAATGATTGTGGCAGGCAGTGACGGAGTAGAAGAAACAGGAGCGTTGCAAAGATGAAGACTTGTCGAATTGTTGTTTGTGCCGTGTTCGCCGCCGTTGTGATCGCATACGGAGGCGAAGAGGGGGATGCGTCGCTTGAGCGGGTCAAGGCGAACTTCGTGCATGTGCTCAGGGATACGAACGCGCTCGTTTACTCGGAGATCGCGAAGATGGGCGGCGTGCCGCCGGTGGCCGATTCCAACATACGGGCGGTGGCGGAGAGCGGCGGCGTCTCGGAGAAGCACGTGGAACGGCTGATCCGCGCGCAGCGGGCGGACGGCTCGTGGCCGTCGGTCGACTACACGACCGTGCTCCGCAGCCAATGGCCGGCGAACGAGCATCTGAAGAACCTGAAGACGCTTGCCAGCGCGCGTCGCACGCCCGAGACGGAACAGGCGTTCCACAAGGCGCTGGGGTTCTGGCTGAACGGACGCTTCCGCAACCCCAACTGGTGGTGGAACCAGATCGGCGTCCCGCTCAGCGTCGGTGCGAGCGCGCTCCTGATGGACGACGCGCTCACCGCCGAGGAACGCGCGGGCGTCGTGAAGCTGATGCAGGAGAGCCGCATCCGGATGACCGGGCAGAACAAGGTCTGGCTCGCGGAGTGCGTCCTCATGCGGGCGCTTCTGGAGGACAACGCCCCGGACGCGCGTGCGGCGCGGGACGCCATCGCCTCCGAAGTCGTCCTGAGCAAAACAGTGGAAGGCATCCAGGCCGACTGGAGTTTCCACCAGCACGGCAACATGGCGCAGTTCGGGAACTACGGCGCGGCCTACATCCTTTCAATCGCGCGCTTCGCCGTGATCTTCTCGGGGACGGGACTTGATTTCCCCGACGACAAGCTGGCGATTCTGGAGAACCTCCTCGACAAGGGGTTTCGTCCGACGGTCTGGCGCGGATCGATGGACATCGGTTCCGTCGGCCGCCAGTTCACGGAGAACACGCAGCGTCTGAAGGGCCTGACCCCGCTGGCCGCGTCCTGGTGGCTGGCCCGCACGGGGCGCCCCGAGGCCGTGCGCATCTTCCGCGACTGCCGGGCCGATCTCCGCGGCGAGCGCGTCGAGGTTCCGCATCTCGGGCTCACCTGGTTTCCGAACAGCGCGATGGGGATGTACCGTACCGAACGTTGGATGGCCGCCGTCAAGTGCGAGACGGCGCACGTCAAGGGAACTGAACGCGTCAACGAGGACAACCTCCTCGGCGCGCATCTCGCCGACGGCGCGCTCTTCACGTACGTGACGGGCGACGAATACCGCGACATCTTTCCGCTCTGGAACTGGCGGCACATTCCCGGCACGACCTCGTATGACGTCGACACGGTGGACTGGAAGAGCCGCAACCGCGCGGAGGACTGCGCGGCGGACGGGACGACGGTCCGTTTCACGCTCGACCGCGCCGGGCTCAAGGCCCACACGCGCTGGCGTTTCTCGGCGGAGGGCGTCGACGTGTCGGTGACAGGCGTCACGTCGACGGGCGAACTCCCCGTGGTAACCACCGTCGAGCAGTCCCTTGCCCAGCCGAACGCCGCGTCTTGGCGCGAGAAGGACGGCATCGTGGCCGTCAACGGCGCGATCCGCTACGAACTGCCGTCCAACGCGCAGGTGCGGATCGAGGAACGAAGCGGTTCCTGGCGCCGCCACATGGGATCGATGCCGGATCAACGCGCCACCGGCCGCGTCTTCGAGATCACGATCCCGCATGGCGTGAAGCCGTCCGCGGCCTCCTGCGCCTGGCGCGTCCGTCCCTGCGCTTCGCGCGCGCCATAAAGAAATCCCCCTTGACGGAACCGCCTCACATTTGTTAAGATTATGCGCGACAGGAATAATTCCCGTTCGGAATAATCCTTGAAGAGGGCGCTCAATGAAGTTTTTAGACAGAATCGATGAAAGTCGCAGGCTGAAGAGATTCCTTTCAATGCCGGAAGGTGGCGCAGCGTGCGTTTACGGGCGGCGGCGAATCGGGAAGAGCCGCTTGCTCGAAGAAGTCCTTTCTGGCCGTGAGGACGTCATTTCATACTGCGCGGACAGAAGCGAGGCCGCGTTGCAGCGTGCGCGAATGGCGACGGACGTGGCGAAGCTTCTTGCCGGCTTTGCCGATGTCGAGTATTCCGATTGGCGGACGTTCTTCGAGCGGTGGCAGCGCGAAGCGCCGCGCGGCAGCGTGTTTGTCATTGACGAGTTGCCGTATCTCGTTGAAAAGTCCCCTGAATTGCCGAGTGTCCTGCAGAAGATTGCGGACGGCCTGGCGAAGTCGAGGCAGAAGCTGGTCGTCTGCGGCTCTTCCCAGCGGATGATGCAGGGACTTGTCATGGACGAGTCCGAACCGCTGTATGGACGTTGCCGGGTGATTCTCAGGCTGGGGCCCATTGGCTATCCCTGGTTGAAGGAGGCGTTTCCGGAAGAGAGTCCTCTCGGCCGCCTTGAACACCATGCCGTCTGGGGCGGGGTTCCCCGGTACTGGGAAGTGTGCCAGGGGGAGGATGGGTTGTGGGACACTGTGCGGGACGAAATATTTTCGCCAAACGGACTGTTCCACGAAGAACCGGCTTATGTGCTGAAGGACGATCTGGACGGCGCGGCGCAGGCTTCGAGCGTTCTGTCGCTCATCGGGCAGGGTGTGTCGCGTCCGTCCGAAATGGCAGCCCGGCTGCAGGTCCCGCAGACGGCATTGGGGCGTCCTCTGGGAAAACTCGTCGAGCTAGGCCTTGTCGCGCGCGAAGTTCCGTTCGGAGCGGACGTCAAGGGCTGCAAGAAATCGTTTTACAAGCTGTGCGACCCGTTTCTGCGTTTTTGGTATGCCTTCGCGCTTCCACGCTATTCCGATCCGCATTTCGGCGAGTCGCCTTCCGATATGAAGTCGCTCCGGCTTCCGTTCCGTGCCTTTCTCGGCCAGGTTTGGGAAGAGCTCGTCCGCGACACGTTGCTCCGCAAGCCGCTTCCCGGAGGGACATGCAGATGGCGGAATCCTGCGCGCTGGTGGGGCGTGGGATCGGGCCGCGAACCGATGGAGATCGACGTGGTGGCGGAATCGCCAAGCGGCGATGCCTTGCTCGTGGGAGAGGCAAAGCTCGCGCTTACGACGAACGAGGCGAGACATGTACTTGCCGAACTCAAGGCGAAGGCCCGGAGGCTCCCTTTTGCCTCGAAATACAGGCGGATCGAGACGCGGCTTTTCGTTGCCGAAGGCGGTGATTTTGATTGCATCGACCTTTCGTGGTGCGAGTGAGCGCACGTCAGAACAACTCAATCAGCAAGACAACAGAACAACCAGTAAAACTTATGAAAAGCAAAATGTTCATTCTCGTGATGGTCGCGAGTGCGGCCGTCATCACACATGTGAGGGCCGCGCTTGCCGCGGACGTCGAAACGTGGCGCGCGACGGAACTTGCCTTCGAGGCGGGCGCGGATTACGACAAGACGGGCGCGGACGCCGTGACGTTCGACGCCGTGTTCACGCACGCGTCGGGCGAGAAGGTGTCGCGTCCTGGCTTCTGGGACGGCGGCAAGACCTTCCGCGTGCGCTTCGCGCCCACGAAACCCGGACGCTGGAGCTGGTCCACCACCTGCCGCGGCGACGCCGCGCTCGACGGTAAGATCGGCGCGCTGGAGGTGAAGCCGTACGCGGGCAACTTCGAGATCTACAAGCGCGGGTTCGTGAAGACGGCGAAGGGCGCCAAGCACTTTACATACGCAGACGGCACGCCGTTCTTCTACCTTGGCGACACGCACTGGGGCCTCTACAAGGAGGAGATCGACGAACCTGGTCCGCACGCGGGCGCGACGGGCGCCGCCTCGCACTTCAAGTACATCGTCGACCGGCGCGCGGCGCAGGGCTTCACCGTACTCCAGTCCGAGCCCATCGGCGCGAAGTTCAACGTCCAGGACGGCAAGGTGGACGCCGCCGACATCCCCGGCTTCCAGCTCGCCGACCGCTACTACCAGTATCTCGCCGAGAAGGGACTCGTCCACGCGAACGCCGAGTTCTTCTTCGCGTCCCAGATGAGCAAGAAGCTCGCCGACGACCCCGCCGCGATCGACCGCCTCGCGCGCTACTGGGTGGCGCGCTTCGGCGCGTATCCCGTGATGTGGACGCTCGCACAGGAGTCGGACAACGACTTCTACCACGAACGCCACGGCGGGCACAACTTCTACTGCGCCACCAACAACCCGTGGGTAACCGTGGCGGAGTGCCTCCACCGCGCGGACGCCTATTGCCATCCGCTCACGGCGCATCAGGAGAACACCAAGCACACGACCGTGACGGGACGCGGCACGGAGAAGGGCGGCCCCGACAAGTTTGGCGGACGTTCCGCGTTCGCGGACGCGGCGGTCGCCGCCCGCACGGGCCATTCGTGGTGGGGCGTGCAGTGGTCGCCGTCGCTCACCGCGTCGCCCGACAGCGAGGCCGCGCGCGACTACTGGGCCGATCCGCGTCCGGCGGTCAACTACGAGGGCCGCTACTGCTACCTCTGGACCAAGGATTTCGGCGCGCGTGCGCAGGGCTACATCTCGTTCCTCAGTGGCATGTTCGGCTACGGCTACGGCGCGATCGACATCTGGCTCTACCTCAGCACTTACGACGTGAAGCGGGCAAGCCACGACGGCGTGGACAAGATTTCCATCGAAGACAAGCAGGTGCCGTGGTGCGAGTCCGTGGAGTTCCCCAGCGCCCACCAGATGGCGCACTTCAAGAAGTTCTTCTCCTCCTTCGACTGGTGGAACCTCAAGCCCGGCTTCGGCGTCGGCGCGCGCTTCACCCCGCGCTCCGGCACGGCGCGCGCGCCTGCGCACGGCATCGCCTACGTGTTCGCCACGCTCGCGAACCCGAACCGCGCCGTGTTCTACTTCTACGGCACGAATCGCCTCACAGGCACGGTCCACGCCCTCACGCCCGACTGCTTCCACTCCGCGCGCTGGTACAACACGCGCACGGGCGAGTGGAAGGACGAGGACGTCACGTTCGTCTCCGACGACCGCGGCAACCTCGAACTGCCCGCGAAGCCCGACGCGGCGGACTGGGCGCTCGTCGTCACCGAGCTGCCTGCGCTCACGCTCGCGCCAGGTGCGGACGTGAAGCTCGACTACGGCGGCGCCGGCGTGGGCGGCTATCCCGTCTTCCGTGTGGTCGCGAACGACCCTGCCGCCACGCTGCGCATCTCCTACGCGTGCCATCCGGACGGTCTCGGACCCAAGGGCGACTTCTGGCGCGAGACGGCCGCGCGCTACCTCGGCCCCGACATCGACCTGCCGATCCTCCCCGCGAACATCGACCGCTACGAAAGTTACCTGCTCGCCTCGAATGGCGTCTACCGCGCTCCGCTCCTGCAAGGACTCGTGCGCTACGTGCGCCTGCGTCCCGACGGCGCGTCGAAGCCGGTCTCGCTCGCGTCCTTCGCGTTCGCGAACGACCGCGTCCATTCGGCCGACGAACGCGCGGGCACGTTCGACTGCGCGGACCGTCAGCTTGCGGAGATCTGGGAGGCGAGCGTGCGCACGTGCGAGATTTCCGCCATTCCGTCGTACGATTCCGTGTGGGGTCCGAAACCGGTCACGACACTCCCCTACCTCGCGGACGGCGCGAAGCGCGACCGGCTCGTGTGGAGTGGCGATCTCTGGTGGGCGCAGCGCAGCTTCTTCGTGGGCTTCAAGCCCGCGGCACCGTACCTGAAGGGATCGGTGGAGATGCTCGCGGCGAACCACACGCCGGAGGGCTACGTGCAGGCCTCGCCGTGGCCCGACCAGGCCGTGCCCAAGGCGGGCGAGTGGGGGCCGTTCGGCTCCGACGAGTTCGCCGCGTGGCTCGTGCCTGTCGCGTGGGACACCTACTTCTACACGGGTGACAAGGCTCTCCTGCAAAAAATCGGTAATGTCGCAAAGTTGGGGATGGCGTGGGTGTGATTACTGCTACTGAACCCCATTACGGCAGGCATGTTCGCCTCGTTGGGAACGCGAAATTAGGGGGTGAAATCAAAGTGCATTTTTGAGATACTTTTCGTGTTCAAA
>JAFRSR010000074.1 GCA_017427485.1 Kiritimatiellia bacterium
CGAGGCGGGGCGCTTCTGCGGCGTGGTCGACGTGCTGCCGTTGTAACAGGCGTGCATGAACCAGCTCGAGAACTGGACCTTTCCGCCGCGGACTTCGATGTGGCCTTCCCTTTCCTGCTCGCCGCTCGCCGCGAGCCAGCCGCCTGCGCCGACGTTGTTGCCGCCGTTGCTGACGAGGAATGTGCCGCCGCCCTCGCCGAGCACGAGCGTGCCTTCGAGCACGTGGAAGTGGCGGTAGCCCTTCGACGGCGCATCGCCGTTTGCGGTCGGGACGTAGCGTGCCTGGAGTCCGCTCGAGCTGTCACCGAGGCCGCCGCTCGTGCAGTAGAAAATGTTCGTGCCGGAACCGGCGAGGTGGAGCGTGCCGGGACCGGTCTTGACGAAAGACGCGTTGTTCTGGCGCATGTCGCCCGTGATCCACAGCTCGTTCGAGATGTTGTAGATTGCCGCTCGGCCGGTGACGTTGTTCGTGAAGACGCGGTCGATCACGCCGCCGTCTGGTCCGTTGTAGAGGAACGTGCCGCGGCCCATCACGACGTCGCCGCCCGCGCCCACGGACGAGTTGTTGCCGGTCTCCGCGACGGAGTCGACGATGAGCGTGCCGCAGTTGACGGTCGTGGTGCCGACGTAGCCGTTCGCCGCGTTGAGGCGCACGATGCCGCCGCCGGAATCGCCTGAGTTGATCTCGACGTCCGTCTCGCCCGCGATGCGCGCCGTCACGTTCGTGAACACGCCGCTCCCCGGCGCGATCGTCACCGTGTCGGCGAATGCCATGCCCGCCGCGACGGCAACCGCCGCCACTCCTATCGCTCTTCTCATCTCTCTGCGCTCCTTTTTTTCGGCGCGCACCGCTTTCGCGGCGCGCAGAATGTACACTCTTTTGAGGACAAAGGACGAAGGACAAATGACAAAGGATTGTGGTTCCATCCTTTGTCCGCCGTCTTCTGTCCTCTGTCCTTTCCGAACATGCCGCTATCATATCACACTTCATCCTTCTCCCGCAAGCCGAAATTCCTTGTCTTCTGCCCTCGGTCGCATCTCCGTTTTCAACCTTTCCCCATATTGCCTGCGGCGCTGAACACGGAGACAGGGAGCTTGTAAAGAGACACGGAGATCATTTTGGAGTTTTGCTCCGCACAACTGAATGACAGGGCCTCTCAATCAACTCGACATAGTTGTTGTTCTGTGCGAAGCACATTCTCCTTAACAATCTCCCTGTCTCCGTGAAAACTCCGTAATCTCCGTGTTGCCGTCGGCAGACATGACGCCGCTGGGTACAATGCGCAGATGCGCCCTCTGTCTTTTGTCCTCTCCACCTCCAGCCCACTGTGGTATACTAGACGGCATGAAACACCTCGCATTCGCTATTCTCTCCGCCGCGCTGGGCGCGTTCCCGGCTGCGGTTGCAGCCGAGAACCCCTTCGTCGACGTCGTTCCGTACGCCGGCAGGAAACGGCTCGACAAGTCGCTCGTCACTCGCACGGACAACCCCGACGGCACGATCGACTTCGATTTCCGCCGCGCGTTTGCCGCCGGGGCGGACAAGGTGCGCCTCACGAGCCGCCCCTTCCCGATCAAGGAATACCGCGGACGCGACTTCGCCCTCGTCGGCGAGTGGTCGGGCGTGCTCGGCAAGCCCGCGATGCTCGAGTCGCGTCCGTCGGGCCCGCGCGCCGACGGCACGTTCTGGTTCAGCTCGTGCGGCGCCAATCCGCTCTCCGTCCAGCGGCGTCACAACCAGTGCTGCGCCGGGATCCCGAACGGACTCAAGAAACTGTACGTGAACTTCGACTTCACCTCCCCCGGAGAGGGCTTGGTCCGGTTCTACGGGTACCGGCATGGACATGCGGACATCCTCGTGTCGGACATCGTGGACGACGACGCCCCGCCCCGTCTGCTCTTCATCGCGTCGTTCGAGGACGGCGCCGCCGCCGTCACGCCGTCGGGCAAGGTCGAGCCCCTGGCGTCCAACGGGCTCGAGTTCGTTCCCGGACGCAAGGGCCAGGCGGTCAAGTTGTCAAAGGCGGCGAAGAGCTCGCTCCGATACGCCGCGGAGGGGCACATCGACTGGCGTCGCGGGACGATCGCCTTCTGGACGAAGCGCGCGTTCGGCACGACGAACCCCGGACTCGGCATCGACGGCAAGAGCCTCTACCACCCCTTCTTCGCACTGCCGTCCGACCCGGCCGTCAAGGCGCATGCGCGCGGACCGCAACACGGAGACGCCTCGCTCTGGTTCAGCTGGACCGGACAGTTTCTGTCGTTCACCCGGGGCGACGCCACCCTGAACAGGGTCATCCGCGGCATTCCCTACCTCGGCCGGCTCGGCAGCCGCGACTGGTGCCATTACGTCATCACCTGGGACGCCTTCGGACAGCGGGTCTACCTCGACGGCAAGGACGTCCGCGGCGTGCCCGGGGACAACGCGAATCCTTACATGCGCGTGTGCAAGATGTCCGACCGCCTCATCTTCGCGCCGGAATCGCATCGGAAGCTCGGCTCGTTCTTCGTCGGGTCCGGCCCCGGCGGATGCGTCGACGGGCTGATCGACGAGTTCCGCGTCTATTCCGCGCCGATGAACGCGGACGAGGTGCGGCGGCTCTACATAGCGGACTGCGACGGGCAGGAGAAGTCCTTCAACGGCTGGATTCGACCCTGGGCGGCCGAGTCGCCGTTGCCGGAGAACGCCGCGATCCTCGGCGGGGGCGTGGACGGCCGGGGCGTGCCGGAAGGCATGGAGCTCTTCGAGGAGGTGTCGCCCGCCGCGCTTGCGAAAAGCGGCGACGGGAGCCGGTTCCGTTCCGCCGGGCAATGGAAGACCGGCGTCTTCGACGGACTTGAGTACCTGGAGACCGGCAAGGGGATGAACGACCGCTACGCGATCCGCTTCACCGTGCCGTCGGCGGTTCCGCTCTGGGTCTTCGAGGTCACCATCCCCGACGACGTCGCGCGCTCGGCCGACATCAGCGTCCAGAACGCGCGGACGGGAACCGGCAGCTATTCCCTCAACCACGGCTACGAGACCGGTATCGAGCATCCGCACACGCGCACGAACATCGTCCAGCGGTTCCTCTACTGGACCTCCGACGCCGACCGCGAGAATCCGCAGACGGACCTCGCCTTCGTGGTGATGTCGACCTGGCACGACGAACCGGCCGCGGTTTCGAAGGTGCGGCTCTTCTCCGTCAAGTCCGGCAAGCTGCCGGACGCGCGGATCCGCGACGCCGCGCCGGTCGCCGGACGCCGCCGGTCGTTCGCGATCCGGTTCGAGGACCCCGCCGTGCCGTACGACCTCGGCGTCGGACAGGAGACGCCGGCCTCGGCCCGGCTCGAGTTCGACCGGCTCGCCGCCTACATGAAGTTCACGGGCGCGGACACCCTGATGTACCCGGCGGTCTGGTACAAGGGGAACATCAACGACAACTACATGCCGCGGACCCACGTCTCGCACTACCTCAAGGAAATCTGCGCGCGGTTCGAGCGCGACGGCCTTTCGTTCGTACCGACGGTCAACCAGCAGTGGTTCATCGACTTCCGCGATCCGAAGGACGTGAAGTCGCTCTACGACGGCTCGCTGCACGCGACGCCGATCACGATCCTCGACTCCGGCCTGCCCAACATGGGCGGCTGGCACTATTCGCCGACCTACTACAACGTCTCGCATCCCGACGTCCAGCGCCGGCTGCTCGAGGAGTTCGACCAGATCCTGGACGAATGCGCGAAGTTCCGGAGCTTCAAGGGCGTGTCGATCGACCTCTTCAACCAGATCAACGTGATGTGGTGGGGTTCGGACAGGGCGGGCTACAACGACTACTCGATCGACATGTTCCGCAAGGCGAAGAACGTGGACGTGCCGAAGTTCACGGGGGCGTTCCGCGGGCGGGACTACGCGAAGTGGCTCCGGGCGAACGCCTGGGAGGCGTGGCTCGACTGGCGCTGCGACGTCGTGACGGACCTGTACGCGCGCTTCGCCGCCCGCCTCGCCGCGCGGCGTCCGGACCTCACGCTCTACGTCGCGGCGTATTCGCGCCAGCGCGGCAGGGACGGCGTCGCGTTCCGGGACGACATCGACGATCCCGCGCTCGTGCGGAAGATGCTGCGCGAATGCGGCATCGACGGCGACCGCCTCGCGCGCATCCCCAACCTCTCGCTCGGCATCCAGTCCACCTCCGCCTTCGCCCGCGACGAGCTGCGTCGCGACGGAACGATTCCCGAGGACCGCAAGGCGAAGACGCGGGACCTGCCGGAGACGCCGGGCTTCTACGCCGAGGCGCGCAAGACCGCGTATCCGTTCGCGCTCTTCTCCGACAGCTACTACGAGACCGCGGTCGGCGCGCCTGCGGACGGGAACGGCAAATACAGGGGCGACGGGCGGCTCTACGGGGACTGGCTCAAGAAGGAGTTCAGCTGGCGCGTCTCGCACATCAACGCCGCCGGACGCGAGGCGCTGCGCCCGTTCGCGAAGGCGTTGAAGGACGGCGACATGCTGTTCTTCGCCAAGGGTGCCTTCCTCATCTCCCTCAACGGGATGGAGGACGTGCTCGTGCCCTGGATGCGCGAGTTCCGGAAGATCCCCGCGGTGACGTTCAAGGACGAGAAAGGCAACTGGCCGGAGGCGGTGAAGGTTCGCACCGCCGAAGTCGACGGCCGCCGCCACGCCTACGTCGTCAACACCGGCTTCGAGCCGGTGGAGGTCGACCTCGGCCGCTTCGGCAAACTCCGCCTCGACTCCTACGAACTCCGCTACCTGCCTTAGGCCAATGCGTCCGCGCGGGAGGGTCGCGCTGCTGCGCGACCACATGGAAAGCCGCCATCTTGGCGGCGCACTGGGACAACGGGCGTCTCGCCCGTTGCGACCCACCTGGGGGAAGCGGCGTCTCGCCGCTTTCACGGGAGGGTCGCGCTGCTGCGCGACCGCATGGAAAGCCGCCATCCTGGCGGCGCTTCAACCACCCACCGACCACCACCGCATCTCGCAAAGTCCGCCAGGTAGGGACGGCGTTCCACCGCCGTCCGGTGGGGCGAGGCGTCCCGCCGAGCCGCCAGGTAGGGTCACGCGTCCCGCGTGACCGTGTTGTCCGCCGACAGTCCGCTCCCTGCGCACAAACAATTCCCGCTAACCGAATTCCTCACGCCAAATCACCCCTTACGAAACGCCTTCCAAAGGGCCTGTCCCCTCGGATTCCCCGTTCAGCTGGCAACATGCTTTGGACGATATCAGCAGTAGTACCTGATCTCGCCGAAGTGCTTGCGCCATCGTGCCGCGACATACTCGTGCTGAGCCTCAATCGCGTCCATGATGTTGCGAAGCACGTTCAATGGAATTGCCGAGCCATTATCCGCAAGCAACGCACCGCCATTCTTCGTCAGCCAGACCTTCGTGGAATTCCGTGACGGGACACCCTGCGAAATGTGTACGTGAACTGGTTCCAGCGGTTCGTTCTCGTTCGACCAGAAATAGACGAGATACGGCCCCATCTTAAAAACCTGAGGCATTCTCGAATCCTCCGTTACGTGCAAAGCGAATAATCAGATGTGCGTTCGATTCAAGGTAACGGCGCTGTTCGGCAAGTTCGTCTGCGCCAAACCCTTCAACGTCAAAACAGCGGTAGGACGGCAGTTCCCAATAGGCCGTCTTGAACGCCCCCTCGACCGGACGTTCCACGCAGACCTTGACGGAACCGTCTTCGCGCATCTCCGAATGCGTGACTTCGGTGCTGTCAGGGAATTCCATGAACTTGTACATCATAGCTCATCTCCATCAAATGGACATTTTCTCGCGAGCACAAGTATACCACATTTCACCCCCAACGCGTGAACAAACCTTTACCCTCCCGCATTCAGCTCGTCGCCCATGCGGCAGCCGGTTCTCCCACATGGAGAGCCGCCGTCTCGGCGGCGCACTGGGGCAACGGACGTCCCATCCGTCGCATGGCGCGCTGCCTGTTCTCGCCCCTGAACTATCACATTTTATAAAATGTGATAGTTGTCTTCAGCCACCTCGATCCAGCACACGAGTCGTGCTTGTCGCGGCCGCAACGGGAGGGTCGCGCCGTGAATTCGGACGGCGATGGAACGCCGTCCCTACCGCCGCACCCCATGGTAGGGCCGCCGTTCCATCGGCGGCCGCGTAGGAGCGCGGCCCTCCCGCGTGGAGAGCCGCCGTCTCGGCGGCGCACTGGGATAACGGACGTCTCGCCCGTTGCGGAATGCCTTTTACCCGTTACTTCAAATATTGCAATATGTGACGTACCGCGCAAAGGATAGAGCCGGCCAAAGAGAAAATCACATCAACCCACTCGCCCCCTTCATCACCTCAGCCAAGTGCCGGTAATGATACCGTCGTGCAGACTGGAACCTCTCCAACGACTCCTGAAAACCCGTCCAGGGGCGGACCCTTTCGAGAACTGGCCCTCGCGGGCACATCACGATCCCGCGCAGCAGAAGCTCCCGCTCAAACCGATCAATCTCTTTCCTCTGGCATTCCGCCTCATCCCATGTGGCCGATGGGGCGAACACCGTCTCGCCCTTCTCATCTACCCAAGTCAAGGCATTCCACATCAGCGCCGCATTGCCAAGCATCTGGAAACTCACAGTCATTCCCAAAGCCCGTACCTCATATCTTCGCCACGATGTCGGGGATGTTGGACTTGTCCATTGACGAGAAGGCGAAGCACTTCTTGCCGAGGTGGTTCAACGACGCGCCCACGTGAATGAGCACCGTCTTGTCGATTACGAGAAAGCGGTCGTGGAACTTGTCGGAGACTTTGACCGTCAGCGAGTTGGCGTACTGGGCATTGAACTGCGCCACATCGACGGCATGGAGCAGCTTATTCCGGGAGTTCTTCACCACGAGTACCGACACGCCCGGCCGCTTCTGCGCGACGAGGGGCAGAACGGAGTCGGCGAAGTACGGGTCGATGACGATCAGCTCCTGACGCGCCATGCGCACGAACTTCTTCATCTGCTCGAACGCATCGTATATCTGCCCGTCGTAGAACACCTTCTGAGGCGGGAACCGCTTGTCCTGCATTGCGTCCAGTATCAGCTTGAAGCGCTCTTCGTTATGAACCTGCGCTTCCTCTTGCTTCAGCTGGCGACGTTCAGTAGCCTCGATTCGGGACAGCAACGGTGCAAGCGTAGCCAGCGTGCGGCGCATGGCGACAAAAGTACGCGTTATTCGAACACTAACAACGGTAGCGGCACTGCTCCTGAGGACACTTGCAAGCATTATAATACCGTGTTCGGTAAATGCCCGCATGGGAACAGAAGAATGTTTCATGTTCTTGAACCGGTCACAATTTGTGACTAGTTCCCTCATCTCTTCGCCACTCACCGCAAACATGAACTCTTCTGGGAAACGCTCAATGTTGCGTTTTACGGCTTGATTGAGTACCTTCGTCGGTACCCCATACAGCGCCGCAAGGTCGCGGTCAAGCATGACCTGGACGCCGCGAATCGTAAGGATTCGCGAGCGTATGGCGTCAACGCCCATCGGCTCGATGACCGCCCCTGCGGACGACGGCGTCGCGTGGCCAGAAACGTCTGGAACCGCCGAGGCTTCGTCCGCACCGACATTTCGATCTGTCGTTTTCTTCACTGCATTGTTCGCTTTCAGTCCTGACGCGCAAGATTATACCAAAACGCGGCGCGGAAGTTGCAACGCAGCTGTATAAGAAATGTCTAATTTTTGTCTAAGTTTTGTATCAGAAATGTCTCGAAACCGATACAACCGGCGTCCCGCCCGTTGTGGAAGAACGAGCGCCCATGCAAGCCACAGCGGGAGCGGCCGCGTTTGTCGCGGCCGAAATGGTAGGGCCCGCTCGCCGAGCGGGCCGCGCGAACTGGGAAAGCCGCCATCTTGGCGGCGGCACTAACTGGGAAAGCCGCCATCTTGGCGGCGCACTGGGACAACGGGCGTCTCGCCCGTTGCGGAATGCCTTTTACCCGCTACGTCACATATTCAAATATGTGACGTACCGGGCAAAAAATAGAGCCAGACGGAGGCACGCCATCTCTGACTTGGGGTTTACGGCCCCTGACGCCTCCGCCCGGCCAAAGAGGAAATCACATCAACCCACTCGACCCATTCATCACCTCTACCAAGCGCCGGTAATGATACCGTCGTGCAGACTGGAACTTCTCCAACGACTCCAGAACGCCCGTCCAGGGGCGGACCCTTTCGAGGATTGGTCCTCGCGGACACATCACGATCCCGCGCAGCAGAAGTTCCCGCTCAAACCGATCAATCTCTTTCCTCTGATACTCCGCCTCATCCCCCGTGGCCGATGGGTCGAACACCGTCTCGCCCTTCTCATCTACCCAAGTCAACGTATTCCACATCACGTCCATGCCGCTTGCGTGGTGCGCCTGATTCCAGAAGAAATTCCAAGCATCCTCCTCGCGCATCAACGGCAGTGCGCCCCCCGGTCTCAATCCCCTTTTGCGTGTCACGCCTTCAGGCACAAGACTCGACAGCCCGTTTTGGACGAGCGACGCCGACACGCGGATGTCATGGCACAGCACAATTCCGCGATCACCGCTTTTACCAAATGAGGACCACGGCATCTGGACGCTGAAAAACCACGATCCGCAATCCGCCGGTTCATAACAACAGTTCGTGATATTGTACGTACCGCGATCCGTCGTCAGTTCAAGAACGGGACATCTCCTCTCGTTGCACGGACTTGGCACATCCAGCTCAACCACACGTAGCGACTGGGCTTCCCCAAGCGAACCAAGACACGGAAGCAACTCATTGCCGTGCCGGAACTTGCCATTGACGTCAAAGAATATCCGGCGGTTATACTTCGCACCGACACTTGGTGTCAAACAGAACATTTGCACAAAAGCTCCTACACAGGTTCAGAGGTACTGGCTACGTAACGCATCGACCTTGTCAATGTGTTTCCATTTTCCAGAATTACACATGTGAAGCACTTCGCGGGTCCGGTCATTCAGATATGTTGCATACTTGTTATGGGCCGTGACAAGTTTCTCAAATCGTTGACAACTGCTCGTGTGAAACTTGATAAGCTCTTCCAGTTTCTGCTGATTGCATCCACCACGGCCATCCTTCTGCCGCTGGTTGATGGATCGTACGACAGCCGTCAGTTTCTCATACCAGTCAGCGAGGAAATCAAGGTCGTCCCCCTCACAAACAAGCGGCTTTCCCCCACCCCAGAAACAAGCACCGAGACGCGCATCGCACATCGCGTCTAGAAACAGCAACCATCCACAGGTCGGATCCTCGGGGTTTTGAGTGATGAAGCCAGCCCGACGGAGCCGTTCCATTATCTGGTTCTTCAAGAAAATGAGTTTGTCTGGTCCCGCCGCTTCGATTTCCTTCTTTAAGTCTTCGAAGTAATTAAGGTTGATAGTCATCTTTTGAATCTCCTTTTCGCATTTGATTTTCCTTTCGTTTTCGGGAGAGGACAGCAACCTTTCAAGCCGACGCTTGAGCAAAGGCAACGCCTTTTCGATCCACCATTCACGGCAACAGACGCCCTTTGACATCCCGTAACCGACCTTCTCAAAAAGCGGAACTCGATCCTCTCCCTTACCGACAAGGGCTTGCCCTGTAGCGGTTTGATACACGTGCCTCACCATCGCCTCCAGTTTGTCCTGTAATTTGTCCTTTTGCTCAGGACTGGAAAGAAGATTATTTCGTGTGGCGGCCCGCATCATGTTCCACATGTAAACGTCACCGCGAAGCGCAAATCCATCATCAGGATCTTCATCAAATATGGTCTGGTAGTTCATGACTGTTTCATGTAGGTGACTTCAAATGCAAGGACAGGACGACGGGACTGTATTCGATTGCGAAGGCTGAATGCGTCTGAAATATCCGACGAATAACTCGGATCGAAGATGTCCAACCCGCGATCAAGCGAAATCTTCCATCCTGTATCGGTCCGTATGCTTCGCGCGTGGATCTTCTCCGTCGGGAAATTCCATGAGAAATCTATCCCCTCGGGGGCAAACGCATCCCTAATCTTCTCGAAGTTTTCAATCTGGGCATCGCTGTTGAAATCGGACTTGACCGTCTCCAGAACAACTTCCACCTTCTCATTTCCTATCCGATTCCAGAAAACAGTCTCCATGAACTCCATGAAATTCCGCTCTTGACGGAAACTGCGAATGTATGGATCTACAACGACAATTTTTTTCGCCCCCTTGAGGTAGTCGCCGAACAGATGGTCGTATGAGATTCCCGTGTCACCCTCTGCAAATGTGAAGTGCCCAGACTTCGGGCCTGAATCGACCGCCACGGGACCATCTGTCACTTTGATGACAATCGTCCCGGAATTCGCGTTAGTGGATGCAATCTCTTCTTTTGCTGGCTCATTCTTCACTGATCCAGGCACATCGGTTTTAGATTTCCCCGCCCCCGTTAACATCATTTTAGCAGCTTGGATCTCCGCCTCGGCCTCAATGAGGTCGTCTGGCGGCGGCTCGTCGCCATGCCCGCCCTCCGGCGTCGTCACAAACTTCTCTTCCCCGCTCTCGCCCAGGAAATAGCTGAACTTGGTCTTGCGGTACTCTTCGTAGCCGATCGTCTTCTGCTGTTCCTTTACACGGCATCGTACGTCCATCGCGAGGCGAAGCGCCCATTCGAGATCCT
Organism: Kiritimatiellia bacterium; assembly: GCA_017427485.1. GTDB lineage: Bacteria > Verrucomicrobiota > Kiritimatiellia > RFP12 > UBA1067 > RUG572. Next base: position 10,625 of record JAFRSR010000074.1, read on the forward strand.
CGTCGGACACCTCTGCTGCCGGATCGGGTGATATCAGCTTCAGCAATCCGCTGACCGTCTTGCTGACAGCCCCTGAGTCGCGTCCGCTCAACGCGCTTCCGAACTTGACGCGTCCGTGAAGCACGGACACGCGGCTTCCGTTCCTCAACTGGTGCCAGCATTCGGAGATGAAATCGCTTACAAGCCCGAAATGGTCGGTCAGGTTCTTCTTAGGGTCGAACTTCGGCACGTCCCACCCCGGAATGTAGGCGTGGATGCGATCCATGAACGCTGTGTCATCTCGCATTTCGGGCGGAAGCGGCTTAAGAAGGTGCCCGATCTTCCGCTGATGCTCCATGTCAACGTCGAAGTTGCCGACCATCACAATGCCGCCGTCCCCCCGGATCGACTCGCGCCCCCGGCTGAACTCGCCGCTCTCCATGTAGCCCTTCATGATGTTGACGCCTTCCTTCTCCTTGAAGGATATGCCCGTTATCTCATCAAAGCAGACTACATCGTAATGGCAAACCAGTCCCCGCTGTCCCGTGCTGTTGTTGACGAAGAGCTGCGCCACCGTGGGTTTGCCGCCGGAAATGAGGCGCGCATAGGGCGTGATCTGCTGGAAAAGATGGCTCTTGCCCGTCCCGCGCGGCCCGATCTCCACCATGTTGTAGTTGCGTTCCACGAGCGGGACCATGCGTAAAAGCAACGCATCGCGTTCACGCTCCGAAAGCGCAGTCGGCTCATATCCCGCGCAGCGCAGCAGGAACGCCTTCCACTCCTCCGTCGTAAACGCCTTTCGTGCCTCGCAAAGAGTCTTCATGACATCCGCCTTGGAAAGCTGTATCTCTCGCATCTCCGCAATTCCAAACGGATTCATGTGCTGATCGGTCATCGCCTTGTCGTATTCGAGCGTGACCTCTGCGTAGAAACCTCCCGTGAGCATGCGCTCGTTCGCCATCACGAGATCTCGCGAAATCCTCACATCCTCCAGCTGCAGGCTCGGAAGCCGCGCCACGTACACGTCCCGCCGAGAGTCGAGCTTAGCCGTCACGAGGTCGATGATCTTGATCTTCCCCTTCTCGCGGGCATGTGCCTTGAACAGTTCCTCGTTGCCGTTCGACACAGCCTTGTTCTGGAGGCTCTTCTGCACGAGCTCCAGCCCCTCGGCGATTTCTGCCTCGTCAGTGCTCGCGCAGTAACGCCCAAGCAGGAACTCAACCACGTATGTCGGCACCGGGAATTGCTTCGAGAACTTGCGGACAAGATCCTTGCGGACAAGATACCCGTCCAACGCCTTGACGGCGACCTCGTCGAGATGATCCATCGTCATGATTCAATGCCTCCTATCAAAACCTTGTTCTGCGCCTTCACGTTGCCGCTTCCGTCCAACACGACAAGGTACGCCGCCTTGCCCATCAGCTCTTCATCGGCAATAAGACCCGTCGTCTTTCCGTCGGCGTCAACAACGCGCGCCCCCTTGGCGAGCAGCGATTCGCCGCCGTTCGGATCGAGCCGGAAATCGACCTTGCAGTTCGCAAAATCGCCCTTGAGTTCGCACGTAAAGCGGACTCCCCGCCAGCTGATTCCATTGACCGCAACCGCGCCGCCGAATCCAGCCCCCACCGGTGTCACCATGAGGTCAACCAGTCGGCACTCCTGTAAGCTTAACCCGCCGTGGATGTAGCTGTTGCCATTCGCATGGCAGCAGATGCCAGGCGCGAAAGTGATGCGCTCCTCGGTGTTCCACGACCATCCCAACTCGACGCCTTCTGCCGACACGCCTGGCTTGACGGTTGCATATCGCTTCGATTTGGTCTTGGCAAGACCGCTCGGCAATTCATACTTCGGAAGTCCTCCCGGCAGCCACAGCCATCCATGGTCGGTAACCACGCTGACCTTCTTTGCACCCAATGCGAATGCGTCCAGGACGCACTGTGCGATCGAATCGAGTGCGGCAGGGATGTGTACCGGCAGACTCTCCCCAACCTCATGCCCCATCGTATCGACATTTTCCTTCACTGGCCACCATGCGCGGAACCCTTCCTTCGGCAGCGACGGCGGCTTGACCTCTTCAAAGCCGCTCTCGTCAAGATACTTTGCGAATGACATCCCGCTTGTTTTCAATGGATCGTAGGAATCATCGACATCGGACGACTCGAAACTACATTTGCCGCCAGGTACAGCGCATGGCTTGCCGCAGGCAGTAACCGTGGGAACCGGCGCCCACCGCGCAGATTCCGCAACCGAATATCCTTTGTGTTCAAGGATGCCTTTCAGTTCCCGCGCAACGTCCAGCCGCAGCCCGTCCGCGAAGATGCACCACGTACCTTCGTCTTGTTTTGGCGGATGGAATGCGTTCGGATAGGTAGAGGTCGCAAAGAACCCCTGAAACGCATTCGTAACCTTCTCTAGCCACGGCTTGTAGAAATTGCGCACCACGCCCTTCACCGCGAGATGCGCCGTTGTCTTTCCCGCCCTCGCGACCGCACGCCGCGCTGCGTCATCAACCTTCCATCCCGTCTGCTCGTACCATGCCGCCATCTCTTCAACTTTGCCGAAAGTCGGCACGGACGCCATGGCGAAATCCGCCAGTTCGACAAGCTCGCGGATAACGAACGCCATTGGCGATTGTCCCATCTTGGCCCAGACCGACCGCCGACGCACAGCATGGCGCGCCTCGGCTTCCTTGATGTGTTTCGCCGCCTCGGTAAGATTCACTTCCGTCGCATACTTTATCACATCAAGCAAACGCTGCTCTTCATCTGCGTTCCATTGGGGCCAGCCGCCGCATTCCTTCTCCGTATCGAACATGTTAAACGCAGGCGGCGTCTGCAACAGAAGGTTCGGCAATATCTGCGGATAGGCCGTGTAACATTCCTCGTAACGCTCAAAGACGTTCTTCCACGCGCCCTGACGCCCGGCGAACCTGCGAAGTCCCGCGCCTTGGCCGTCCTTCTCTGGATTGAGCCCATACGTTTTCTTGCAGATCGCCATGAACGCCTTCCACTTCGCCGCGCTCTGCTCCTTGCGCCAGGCGTCACCACCGTTGAGCCATTGCAGGACAAGCCTGTCCGTATCGTCGCCGGCAATCGTCTTGTCAAGGTCACCCGAATCGATCTGCCCCACGGAAAGCTCTTCGACGCTTTTCTCCAGAACACCGGCAAGCGCCGTCTGCAACGAGGCCTTCGTTTCGATGTCGCCCGCCACGTCCAGTCCCAACCCACCGTCCTTCGACACGAGAAAGGCTAGCGCCGTCCAGTCCTTGCCGTTCTTCTGCTGGAACACCGTTCCGCGAAACGCGAAGTACGCGAGCGGGCGTACTTCCTCTGGCAGAGACTCCACCACGCGAAGGTCTCCGCGCGACACGCCCGGCAGATACACGATTGGCGTCGCACCTTGCGGATCGTACCCCTCCGCCTTTCCGCCGAGCGCACACCGCAGCCAGATTGCGGGCCCCGTGCGATTCTCCGCGTCATAGCTCCCCAATGCCAGCATTTCCGGCAACGCCTTGAGGAGAAGCGGCAGCGCGCTTTCGAATTGCCTGTCGCCGTCCGGCCACAGAATGCAGCTGGGCGCGACCTGCGAGGCCGAGTTGTACTCCGCCGCCCTTCGCACCGCCTCGACTAACTTATCAATTACCTTCGCCATTGCTGTTCCCTTGCCGACATTTTTCACACCTTCAATCTTGCACTGCAACCGTATCGGATGCCCACTTGAACAAAATATCCCTGTCGGCATTTTCCACAAACGGCAAAAACATGTAACGGAGCAACTTCTCAGTTTGCTTCTTTGCACGCATAACATTTGCCTCGTTGCCCGCACTCTTCTTGACCGACTCTGCCTGTATTTTCGAAAACTGATTGTATAGGCTGTCTTGGACAGACTTCGAACCGGTGAATTTACGATAAGGCTCCACCGACAATTTGTCGGCAGAATCTATGGGCAGGTTCCTTGTCAGCTTCAACTCGCGTACGGGGGTCTTCTCCACATCTGCCAACGAAACGACAACTGTGTTACTTGATGATGTCTCAACAGTCATCTTGGACAGATCTACATACAAGTCAACTATGCCAGAGTACTGATAATCAACATACCCACCTTTGCGAGCTTCAACATTTTCCAAGGCTGGATAGGTATCAAGCCCGGCATCGACAACACGAAGCACCTTCAGTTTGTTGACAGAACGGATTTCGTCTATAACTGACGTCATGTTGCCGACGAACCTGTCTTTCGGGAAGAGGGCGTGATAACACCCTCTGACTCCCACTGCACACCAGACAAGCAATGCGATGCATACGATCGGCCCCAGGCTTTTGAGAATCCCGAAAATAAAATTCAGAACGAGCATTTTTCATTCTCCTTTCTTTTCAAACGTTACCTCGACCTCGGCACCTTTGGCCGCAGACGTATAAATGGCCGTTAATGCTGTCCTTGCCGCCAAACGTGCATCTCGCAGATATTCGTCCCTGCCTGCTATCTCTTTCAAGCCGCCCACAAAACCTTTCTTAGCAATATCCTCCATCTTTTTCATCGTCGCATCACCATCTTGAAACTGCCTGTTTTTCAAGATCGGTTCAAATGTCTCCAAATTCAACCGTACACTTTCAGGATCTACGCAAGGTTCCGGAACGGTCACCCTCACACGAGGGCGTTGTTTCGCTGAAATGCCATCTTCCAGTTTCACTTCGGCACGCGACAGATCAATAACATATTCAATGACACCCTGATGCCCCCACACGACACCCGTCCCTGGATCCATCTCGTATTCAAGGCCGCTACAACCAGCCAGCAACATCATGCTACCAATCCCCGTACTTCTTAAAACAACCTTACCCGCATTCTCCCATGTCATATAACTCTTCCACTTACTGACATCCTTTTTCAAATAAATGACATCCTTGGTCACAATCTCGCTGACCGTCAGAAGACCGATTTGGTCGTTCGCCTTGCGTATCTCGCGGCACGGATCGTCTTTCTCTAGATCCCACCATTCCGGGCGTGAATCCATATACGAGGAAATGCCCCAGTAAAGCCCCCCTCCAACAATTGCAAGTATGCCAATGAGATTCTTGATGCCTATCTTTTTAATGTCCATAACACGCTTCATTTCAACTTTCCTCATTTGCTGCCTGCTTTTCGGCCAATGACAGATGGTGGTCGTTGATGCGGTCGCCGTGGAACACGGCGTACCACGGGGCGGAAGGGACGTCCTTGCCGCGGTCCTTCCCCCACTTGATGTTGAGCTTCTGCGCCTTCTCGCGCAACACGCCCGCCTCGAAGAACGGACGGATGTTGAGCCGCACGCCGTCGTTGAGGTCGGGATTCCACCCGACCGGCTGATCCTTGAGAGGTTTCCACCTGACGAAGATGTCGTAAGGCGCTTCGCCTTCGAGAATCTTTTCAAGCTTCGCCTTCAGCTCGTTGGCGCGGTCGAGCCGCTCGTCCGCCCCTTCCACGCCGCTCTTGACGTCGTTGGACTGCCGCGTGATCCAGTCGCCGAGGTACGAGTAGATCAGCGTCTCCAGTCCCTTGCGGTCGAGCTTGTGGTAGTTCACCAGCACGGAGAACCCGTCACGCAGTCCGTCCCATATCTGCCAGACAAACGGACGGCTCCCGAACAGCTTTGAATGCTGCAGGAAGAAGTCCTTGCGCAGCCATTCCTCCAGCGTCTTGCCACCCGCCCCCACGCTCTCCAGGAGCGCCTCGAGCTTCTTCGCCGACCACGACTCGCCATACGCTTCCTTTAGAAGCGCCATGAGCCGCGACGCCGCCGACTCTTCACCGTTCAACGCGGGGATGCACACGATGCCGTCGTTGTCGGCGAACTGCTCCAGCGCCACGTTCCGCGCCATCACCTCGCGCATCTCAGCGGCCAGCTCCATCTTCTCGTCCAGCTCGCTCGGCCACCTGTAGCCGAGAAGACGCGCAACCGCCACATGCAGCACCGTCGAATCGACACGATCCGCACCAATCTTCAACCGTTTCGTCTCCTCGTCCCACACCACGCTTCCGCATGGGTGCCCGTGGAATATCCACTGCGTCGGGTCGTCCGTAAACGGCTCCGGCAAACCGTTCGGATATTTTTCCGCCGCCACCTTCTGCCACCGTTCAAGATCAAATGGGACCTTTACGAGAGTAGCATTTGTTACGGCAATTTTTTGATCTATTGCTCGCACTGCAGCAGGATATTCTTTAGACCACAAATATTCAAGAACTGGTGTTAAATGTGATGATTCATATGGGACAACAGCGGACAATTCACTCGTAAATGCGTTTCGCGTATGGTAGAAAGGAACTAGGTTTCTCACTGTTGTTATAGACACCCCATTTCTACTGAACGCTGCCACGCCCTGCAATCTTGCTATACACTCTCCTGCCTTATTCCAAAAGATACGGTATGAATACCCAAGCTTAGACGCTACGGAAAGGCTGCCCTCTGACAACTTCCATAACACATCAGGGAAACTTCCTTCCCAAAAATTTTGCTTTATCCTACAATCGTCACCTGTTTTTATACCTTGAAACGCTTTGCAATAATCAGACAAATATTTTCCAGCGTCAAACACCACCAATGAAATACGCGCATCGGGCGAAGTCGAGCAATTATACTGCGAAACGAAAATCGGGTGTCCTTCTCTTAAGATATTCTTCTTATAATCGGGTGTCTTTTCCTTTGTACAATCTAAACCATAAAACTTCCCCTTCATGTTGCTAGTGTTCGATAATCCAATCAAAACTGCAAAACCACCTGCGGCTGAAGGAGATTCAAAAGCCCCCTCATTTAATTGTGCCAGAAAAAGAATCTGCTTTATTGTGAGAATATGCTTTCGGAACTTTGAGTATGATTTTATAAACATCCAATTTTGTGGTAAGACTGCCGTCACGAGTCCTTCAGTCTCAACAATCTTTAAGCATCTCTCTAAAAAAGCAGTAGCTAAATCGTCTTTTGACAAAGGATACTTTGAAGAACAAAACGCATACAGCTTACCATCCATCTTGCTTTTACCCAAATACGGCACATTCGTGGCGACAAGCGTGTACTTCCTTCCGAGGAGCTGCATGGCTTGAATAATACCCTGCGCGGCGATGGAGGCTTCCTTCTCTTCATCGGTCGTCTTGTCGAGGTGTTCGGCGAGGACTTCCGCGAGCGTATTGTAGTCGGTCTGATGCCAGAGATCGTTTCCGACGAGGTCAGGCGAGATGAGCGAGCCGAGAATCGGCGCCTGCTGGAAGCAGTCCCACAGCGCGCCCATGGAGCGGACGAGGTTCTCCTCGTACAAGGTTGGTTCGGGCGGCGCGCTCGGTGATCGCACCCTACCGATATCGGCCGCCGAGGACGGCGGCCCTCCCGCCGCCATACGGGCGAGGCGCAGCCACTTGTCGCGTTTGCCGGATGGCGCAATGCCCACGCACGCGATGTTGAGGCGAGGAAGAGGTCTGTAGCCACCCGCGTTCGGATAGCGCCACGCCTCCAGCGCCACGGCGAACGCGGCGATCTCCACGCAGCGGCGGTCGAGCTCGAGCGCGTGGACGTTCTCGGAAAGCACTTTGTCCACCGCCGTCCGCGCATCCAGCCCCTCCAGCTCCATGCGCATCGGCACGAGCATCAGGAGCGTCGCCACGGCGAAATGCCCCGAGCCGCAGCACGGGTCGAGCATCGAGAAGTCGGCGAGGTTTTCGGGCCATTTCTCGAACGAGCCGGAAGCGGGCCGCCATTCGCAGGGTGTTTTTTCGACAGGATTAACAGGATTATCAGGATTTGATTTCAAATCTTGTGAATCCTGTAAATCCTGTCCCAAACCTTTCACCGGCACGAGGCGGAGGTATTTGAGCGGGATGTCCTTCGTGGCGACGGCGGCGCGGGCTTCCGCCTCGGTGGAGAAGAGACGCCCCTTGAGCTTCTTCGTCGCGTACCATGCGCCGAGCGAGTTGTCGAGAAGGAACGCCACCATGTACGGCTCGGTGAAGAGCTGCGTGACGGGCGCAAGTTCGTCCGCCCCGATCTTCACCTCGCTTGCGTTCACCGCAGCCTTCTTCCGCGTCTGCCAGAACTGGTAGATCCATCCGAGCGAATCGGACGCCTGGAACGTCTCGGTCGCGAGCGATTCAACGAGCGATTCGAGCTTCTTCACCTTGTCCGGCGCGAACTTCACCTTGAAGGAGAGGGAGTCCGTGCGGAACACATTCGGCAGCATCTTCGCCGCGCAGTCCGCCGCCACATCCCATGCGCTCGGGAAATTCATCTCTTCGGCGAGTGCCGCGCATTCCGCGAGCGTCACGGCAACGCCGTCGTAGACGAGAAGCCCGTTCTCGGCGAGGAACCGCGCGAACACCATGCGGTTCCACTGCTCGTAGGCAACCTCCTCAACAAGCGCGGCCACCTTCTGCGAACCGTCGGCCGCGCGTTCACCGCCCAATGCGCGGGCGTGGGCGCGAAGCGCGCGGCGGAACGACGCCTGATCCTTGTCGAGCCATTCCGGTGCCTTGGCGTCCGTCACGCCGAGCTGGGTGAACACTTCGCGCGCGGCGGTTTCCGCGACATCGCGCGCCGCGAGCGTCGTGCGCTCCAGCGCGCTGCGGAGGTTCTTGTCGAGCGGCGTTCTCATGTCCTGATCGGCCCTTTGGAAAGCATCGTTTTCATCTTGGCGGAGACAGCGGCGATCCACTTGTCGATATCTTCTTCCGTCTTCAGCGTCTCGCTCGGATAAGAGAAGTGCTGGAGCTTGGGCTCCAGCGCCTTTGCGGCGTCGGTAAGCATCGCATCGTATTTCGGCTTCACGGCCGCGATCTTGTCGTCAAGCGCCTCAAGCGAATAGCTCGCGAACGCATTGAGGATATCGACCGTCAGCGCCGTCTTGAAAGTGAGTTCAAGGTTCCCCGCCACGAGTCCGTGCTTCTTGCGGATCTCGTTGCGCTGTTCGGGCGAGAGCTTGCCCCAGTTCGCGTCTGCGGCAAGACGCGCTTCGCCTTCGTCGATCGCCGCCTTATACGCGGCCTTACGTCCCTCGAGTTCCGCGCGGAGGATGTCCGCGATTCCCTTGGCTACTGGCGGCACGGGGTCGGGGGTATCGAGGAGCTGGCGTCCCGTGCGGATTGCATCCACCTGGTCGCAGAGGCTCTTTGCCGACGGCACTTTCGCCGCATGGACGGCGAGTTTCTCCAGTTCCTGCCACGCGCCGATCTTGGCGGCAATCTTGCCCGCCGTGGCTTTCCAGTCTGCGATCTTTGATTCACAATCCGCCAGACAGGAATGAATATTGACGAGCTGCTCGTTGCCGCTCGAAGCGCACAGCTCGTCGATGAACGCCGTGTCGGGGCGTTTGGGAAGAGGCCCGTCGCCGCCGGCGGAAGCGGCCAGGCCTTTCATCTTGTCCAGCACTTCGCTCGCGCGGAACTGCAGTTCTTCCTTCTTGACCTGATTGCCGAGGACCGACTGGAAGAATCCGCAGAGCTTGATCTGCTGTACAACGGCCAACACCGGAACCTCGATGCGGAACTCGGCAAGGCCCATCTGCTTGCGATCGATCTTCTTTGGGTCGATGGGCTTGCCATCCGCGCCGCGCGCGACGATTTCGCCGCTCACGAGAAGCGCACCGAGCGTTCCGTCGATGGCGTCCTTCGTCCAGCCGTAGGGAGCGGCGGCAAGCGCCTTTCGTATCTCTTCGCCCTTCTTGCCGGTTCCGAGCGAAAGGAGAATCTTCTGCGCGATAGTATGCGACTTTGCCTCGCCGGTGTGTCCGACCTTTTTGAGCGAATCGGGGTCTCCCTTGTGCGCCGCCGTCCACACGTCCGCCCAGCCGGTGTCGTCGGATGGTGCGAATTGGCTGTAGAGGCGATCGGCGGCAACCGTCAAGGCGGACTTGATGCGGTCGGCGAGCGCCATGCCGGACGTCACCTCCGTGCCGCCACCCTGGTACACCGTGGCGTGGGCGAACATCTCCGAGATGAGCTGCGCAATACGGCTTTCGGCGGAAAGGCGCTTCGTCTCAATTGCGCCCTTCGCCTCGATTCCGTCGGGCGTGGAGGGCGTGGGACGCTTCTCGATCGTCTTCTGCGCCGCGAGGGACTCGATCAGGAGATTCCTCAGTTCGTCCCCACCGGCCTTCGGCACATACACCCAGACGTGCGCCGAATCTGTGCCGACTGCAGCCGCCGCGTTCTTCACGTCCTTCTGGCTCTTGAACCAATCATTCGCCACGCAGAGCGCGAGCACATCCTTGTCGGCGGCGGGGATTTCCTTGTTGACGTAGATGTTCACTTCACGCGCCGTCTTGGACTTTCCCTGCATCACGCTTGTCTTCACGCCAAGCGCCCTCCAGGCGTCGTTCACGCGCTGGAGACGCGCCGTATCGACCTCAGCGGAACCGCTGCTCTTTAAAGCGCCCGTCTCCGCCTTGAACTGCAGCGACCACTCAGCGCTCTCCTTTGTCTGCACGCGGTAGGTATCGCCCAGAAGCTGAAGAGCAGTGCATTTCTCGAGAATGGCGGGGAGTTTCTTCCGGAGCTCGGAGCTTCCCGCATAAAGATCGCTCACCATCAGGTCGGCAAGAACGTCCGCCGTTGCCTTGAGTCCAAGCGTCGGGTTGTGGTCGGCAAGTTTGTTGACGAGGAACACGAGTCCGCAGGCCCGTGCGGCAAGTTGCTTTTCCGAATCCTTATCCTTCAACATGGCGAGCACGTCCTCGTAGAACTCCTGCGACATTTGACCGCTGTTCACGAGACGCGTGGCCGTGCTGAAGAACAGGCGATCGGCCTCCACCACGTTGCCGAGCGTCTTGCTTCCGTTGTCCACCGCGAAATCGCGGTTCATCTTGAGGAGGTTGCGGAGCTGGCCGTCAGTGCCGTTAACGTCGAGGGCAAGGAGCGCCTTCTCCCAGAAACGCCGGCGGGAAGGCAGGATCGGATAGTCTGCGGCAAGGTAATCCGCATCGATGTCCGGCCTGTAGGCGAACGGCGTGCCGGGGAGATGCTTGCTGATCTCGCCGATGTTGTCAGTCAATACCTTCTCGATCTGCGACTTGCATTCCGGCTTCTTGCGGAGGATCACGTTGCGTATGACGGAGGTGATGTCCATGTCCTGGAGCTGGACCTCCACGGTAAAGCGGTCCTTGATCTTCTGAAGCATCGTCGTGCCGTTCAACGCAGACTGGCCGGTGCATACGAGCATGATTCGCCCTTCCGTCGCCTTGCTGCACGCCTGTACCGCACTCTGCACGGAGGCGACGCGGTCGTCGTTGTTGCCGATGTACTGCTGCACTTCGTCCATCACGATCAGTGTCAGCGGCATTTTGCCGTCCTTAGACAATGCATCGAAAAGAACGTTCTTGAAATCCGTATCGCTGACGCTCTCCGCGCGTGGATACGTCTCGCGAAGCGTCTTCGCGCAATCCTTCTGATCTGGGAACGTCTCGGGGATGATATCGCAAAGTGCCTTGTGGATTTTCGTGGAGACGTTGAGATTGAGAAGTTCCTTGCTCCAATCCCCTCCCTGCGACTCGACATTCTTGCGGACGGTTTCTTCCTTGCCTTCGTGGCGAAGCCACAGCACGAATTTCGCCTGCGCATACGTCTCGGGCAATCCCACTGAGCGGAACACCGTCTTCAGAATCGACATCTTCATGTCGTTCGAGTTCTCGCCATGGAGCGTGCCGGTTGCAGCATGAAGTCCACCCTGCTGCTTACCGAGGGTGTTGAGTTCAGCGAACAATTCCTTGACTTCGTCGGGCAACGTGACAATGTCGCGCGGATGCGTACCGTCGGAAAGAGGGGCGTTCTGCCAGAGCTGCGCGAGCATCTTCACGAGGTGCGACTTGCCGGAGCCATAGAAGCCGCCGATCCAGGCGGCCGGCATCGTCTCTTTGCCGAAATTGGTCAGGAAATTGGAGAGGACGATCTTCATGCCCTCTTCATACTTGCCCTCGCAGACGAACGTTTTGAGCTCGTACTTGAGCACCTCGTTTCTCCCTGCAACGACGTCCACCACGCCCTCGTTGAGAATCGAAGTCGGCGTCGGTTCGGTGAAATAGATTTCCTTGTTTAGCATGATGTCGCTCCTTTGAATTTTCAAGCCTGTATGACAGTGGCAAGATATCCCTCGCCGTCGTGTCCGTCGAGAAGCCGGAAATGGTTCTCGCTGCATGTGCCAGGGAAGAACACGACCAGCCTTCCGGCGATGTCTTTCGCGGCGGTCTCCACGATCTTGTGTACGCCTGCAAGGCCGAACATCGCCCCTGCGCCAATGACCGCCACGACGGCGCCGGGATCCTTCGCGGCAGCTCCGGCTTCGCTCACGATATGCCCGGCGACATAATCGGCAAGCGGGTCAAGCTGGTCGGCTGTAAAATCCTCCGGGCTCTCGAAATACGCCTCCGCGTATTCCTGGCTCGACATCCACTCGGCAAAGTCATTCTCCACGTCAACCAGCGTCCATCCATGCCCGGCCGCCTTCGTCGATGATTCGAAATCGGCAAGCGCAAAACGGGCCTTCAGCTCGTCTGGCGCGTCATAGACGAGAAAGATCACCCGCTGGGCGGGAGCCTGCCCTTTCAGCCATTCCAAGCCGATGTGCCTGGCGTATTTCTCCGCCAATTCAGATATGTGGCTCATGCCATGCCTCCATCAAAAGAAACCTCCATCACGTCGCCGATATGCTTGAAGCGAAGCAGTCCCTGCCGCGCGGCGATTTCCGCCAACGCGACCAACGAACTTTCGGACGAATCCAGCAGCGCCGCCATGGGCGACGTAAACAAGCTATGTCCGGACAGCCCCGACTCGACACCGAGGTAAAGCGCGAAAACGACGTTCTCAACCTGCGGCACAACCGTCTTGCGCGTTCGTGTTGCAATTCCATCGATGAAACCGGCCTGATACCAGCTTGAATTGAGATTCCGTGAAATTGACCTCGCACATTTTTCCGAATGCCGATCGCCACGTTTGAGGCGTAACCACTCTGCGGTGGCTTCCGGCGTAATTGAATCGCCGGGATGCAGAGAGAGGAAATATTCAGCGGAGTCTCGCACGAGTGAATCGTTCACCCAAGCAAATTGAAGTGCCAAGAGCGGACGCGCGTCGGGTCTGGTCGTCCACAATCGTCGGAAGAGACGATACAAAGGTTGTGACGGATCGAGCAGATAGAGCCGTTTCAGATACATCATGGCCTTCTTGCGCGCACTGAACGTCGCCCGTGCCAGACAGTTGTCGTCAAGAATGGCACGGGAGAAATCTTCAATGCCAGCAGAAAGCGAAGATACAGACTCAAAGAGCGTTCCGAGTTCTTCAACCATGATCGTCATGGCGTTGAGAGTCATCTTGTCGGACAGAACTAACATCCCTCAAGTCCTTTTCCTTCCGTGACACAAACGGGAAAGCGAGAACCACAGATGATATTCCATCTGCCTTTCGCGGGATTTCGCGTTTGAATCTGCCGCACCACCGCCGTCTGGCGGTGGAAGCGTTATCTTTCTTGTGGCAGCTTGTCGTTTCACAAAGTACAC
>JAFRSR010000075.1 GCA_017427485.1 Kiritimatiellia bacterium
GAGGCGCTCGCGCGCGCCGCGGCGGGACCGGAGGATATCGTAATCGCGGCCAACGGCGCCCGGGCGGCGGCCGAATCGCTCGGACGCCTTGCCGGGAAGGTCTACGCCGACGATTTGCTCGATGCGCTCTTTTCGCGTTTCTGCATTGGCAAATGACCCCGAAATGTGCTAAACTTATTCCCGCCATGAAACTAAAGAAAGCAGAAGAAGGAGCTGAGACCCTCACTCCGGTCGCGCCTGCGGGCGGGGCCGTGATTGCGGATCGTTTCAAGCTGGATGTCGACGATGGTGCGAAGGGACCTCCCGGCGTGGGCAAGGTGGGGGCGACGTGTGCCCTCATCGGCTCGCTGGTGGCCATCGCCGCGCTCGGCATCGTGGCCTGGCTCCTCTACCAGAACTGGGAACTGGTCAAGGACTTCTAAGGCGCTCCCCGCCATGAAGGACGTCATGAAGTCGGCCCGCGCCCGCGCGGCCGTTCGTCTTGCGTTGGACGAGGATCTCGCCAGCGCCGTGGATGTTTTGTCCGCGCCCTGGTGCGACGCCACGTCTCTCGCGCTGGTGGACGCCGGCGCGAAGGCGACGGGCGAGATCTACGCGAAGGGGACTGGCTGCGTGGTGGCCGGCGCCACCGTGGCGCGTGCCGTGCTGAAGGCCGTCGACCCGAAGATCCAGGTGCGAATCCTGAAGCCTGACGGCTCGGCCGTCAAGCCGGGCGAGCCGATCCTCGTGTTCAAGGGCCGTGCGCGGAGCATTCTCGCGGCGGAGCGCACCGCGCTCAACTTCATGCAGCGGATGTGCGCCACGGCCACGCTCACGCGCAAGTTCGTGGACGCCACGAAGCGCTGGGGCACGCTCATCCTCGACACGCGCAAGACCACGCCCGGCCTCCGGGTGTTCGAGAAGTACGCGGTCACGTGCGGTGGCGGCACGAACCACCGCATGGGCATGTACGACCGCGTGCTGATGAAGGACAACCACCGCCGCCTCTGGAAGGGCGGCAACCCGGACGAGCTCGACCAGGCCGTGGCCGCGGCGCGCAAGGCGTTTCCGAAGTTGGCGGTCGAAGTGGAGGTGGAGAGCCTGCGCGAGTGCGCGAGCGCGCTCAAGGCGAAGCCGGAGTGGATCATGCTCGACAACATGTCCTGCGCGGACATGAAGGCCTGCGTGAAGATGTGCAGGGGGATTTCGAAGACCGAGGCGTCGGGCGGCATCACGCTCGACCGCGCGCGGGAGGTGGCGGCCACGGGCGTGACGGCGATCTCGCTGGGGTGTCTCACGCACAGCGCGGGATCGGTCGACCTCTCGCTCGAGTGGAAGGCGGTCTGATGAGGCTGGTCGTCGTCGATGTCGGAAACACGTCGACGGCCGTGGGGCTGTGGTCCGGCGGCCGCGTGACCCGGGTGCGGCACTTGGATGGGGAGAACGCCGGCATGATATGCCGGCGCACAGAACTCCTGGCGTCCAGTGCGCCGGCATACCATGCCGGCGTCTCCCGCCCCGCCGCCTTCGCCGCCGCGGAGGCGCTGGCTTCCCGCGCGGAGGCTCTCGCCTACGTGAGCGTGGTGCCGAAGGCCGATGCGGGCTGGCGGGCGTTCGCCCGCCGCATTGGGAAGCCGCTTATTTCCATCACGCATCATGATTTCCCCTTGCGGCTCGACTATCCGAGGCCGGAGACCATCGGGGCGGACCGCCTGGCGGACGCGGCGGCGGCGGTGGACCGCTACGGCGCGCCGGTGCTCGTGTGCGACTTCGGCACGGCGTTCACCGCTGCGGTGGTCACGGCCGACCACACGTGGCGGGGCGGCGTGATCGCGCCGGGACTGCCGCTCATGCGCGACTACTTCTGCGCACGCACGGCGAAGCTGCCGCGGATCGAGCTCGGCGGACGGGGCCCGAAGATCGGACGGTCCACCGAGGAGGCGATGCGCCTCGGCGCGCTCGTGGGCGCGCGCGGCATGGTGCGCGAGATCGTAGGGCATCTGTCGCGCGCGTTCGACGCGCAGTTTCGCCTCGTGGCAACGGGCGGTTTCGCCGCCTGGGTGGTCAAGGGGCTTGGCCTGCCGTTCACCGTGGACCCCACGCTCACGCTGCACGGCACAGGCCTCCTGGCCGCGCGAACAATTGGTAGGGACGCCTCGCCGAGCCGTCCGCAGAAAAGGAGCGAACACACATGAAACTGAAGGCACTCCTGGCGTTGCCCCTCGCGTTTCTCGCGGGGTGCGGAATCTTTTTCGACGACCCGTACGTGCAGGTGACGGACACGCCGCTGAACTGGTGCGAGGTGCACTACTACAACGCGACGCGCGACCCCATCCGCCGCACGTCCGTGCGCGTGACGGGCTCCGGTCTCGTCGAGGTGAAGACGGGCACGTCGCGACTCGTCTCCGACAGCTTCGCGAAAAACATCTCGGACGAGACGTGGGGCGACATCACGAAGAGCCAGTACACGGTGGATCCAGACCACGTGCGCGCGGTCTTCCAGAACCTCGTCAACGCCGGTCTCTTCGACCGCGACAAGATGTTCACCTCCACGAAGCATCCCTCGCCGGGGCGCTTCATCGCCGTGCGCGCGGCCTTCGACAACAAGACCTTTTCCGAACCCTACAACATGTTCGAGGAGGATCCTGAACTCGCGGAGCGGCTCTACAACTTGGTGCTGGAGTTCAGCCGGCCCGTCGTGCGGCGGCGAAAGCCCACCTACGGACGCGGACCCGAGAAGAAGGAGGAGAAGAAGTGAACCGCGTGGCAATCATTGGGGCGGGCCGGTTCGGCATGGCCCTTGCGGAGTCGTTGTCGGAGGGCGGCGTGGAGGTGCTGCTCATTGAACGAAACGGCAATCTCGTGCAGTCCGCGCTCAACGTGGTCTCCAGCGCCGTGCAGGGTGACGCCACGAGCGCGCGCGCGCTGGAGGACGCGGGACTGAAGGAGTGCGACGTGGCCGTGGTGGCGATCGGCGGGAACGTGGAGGCGTCGCTTCTCGCGACGGCCAACTGCAAGGAACTGGGCGTGGGCACCGTGATCTCAAAGGCCACGAGCGAACTGCACGGGAAAATACTCGAAAAACTCGGCGCCGACCAGGTGATCTTCCCCGACCGAGAGAGCGCGCACCGCCTCGCGCGCAGCATCACGAACCGCGGGGCGTTTGACCTGCTGGAGATTTCCGAGGGCTATTCGATCGCCGAGATCAAGGTGCCGGAGGTCTGCAAGGACAAGACCCTCGCGCAGGCCGACCTGCGCAACCGCACCGGCGTGACGGTGCTCTGCATCCGCCGCCGCGACGAGAACCCCAAGAAACCCCGTGCGATCATCGTGCCGGGCCCGAACGACCAGATCCACGCGGACGACAAGCTGATCGTGTTCGGCACCACGAAGCAAATCGACGACTTGACAGACGTGAGCTGAAAGTCCGCCGCCCGCATTTGGCACGGGAATGTAAATGAGGATAGCTTTAGAATCAACTATCAAACTATCAAACTATCAAACCATCAAACTATCAAACAAGTTATAGGAAAGTCAATGAATACCGAGAGCATCCCCTACAAGACCTACCTGACCGAAGACGAGCTGCCGACCGCGTGGTATAACCTGCGCGCCGACATGAAGGTGAAGCCCGCGCCGCTACTGAACCCGGGCACCCTGAAGCCCGTGACGGCGGAGGAGCTGGAGCACGTGTTCTGCAAGGAGCTGGTGAAGCAGGAGCTGGACGACGCGACGCCCTACATCCCGATTCCGGAGGAGGTGCAGAAGTTCTACCGGATGTTCCGTCCCTCGCCGCTCATCCGCGCCTACTTCCTCGAGCGCGCGCTCGGCACGCCCGCGAAGATCTACTACAAATTCGAGGGCAACAACACGTCCGGCTCGCACAAGCTCAACAGCGCCGTGGCGCAGGCGTACTACGCGAAGGCGCAGGGATTGAAGGGCGTGACCACGGAGACGGGCGCGGGCCAGTGGGGCACGGCTCTCTCGATGGCGTGTGCGTTCTTCGGCCTCGACTGCCAGGTGTACATGGTGAAGTGCTCCTACGAGCAGAAGCCGTTCCGCCGCGAGGTGATGCGCACGTACGGCGCGGACGTGACGCCGTCGCCCTCGATGAAGACGAACGTGGGTCGCGCGATCAACGCGGCGCATCCCGGCACCACGGGGTCGCTCGGCTGCGCGATCTCGGAGGCCGTGGAGGCGGCGGTCTCGCAGGACGGCTACCGCTACGTGCTCGGGTCCGTGCTCGCGCAGGTGCTGCTGCACCAGTCGATCATCGGCCTCGAGGCGAAGAAGGCGTTCGACAAGCTGGGCGTGAAGCCGGACGTGATCATCGGCTGCGCGGGCGGCGGGTCGAACCTCGGCGGGCTGATCGCGCCGTTCATGGGCGAGAAGCTGCGCGGCGAGGCGGACTACCGCATCATTGCCGTGGAGCCGGCGAGCTGCCCGTCGTTCACGCGTGGGCGCTATGCCTACGATTTCTGCGACACGGGCAAGGTGTGCCCGCTCCAGAAGATGTACACGCTCGGGCACGACTTCATCCCGTCCGCAAACCACGCGGGCGGCCTCCGCTACCACGGCATGAGCGCCACGCTCTCGGAGCTGTACGACCAGAAGATGATGGAGGCGCGCGCGGTGGAGCAGACGAGCGTGTTCGCGGCGGCGGAGCAGTTCGCGCGCGTGGAGGGCATCCTGCCGGCGCCGGAGTCGAGCCACGCGATCCGCGCGGCGATCGACGAGGCGCTCCGCTGCAAGGCGGAGGGCAAGGAGGAGACGATCCTCTTCGGCCTGACCGGCACCGGCTACTTCGACATGGTCGCCTACGAGAAGTTCAACGACGGCTCCATGTGCGACTACCTGCCGACGGACGCCGACCTCGAAGCGAGCTTCGCGAAGCTCCCGAAGGTCTAACTGGGAGGGTCGCGCTCCTGCGTGACCGTATACGCCATGCAGGAGCTGACGCCAGGTCTCGTCATCGCATCGTACCGCGTCATCCGCCAGTTGGGAGCGGGCGGCATGGGCGCCGTGTACGAAGTTGAGCACATGACACTTGGCGTCCACTACGCGCTCAAGACCTTCACGCTGGAGAAGGACCACGCCGAACTGTTCCGGAAGCGGTTCCTCGCCGAGGGGCGTCTCCTCGCGCGGCTGAGCCATCCGAACCTCGTGCGCGTGTTCGACCTCGCCTACGACGAGTCGCTCGACCTGCTCTACTACGTGATGGACCTCGTTCTCTTCGAGGACGGCGAGGCGCACACGCTTGCGGACATCGAACAGGGCAGTGCGGAAGAGGGCGACCTCGTGCAGTGGTTCGGCGAACTCTGCCAGGCGCTCGCCTACGTCCACGCCCAGGGCGTCGTCCACCGCGACATCAAGCTCGGCAACATTCTCCTCGCTCCCGGACGGCGCGTGGTTCTTTCCGACTTCGGCATCTCGAAGGTGCTGGGCAACAAGCTGCGCACCGACATCGACGTCTCGCGCACGATCACCGAGGCAACGACGAACGGCAAGCTCATCATGGGCACCAAGGGCTACATGGCGCCGGAGGTCCTGCGCGGCGAAGAGACGACGCCCGCCGCCGACGTCTACGCGCTCGGCGTCGCGTTCTTCTACCTGCTCACCGGCGTGTGGTACGACAAGGTGCTCATCGAAAAGGACCGCACGGACCTCCATTTGCTGCAGTACTATGAGTACCGCTGGCAGGACGTCCTTCCGCGGATGCTTGACGAAGACCCCACCAAGCGTCCGCTCGACCTCGAAAAACTTCCCGCCCTCCTCACGCCGCAACCGGCCGCGCTGCAACGCTGTTCCAGACTCTGGCTGTGGGCGGCAGCGGGCGTCGCTGTTCTCGTGTGTGGAGCGGCAGTCGTGTTCTGGAGCAAATCGCCGCCCAAGGAGCCGTCCGTACCGCAAACTCCGTTGGAACATCTGGATCCGTCCCCGGAAGACAACTGGCTGAAGGACGTCTACCGGGCCTACGTGCTGGAGGAGCGACCGATCGGAGAGGTTGCGAAGGCGTTCGGCATCCCGCGGAACTCGGTCTCGCAGATCAAGACCCGCGTGGAGGCCATGATCGCCGACTTCGAGGCCATGTTCCGCGACTGAAAAAGCGCGGGACGCGCGAATGACAAATAACAGATTCCCGAATGAACGGAACGGCGAGTTGTGGTATAATCTACGCCATGGAGAACAAGCGCGACATTCCGTATGGCGTCATCAACTGGGCCACGCTGGTCCGCGAATGCCTTTTCGTGGACAACACGGCGTACATCCGCAGCCTTGAGAAAGTGCGTACCCCCGTGTTTCTGCGGCCGAAGCGGTTCGGCAAGTCAGTCGTCTGCTCGATGCTTGCGCACTACTACGACGTCGACCTCAAGGACCGCTTTGACGAACTCTTCGGCATGACCGACATCGGGCGCAACCCGACGCCGCTCCGCAACTCATTCCTCGTGCTTCCGTTCGACTTTTCGACCGTGCAGGTCGGCACGCTCGCGCAGATCGAGCGGAACTTCTTCGAGAACGTCAAGCGATCGGTCCGCGATCTGATTGTCCGGGAAAAAGACAAGGCCGACTGGAGCGATGTCGCCAAGGCGCAGAATCCAGCGGATATGATTGACGCCGTTCGTTCCATCATCCACGAGAACCACCTCCCTCCACTCTACGTCATCATCGACGAGTACGACAACTTCACGAACGAGCTGGTGGTCTCCGGCCGCGACTTGGAGTACAACGCCGTGTGCGGACACGACGCGCGGGGCGATGCGACGCGCGAGTCGTTCTTCAAGGCCTTCTTCAAGTCTTTCAAGGCGGGTCTTGCGGACGGTACGGTCGGGCGCACGTACTTCACTGGGGTTCTCCCCATCACGCTCGACGACCTTTCGAGCGGCTTCAACGTCGGCACCATCGTGAACCTCGACCCCGACAAGCTCGGAATGGCCGGATTCACCAAGTCGCAGGTTAAGTCATACGTCGACGACGTGTTCGCCGAGCACGAGCTCGACCCTGCCATCAAGCCTGCCGTGCTGGCGGACCTCAAGGCGTTCTATGATGGCTACCATTTCCTTCCCGGCGCGGAGCCGCTCTACAACTCGACCATCTGCAACTGGTATCTGCGGTGCCTTGTGAATGCACGTACGCTGCCGACGGATGTCATCGATGCAAACGTCAGGACGGACATCGGCTGGTTCCGGCGGCTGGCGGGAAGCCCCGCGAACGCGCTTGCAAAGGTCCGCCAATACGTCGAACGCGGCGAGGGGGAGAAGGCGTTCAGGGCGTCTCTTTCCTCCAAGTTCGGGCGCGCGAAGTTCTTCTCGGAGGAGTTCTTTCCGTACGCCCTCTACTACCTGGGGCTTATGACGTTCGAGAATCCGTTCCGTCTCAACATCCCGAACCTGACGATCAAGAACATGTTCGTCGACTACTACGACGAACTTTCGGAGTTCACGAACGTCGACGAGGCGCGTCGCGCGTTCGGCGATGCGGCGGAGGCGCTCGCCCTCGGCGACGGCACATGGCGAAATCTCTTCGACGCCTACTGGCGGCACTACGTGAAGGCTCGCATCCCCGCACAGGCGTTCGACAAGATGAACGAGAACTTCTTCCGCACGACGTTCACCTCCCGTTGTCTCGACTGCCTTGCGGGATTCTACACCTTCGAGACGGAGCACAATTCGTCCGAGGGACGCTGCGACTTCCTCGCGGTGCCCAAGGTCGGGTCGCCCAAGCCCGCGATGCTCGTGGAGTTCAAGTACTTCACGAACGAGGCGGCGGAGAAGGGGAATATCCTCGACCGGGCAGAACCCGACGCGGAGACGGTCAAGCAGGCGCTCGACTACCGCACCGCCCTCGCGCGGCGTCCGGACTGGGACCACCCGGTCAACGTGGCGGTGGTTGAGGTCTGCGGGAGCGCGGGCTACAACTGGTTCGAGCTTCCGTAGCCGCTTGAAGTAGTAAAAAAAAATAAGAATCCACTGTCATTCCCGTTCGCGGTTCCTGTACTACCCAGTGGAGGATCTGGTACGGGATCCCCGATTGGGCCACTTGTCGCTTGCGGCTCGCTGCAGGGCGGTGCGCGGGGGACGTTCCGGCTGGAGGAGTTCGATCTGGCCGTGCCGGGCACGCTGTCAGGACGACCTTCTGCCGAGCGAGGAGCCGTTCAAGGTGGTCGGCAAGAAGTGGCTGTTCGCCAAGGCTACTGTCGTCAAGTGGGCGAAGGACCGCAAGACGAGGGTTTTTGGCCGTGTGGTGGACGAGTCCAAGGGCAAGACCAACCGCTCGGGCCTAAAACTCTCCTACGCGGCGAAGACGGGCATTTTCAAGGGATCGTTCAAGGCGTATTCCCTGCAAGACGCGTTCGGCGGCAAGAAGAAGCTTAAAAAGCACAAGGTGGACGTGATTGGGTTTGTGGTGGACGGCGTTGGCACCGGCGAAGCCTCCTGCAAGCGTCCCGTCGGCGGCCCGTGGGCCGTGACGGTGCAGTAACGTTTCCCGAACTGCCGCGATTATGGTATACTGTGCGCGCAGTGAAGGAACCGAAATGAAGAAAGAAACGAAGAAGTACGTTGACGGATACAAGGCGTTTCTCGTCGAGGCGAAGACGGAACGGCGCGCGTACGCCGCGGCCGTGCGCCTGCTGGAGAAGGCGGGATTCCGCGAGCTGAAGGGCGTAAAGCGCCTGAAGGCGGGCGACAAGGTGTGGCGCGGCTACCACGGGAAGACGCTCTTCGCCGCCGTGGTCGGGCGCGAGGGGACGTCCGCCGGCGTGCGCGTGGTGGGCGGCCACACGGACGCTCCGCGCCTCGACCTCAAGCCGAAGCCGATCTACGAGAAGGGCGGCATCACCTACTTCGACACGCACATCTACGGCGGCATCAAGAAGTACCAGTGGCTTGTGCTGCCGCTCGCGCTCTACGGGACCGTCGCGAAGAAGGACGGCACGCGCGTGGAGATCGCCATCGGCGACGCGCCCGGCGACCCCGCGTTCATGATCTCCGACATCCTCCCGCACTTCGGCAAGGAGCAGCTTGAGAAGAAGGTGAAGGACGCCGTGGCCGCCGAGGACATGGACGTGATCGCCGGCCTCGGCAAGATCGACGACATCATCAAGAAGAAGTACGGCGTGGAGAAGGACGACCTCCTCAGCGCCGAGCTCGAGATCGTCCCCGTCGGCGCCCCGCGCGACGTGGGACTCGACCGCGCGCTCGTGGCCGCCTACGGACACGACGACCGCGTGTGCGCGTACGCGGGTCTCGCCGCGCTGGTCGACGTGGCGCGCGCGAAGGGCGC
>JAFRSR010000076.1 GCA_017427485.1 Kiritimatiellia bacterium
AAAGAGAAAGAACAGCTTGAGAAACTGTGCGGGGCAAAGATTGAGAACTCCCACTCGAAGCACCAACGCGAGCAGTTGGACTTCGGCCGTCCGGAATGCTCCCGCATTCTTGCGGCAGTGAAGGGCAAGCCCGCGCACGCCGAGGCGCTGGCAATCATCAAGAAGGGCACGGAGCGACTGAAGGCGACGCCGCGCGGCGACGTGGAGGAAGGTTTCGTTCCGTGCGCGAAGGATCGCGAACGCGACGCGCGCAGCGAACGTCGCCGCGCCGAGGAGCGCCGCGTCTACGAGGCAATCAAATCAGGAAAGAAGGTCTACGATGAATAATTTCACCTACCACAATCCCGTGAAGGTCGTGTTCGGCCTCGGGACGCTGAAACAGGCCGGCGAAGAGGCCGCAAAACTGGGCAAACGCGCGCTCGTCGTCTCATACGGCGATGCGAGCGTCGCGGGAACGCTTGTGAAACTGAAGGGGCTTCTGGACGCGGCGGGCGTCGCGTCGCAGGAGTTCCTGGAGGTCGTGCCCAACCCGCCGATCGAGATGGTCGCGCGCGGCGTGGATGCCGCGAAGGCGTTCGGGGCTGACCTCGTGATCGGCGTGGGCGGCGGTTCGGCGATGGACGCCGCGAAGGCGATCGCGGCGGGCGTCCTCTACACGCATGGCGACCTCTGGAACATGGTCTACGCCAGCCACTCGAACGTGACGGCCCAGCCGCCGGAGAAGGCGCTGCCGCTTCTGCTCATCCCCACGCTCCCCGCGACGGGCAGCGAGATGAACATGTGCTCGGTGGTGAGCTCGACGACGCGCGGTCAGAAGAGCTACATCTGGGCGGACTGCCTCTTCGCGAAGACGGCCATCCTCGACCCCGAGCTCACGTACTCGCTGCCGCCGTTCCAGACGGCGTGCGGCGCGGTCGACGCCATCAGCCACGTGCTGGAGATCTACATCAACGGACAGGACGAGAGCGACCTCCTCCACGCCTGGCAGCTTGCCCTCATGCGTACGATCGTCGAGAACCTCCCCAAGGCGCTCGCGAACCCGTCCGACCCGCACGCCCGCACGGAGCTCATGTGGTGCGCCACGTGCGGACTGAACGGCTGGGCTTCGCCGGGCGATGCTTGGACGCCCATGCACCAGGTGGGACACGTGCTCACGAGCCGTCACGGCATTAACCACGGTTCTTCGCTCGCGATCGTCATGCCTGCGTGGATGACGTACCACAAGGCGCTCAAGCCCGCCCGCTACGCGCAGTTCGCGGTGAAGGTCATGGGAATCTGTCCGCACGGCATGACCGACGCCGAGCTCGCCGCCGCGGGCATTGCCGCGTTCCGCCAGTTCATCAAGGCGAGCGGCGTGCCGACGACGCTCGGCGAGAAGGGCGTGACGGAGGCGGACATCCCCGGCATCATCGAGGGCGTGCGCACCGTGAGCTTCAACGCAGACGGTGTACTCGCCTCAAACCCGCCCGTGACGGCGGAGGCCCTTGCCGAAATCCTGAAAATGGCCCTGTGAGGAGATGACGATGACAGTTGACGAAATCGCCAAGATGATGGACGTGAGCGCCGTGCAGGCGCAGAGCACGCGAGAAGACATCGACGCCTGCTGCGAACTCGCGGCGGAATATGGATGCGCTGCGGTGTTCTGTCTCCCCGCGCACGTGCCGTACCTGCGCGCGCGGCTCGACGCGCGCGGGCTGAAGGTGCCGATGGCGTCCGTCTCTGGCTTCCCCGGCGGCGCGGAGACGCCGCGCACCAAGGCGCGGACGGCGCGCGAGCTCGTGGGCTTCGGCTGCGACGAGGTGGATATGGTAAACAACATCGCCTGGCTCAAGGCGGGCGAGAAGTCCGCCTACGTGGATGACGTGGCGGGCGTGGTGGCGGCGGCGCGCGGGCGGCCCGTGAAAGTGATTCTGGAGTGCCACTGGCTGACTGACGAGGAAATCGTCCGCGCGTGCGAATGGTGCGCCGAGGCGGGCGCGGCGTGGGTGAAGACCGGCACGGGCTGGGCGCCGACCGGCGCCACCGTGGAACGCATCGCGCTCATGTCGAAGGCCGTGGCGGGACGTTGCCAGGTGAAGGCGGCGGGCGGCATACGCTCCCTCGCCACGCTCCAGGCGCTCTACGACGCCGGCGCACGCCGCTTCGGTGTGGGCGTCAACTCCGCCCGCAGCATCCTCGCCGAGGTGAAATGAAGATCCTCTTTGTGTGCCACGGGAACATCTGCCGCAGTCCGATGGCGGAGTTCGTGATGAAGGACCTGCTGCGCAAGGCCGGGCGGGAGGACGTGGCGGTGGAGTCCGCCGCGCTCCATACTGACGAGATCGGCAGTGACATCCATCGTGGCACGCGGCGCGAGCTGGACCGGCACGGCATTCCGTATTCGCCACGTCGCGCGTGGCTTCTTGACGCCGCGAAGGCGGCGGAATACGATCTCATCATCGGCATGGACGCCTACAACATGGCGGACCTGCGTCGGCTCGTCTATCCCGCCGACCTCCCGAAGGTGCGCCGGCTCCTTGACTTCGCGGGCGTCAAACGCGACGTGGCCGATCCGTGGTATACCGGCAACTTCGACGAGACCTACGCCGACATCATCGCCGGCTGTACCGCGCTCCTCCAGTCCTTGACACGCTAACCAAACTTAACACCTAAAAAATCAAACCATGTACATCCTCGCATACGATTTCGGAACGGGCGGCATCAAGGCGTCACTGTACGGCGCGGACGGCGCGTGCGTGGCCTCGGGCTTCGACGTCTATCCGACCACTTACCCGGAGACGGGCTTCCACGAACAGGCCCCCGAAGACTGGTGGCGCGCGACGGTGCAGGCGACGCATTACCTCACGGAACGCCTGGAGCCCGAGCAGGTGAAGGCGATCCGCGCGCTTGGCATCTCCGGACACTCGCTCGGCGTGGTGCCACTTGACGCAGCGGGCAACCTGCTGCGTGCAACGGTTCCGATCTGGAGCGATTCGCGCGCGGGCGATGAGGCACAGGCGTTCTTCCGCGAGGTGCCGGAGGAGGCATGGTACATGAAGACGGGCAATGGTTTTCCGCCCGCGCTCTATTCGGTATTCAAGCTCATGTGGTTCCGCGCGCACGAGCTGGAGTGGTTCGGCCGGGTGGCGACGATCCTCGGCACGAAGGACTACATCAACTACCGCCTCTGCGGCGTGCGCGCGACCGACTTCTCATACGCGTCGGGCACGGGTGTGTACGATCTCGCAGCGCGCCGCTACGACGAGAATCTGATTGCCGCCTCTGGTCTGACGCGCAGTTTCTTCCCCGAAATTGTCCCTGCCACGCAGGTGCTGGGCACTCTTACCCCCGACACCGCGCGCGAGCTGGGTTTGCCGCAAGACGTGAAAGTCGTCGCGGGCGGCGTGGACAACTCCTGCATGGCGCTCGGGGCAGGCGCGTGGCGAGAAGGGCGGGCGTACTGCTCGCTCGGCTCCTCGGCATGGATCGCAGTGTCGTCCGCCAAGCCGCTCCTTGATCCCGTGACGCGGCCGTACGTGTTCGACCATGTGGTGCCGGGGCAGTATGCATCCGCGCTCGCCATCTTCTCGGCGGGCACGGCGCACACGTGGTGCCGTGACGTTCTCTGTGGCGGGATGGACTACGCGGCGATGGACGCCGAGGCAGAGGCGGCGGGGCGCGGCGCGCACGACCTCTACTTCAACCCGTCGCTCGCCGGCGGCAGTTCGCTCGACCCGACGCCGGCTCTGCGCGGCGCGTTCGCGAACCTCGACCTCCGGCACACGCGCGGCGACGTGGTTCGCGCCGTGATGGAAGGGGTTGCGTTCGGGTTGCGGCGTGCGCTTGAGGAGTTGGCGCGTCTCGCGCCCGTCGCCGAGCCGCTCACGCTCGTGGGCGGCGGCGCGAACTCGCCGCTGTGGCGTCAGATCTACGCGGACGTCTACGGACGGCGCGTGGCGCGCGCCGCCATCGGCCAACAGGCAGCGGCGCTCGGCGCCGCGCTCGTGGCGGGCGTG
>JAFRSR010000077.1 GCA_017427485.1 Kiritimatiellia bacterium
GCAGGTACTCGCCCAGGAACAGCATCAGCACGGCGGCGGCCAGCGACCACGCCGAATGCGTGTACGGCATGTCCGCGAACAGGTGGGCGCCGAGCGAGGCCGTGGCGGTGGAGAAGAGCACGGCCGCCAGGTTGTTGCCCACCAGAAGCGTCGTGAGTACGCGCGACATGTCGCCCAGGATCCTCGCCAGGCGCTTCGCGCGCGGCGCGGACTGGCGCACGAGCGAGAGGAGCCGCACGCGCGACACCGAGAGGAAACCGGTCTCCACGCCGGCGCAGAACGCCGCCACCGTCACGGAAAGGACCATGAGGACGAAAGTGCACGCCAACTTGCCCATCAGTCGTCGTCCTCCTCGTCTTCGATCACGGGCTTCACGATGAGCTCGAGGATGTCGCCGCGCGTGATGATCCCCGCCGTGCCGCCCCAGCGGTCCTCCACGAGGGCGATGCGCCGTCCGGTCTTCATGAAGAGGACGAGCAGGTCGTCGAGGCCCTGGTGCTCGGAGACGCGCAACGGCGCGTCCGTGGCCGCCGCCACGTCGCGCGCGGGATCCGCCAGCAGGCGTTCCGTGTCGAGGAAGCCCTCGATGTGGTCCATGTCGTTTCGGTAGACGGGCAGGAACGGATAGTCAGACGTCTCGGCAAGCCGAACCTTCTCTGCGTCCGGCAGCGTCGCCTCCACGCCCGTGAGCCTCACGCGCGGCGTCATCTCGTTGAGCGCGTAGAGGTCGGGAAGGCGCATCACGCCCTCCACCATCGACGCCTCCTCGCGATCGAGTTCGCCGGTGGCCGCGGCCGACTCCACCACAGCCCGCAGCTCGTCGTCGGAGAGAGCGCGTCGCTCCCGCGTGAGCAGGTCGCCGAACACGCGCGAGCCGGCCACCATCAGCGCGGAAAACGGGCTGAAGACGATCCGGCAGAACAGCAGCAGCCGCACGCAGAACGCCGCCATCCGCTCCGCATGGCGCATCGCGTACTGCTTCGGCAGGATTTCGCCGAACACCAGCAGGAGAAGCGTGAACGTCGCCACGGACACCGCGGCCGTCCCCGTCGTCACGAACCGCAGCATCAGCATGTAGCCGATCGAGGCGATCGCGAAGTTGACGAGCGTATTGCCTGCGAGGATCGTCGAGAGGATGCGCGCCGGCTCCTTCTGCCAGCTCTCGATCCGCCGAGCGACGGACGGCCTGGTCCTCTCCAGGGCCTGGAGCTGCCGGGGCGTGAGAGAGAAGAGAACCGTCTCCGCAGACGAAAAGAGCGCCGAGAGGATGAAAAGAACGAAAAGGACTGAAACGAAAACGACAACCATTTAATTCTCGAGTACCCGCAGGGAGTCGACCGTGATCTTCGTCCGGTGGCGCCCCCCCAGCGTCTCGACCTCCAGCACGGAAACCATCCACCGCCCGCCGTCGAACTTCTTGACACGCGTGCCCCAGAGCCGCCGCAGCGGCTTCATTCCCTCGCCCAGCTGCTCGGCCTGCATGAGGCAGCCCGACTTCTTGTCCACCCACAGGCGCACGGCCTCGAGCCCCTCGATCTTCGTCGGCGGCCGCACGAGAATCACCATGCAGGTCTGCCCGTGCACCGTCTCGCCCTCGCGTTCCGCCTCGTACGCGGCGTCCGTCCACCAGAGGAAGTCGAAGGTAAGGTCGAGCCACGTCACGTCGGTGTCCATCACGCAATCGAGCGGCGACCCCACGTTCTGGTCCGTGCCGTTGGACACGAGCAGGATCGTCGGCCGCGCGTTGCCGCGCCGCGCGATCGTGACGGACGCGAGCATGTTCGTCTCGTGACGCGGGAACAGGCGAACAGCCAGCTGAGTCGAATCCGCTTCGCGCCGCATTACGAGACGGTAGTCGAACTCCTTCTGGACAATGCCCTTGCGGCTGCGCAGGATCAGCGCCCCCTTCAGCTCGACCGGACGCCGCGGCAGCATCTCGCGGCAGGCGGCCAGCACCTGCGACGCCGTCGCCTCGAGCGTCAGCTTGGGCGGTTCCTTCGCCCGCCGCGCCACCTCGTCGAGGGCCGTTGCATCCTGGGCCGCAGCAGCCGCCGCGGCCATCAAGCACGCACACGCCAGCAGCAATCTCATTTCGCGATTCCTTTCAGCCTCGCCTCAAGCGCCTTGTTGACAGGACCGCCGACGGTCCGTCCCAGCTCATAGTACTCCCGCGCCGCCTCAATATCTCCGTCCTGCTGGAGCTGCAGGTTCGCCAGGTTGTAGTACGGCAGGTACGACCGCGGATGCGTGCGCATCGCCCGCTCAAGCGTCCGCTGCGCCGCATAGTAGCTTTTCGTGCCCGCCTGCGCCGCCGCACGCAGCAGCAACGCGTTCAGGTCCTTCGGACGCTCCTTCAGCATCGACTCCAGCAACACGTCCGCAGCCGCATAGTCCTGCGCGCGGAGCTCCGCCATCGCCTGCGCGATGCGCCCGTTCCAGTCTTTCGGAAGTGCCGCGGGCTTCTTCTCCTCCGCGGCCGGCTCGGGTTCCTTCTCCGCCACTTGTGCGGGGGGCTCGGCCTTCTTCTCTTTTTCCGGTTCTTTCTTCTCCGCCTTTTCCGCGACAGGCGGCGCAGCCGGCTCGTCCTCGTCATCTTCCACGCCATGGGCCTTGTTCCAGCGTTTCTGCAGTTCGGTCGTGTCGGTGACGGACACGGGACGCACGTTCTCGTTGACCTGCGCGAACCGGATCGCGTCGATGGCCGCGGTGCAGGCGGCGCGACGCAATCGGAGCGGGGCGAACTCGGCGCTCGCGGCGCGGTCGGGGTGTTCGGACTCGACGCGGTCGAGCTCCTCGAGCGCAAGGCGGTAGTTCTCAAGCGCCTTGACCGTGTCGCCGTCCAGGGACGCGTCCTGGGCCAGTTCGATGTAGTCGTTCGCCGGCTCGAGCAGACGGTGCAGGCGCGGCGGCGCGTTCGTGCTGTCCTCGTCCGTGCCGAACGGCCAGTACCACGCGCCCTGCGCGCACAGCGCGAACGCGCCCGCCAGCATGACAACGGTCTTCCTCATGTCGTGACTCCTTTCACCGTCAGTTCTTGAAGCTGTGGATGGGGGCGGGGATGCGTCCCCTCCGCCCCACGAAACGCGAGCAGTCGAAGCCGTTCACCGGCATGATCGGCGCATGGCCGAGGAGGCCGCCGAACTCGACGGACTCGCCCACACCCTTGCCGACGACGGGGATGATGCGCACGGCCGTCGTCTTCTGGTTGACCATGCCGATCGCCGCCTCGTCCGCGATGATGCCCGCGATTGTGGCCGCGGACGTATCGCCGGGAATCGCGATCATGTCGAGGCCCACGGAGCAGACGCACGTCATCGCCTCGAGCTTCTCGATCGTGAGCGCGCCGGCCTCCACGGCGTCGATCATGCCCTGGTCCTCCGACACGGGGATGAACGCGCCGGAGAGCCCGCCCACGTAGGAGCTCGCCATCACGCCGCCCTTCTTCACCTGGTCGTTCAGGAGCGCGAGCGCCGCCGTGGTGCCCGGCGCGCCGGGATGGGCGAGGCCGATCTCCTTGAGGATGTCCGCCACCGAGTCGCCCACGGCCGGCGTCGGCGCGAGCGAGAGGTCGATGATGCCGAACGGCACGCCAAGGCGCCGCGAGGCCTCCTGCGCGACGAGCTGACCCACACGCGTGATCTTGAACGCGGTTTTCTTGATCGTCTCGCAGAGCGTCTCGAAGTCCGCGCCGGGGATCTGCGCGAGCGCGTACTTCACCACGCCCGGACCGCTCACGCCCACGTTGATCACCGCGTCGCCCTCCGACACGCCGTGGAACGCGCCCGCCATGAACGGGTTGTCGTCCGGCGCGTTGCAGAGCACCACGAGCTTCGCGCAGCCGAGCGAGTCGCGGTCCTTCGTGCGCTCCGCCGTCGCCTTCACGGTCTCGCCCATCAGGCGGATGGCGTCCATGTCGAGGCCCGTCTTCGTGGAGCCCACGTTCACGCTCGCGCAGACGCGCTCCGTCACGGCCAGCGCCTCGGGGATCGAGCGGATGAGCAGCTCGTCCGACGGCGTCATCCCCTTGGAGACGACGGCGGAGAAGCCGCCGAGGAAATTGACGCCCAGCTCGCGTGCCGCGCGGTCCAGCGTGCGGGCGATCTCCACGTAGTCCTCGGGACGCCGGCAGCACGACGCGCCCACGAGCGCCGCCGGGGTGATCGAGACGCGCTTGTTGACGATCGGGATGCCGAATTCGCGCGAGATCTCCTCGCCCGTCTTCACGAGACGCCCCGCGCAGCGCAGGAGCTTCGCGTAGACGTTCGCGCAGCAGGACTCGAGGTTCGAGTCGGCGCAGTCGAGAAGCGAGACGCCCATCGTGATCGTGCGGACGTCCAGGTTCTCGTCCTGGATCATCTTGTTCGTCTCGATGACTTCGCTTAGGTTGATCATGTCGTTCCGTCCTTCCCGCGCCCGACTAGATCCGGTGCATCTTCTCGAAGATCTCTTCCTTCTGGCACTTCGCCTGGAGGCCGAGCGACTCGCCCACCTTCGACAGGCCCTCGGCGATGTCGCCGAAAGGACGCGACGCGCCGGACATGTCGACGATCATCATCATGTTGAAGTAGTCCTGCACGACCGTCTGCGAGATGTCGAGGATGTTGATGCCGTTTTCCGCGAGGTAGGTGCACGTCTTGGCGAGAATGCCGACCGTGTCCTTCCCCACGACTGTGATGACTGCTTTTTTCATAGGCGGATAGTATAGCAAAAAACCGGTCTCATGTCTCAGGTCTCGCGCCCCAGGTCTCATGTCTCATGTCTCAGGTCTCCCCCCATTCAATCCATCACGCGGTCGAAGGCCCCGCCGCCCTCGCCGCTCTCCCCCGCGTCGCCCGCGTCCACAGCCCGCTGGGGCTTCACTTTCGGGCGCGCCCCGAACAGCACCGTGCCGAGCCGGATCCACGTGGCCCCCTCCTCCACGGCCACCGCGTAGTCGCCGCTCATGCCCATCGAGAGGCGCGGAAGCGACACGCCGAACCGCGCCTCCATCCGGTCCCGCAGCTCGCGCAGGCCCGCGAACACGGGACGCGTCTCCTCCACCTTGTCCTCGGGCACGAACGGCGCCATCGTCATGAATCCCTCCAGCGTGAGGTTCGGCGAGGCGAGCACGCGCTCCACGGCCGCCGGTGCGTCGTCCGGATGCATCCCGCTCTTCGACCGCTCGCCGCTCATGTTCACCTCGAGGAGGATGCTCGGACGCGCCCCGGTCTCGGCGGCGATCGTCTGGATGCGGTCGATGAGCGCCACGGAGTCGACGGAGTGGAAGCACGAGAACAGCTCAAGCGCGGCGCGCACCTTGTTGCGCTGGAGGTGCCCGATCAGGTGCCAGGCGGGGCCGGACACGCTCTGCGGCTGTTTCCACGCCGCCTCCTGCACCTTGTTCTCGCCCACGATGCGGAGTCCCGCCTCCCAGGCCTCGCGCACCACCTCGGGCCCGTGCGTCTTCGTGACGGCGACGATCTCCACGTCGCCGGGATTGCGTCCCGCCTTCGCGCAGGCGGCGGCGATGCGGGCGTTTACGTCGTTCAGAATGTCAGCGAGTTCAACCATTTCAGCTCCCGTCTTCTCATGCGGTTGTAGTCGGCTTCGGCGCAGTCGTCCGCGCCCGAAAGATGGTCCATGCCGTGCGCCACGTAGAGGAGCAGCTCCTTCGCGGGACTCCACCCCTTCCGCCGCGGCGCGGCGCGCAGCGCCTGGTCCGTGTTCACGAACAGCTCGCCGTAGAGGCCCGGCGCCTCGGGCGGCACCGCGTCGTAGGCCTGCGTGATCACGTCCGTCGCCCCTTCCACGCCCATGATCGCCCGGTGCAGCTCGTCGCTCGCCGTGTCCCGCACGAGATGCACCACCACCTCGTGCCACACGCCGCCCACGCGCGCCTTCGAGCGCGCCGCGAAGAACCGCGCCGCAGCCACGACCTGCGCCTTCGCGAGGCCGAACGCGCGGGGCACCGCGCCCGTCACCTCAATGCGCATGGACGACCTCCTGTATCTCGCGCGCAGCGAGTCCGAGCGCGTCGCCGTCCGAATGGAGCCGCGCCATCACGGCGTCGAGCGCGCGCGACGCGCGCGCGCGCGCTTCTGCGTCGTTAAGCCAGGCCGAAAGCTGGGCGGCCACGGCCTCGGGCGTGAACGCCTCCTGCAGCAGCTCGGGCATCGGCGGCTCCACGCCGCTCTTCTCCGCGATCACGTTCGCGAGGCCGATGTGCTTCACGCCCGTGATCACGCGCCGCGCGAACCAGGCGAGCAGCGCCGAGACGGCGTAGACCAGCACCGTGGGGCAACGCGCGAGCGCCGCCTCGAGCGTGGCCGTGCCCGACGCCACCGCCGCGCAGTCCGCCCGTCGCAGCAAATCGCGCGCGCCGCCCTTCACCACCTCCGGCGCAAACGGATCGTTCCGCACCGTAATCGTAGAACGGATCTCCGCCTCGGCCCGGTCGTTCGCCGCCGGAATCACCACGCGCAGGTCTTGCCGATTCAGCAGGCGCACAGCGTCAAGAAGCCGCGGGAGATGCCGCTGTATCTCGCCCACGCGGCTGCCGGGGAGGATGGCCAGGCAAGCCCCTTCGGGGTGGCGGGCCTCCGCGCCCGCAAATTCGTGGCGGCAACCTGCCGCCACCCCAACCTCTTTTTCTTCCTCAAAAACATCCACCATCGGATGCCCGATGAACACAGCGTGGAAATCCTTCCCTTCATAGTCCTTGAAAAGCGCGGGCTCGAACGGGAAGAAGCAAAGGAGGCGATTCACGGCAGCGGCCACCTTCGGGATGCGGCCCTGATGCCATGCCCACACCTGCGGACACACGATGTGGACCGCGGGGATGCCGCGCGCCTTCGCGTAGGCGGCGAGCTTGAGGTTGAGGCCGGGATAGTCGATCGTCACCACCACGTCCGGCTGCCACTCGCGGATGATGCGCTTCATCGTGCGCTGCACGCCGAGGAAGAAGAAGAGACGCTTGATGACGGCCCAGAAACCCATCACCGCGAGGTCGGAGGTCTTGTAGCGGTCCTGGTAGGTGCGGAATTCGCAATCGGGCAAGGCGCGGCGCAGGCGTTCCGCGTACAGGACGCCCGACTCCTCACCGGCTAACAGCAGTACTTTCATGTCACTTCAGGGGTGCATCCAGGCAAGGTCGTCTTCAAGGGCCTGACGCCGGTCGGCGGCGAGGCGCTCCCATACGTCGGGCGTAAGCTCCAGTCCGGCGGCCTTGAACTGCGCGATCAAGTTATTCCGGCGCCATTCGCCCACGTCCTTCTTGCGCATTTCGTAGTCGGGACGCGTCCGGAGCGCCTCGTCCACGGTGTAGAGGTAGAGCTTGCCGTCCTTCATGCCCGGCACCATCTCGCCCGTGTCGCGGTACCCCTCGATCGCGTCCCACGACGCCTCGTCGAACGCGTCTTGCGCGTTGCGCGCGTCCACGGGCCAGTCCTTCCGGTCGATCATAGTCCAAGCTCCTTTCTCATCGGCTCCGCGAGGGCGGGGTCCAGAACGAGCGCCTCGCCGTTGCGCCTGTAGATCAGGCGCTGGATCGCGGGCACGGCATAGAACACCAGCAGCGTGTCGGCGAGCGCCGCATACGACTTCACGTTCGCGACGGAGCGCACGTACCGGCGCAGCACGTCCGGCGTCGGCACGTCATGCCCGCCCGCGAGCACGCGGTGGCTGATGCGCAACGGCAGTGCCGCCGGCTCGGGCATCCAGAGGTAGTAGAGCGCAATCAGGTAGCCGCGCGCCTTCGCGTCGGAGAGCAGACGCAGGTGCCCGCGCCCGGAGAGCGTCGTCTCAAAGGCGAACGACGTGCGCGACTCGATGAGCTCGGCGATCCGCTCCAGCGTCAGCTTGCCCGCCTTGATGGCGGAGAGGCGGATGTCGGTCGGCGACATCCCCTGCGCCATGAGGTCGGGATTCACGTACTCCACAGCCCCCGCGTACTCAGGCAGGTACCTGAGCGCGAACGTCGATTTCCCGGAACCGTTCGGCCCCGCGACGACATGGCAGATAGGTCTCTCCAATCTCTCCAAAACTTCCTTCATCTGCGGATATTATACCATAACCCCCCGTTTTCCGCTCAGCCCAATTACCATACCATTACCAACCCCAATCGTTCCATCCCCCCAACATGTCATCACAGTACCTTCCCTCCACCTGTTCCGCGCCGTAATCGCACCCTTGGGCTCCCCTCTGCAATATCGTTCCGCACCGTAATCGCACACGCGGTTCGCACCTTCGAATTATCCGCTGACGTTCCGCACCGTAATCGTACGCAAGGACCACTCCAATGGAGATCGAAGGCCCTTTGCCTTCAACATGATTTCGTTACAATTCCCATACATTTCTCATACATTTCCTTTGAAATCTTTTGACAGTTTCGCCTATTCCCTTTGGGCAGCGGACATGGTAAGATTTTCGGTGTCGGGACCAGAAGGGACAATCACATGAGAAAGGCCGTAGAAGAGCATCTGGAAAGCCGGGGTTGCCGCGTCGTGCGGCCGCCGGCCGAACTCGCGCCGCCCACGTTCGAGAGCCTGGTCGACGGGTTCCTCGTTCATGTGCTGCGTCTTGATTCGGAGAGCTACCGGCGAGCGTTCTGGCGCGAGGCGTACCGCAACGGGCACACCATCGGGCACGTCCCGCACACGCTCGAGGGATTCTTCCGGCGCAACGCGCGCACCTTCGAGCAGCAGGTGTCGCTTCTCCTGACGGTCGCCGCGCTCTTCGGCGCCTATGCGGTGGCGACGCTCCTCTACAGGCGCCTCTCGCTCGTCGTTCGCCGCCTCCGGCGCCCGACATATTACGAGCGGGAACGCGAACGGCGCCAGAAGCTCGCCGCCGAACGGCGCGAAATCCGCAAGCACTGCACGCTGAACCCGCGGCCGACCTTCGACGCAATCCGCGCGGCGCTCCGTGTCGCGCGCAACTCGCCCGAGGATGCGCTCCGGCTTGGCTCGCTCCTGGAGGACCTCGAGTGCTTCGTCGACAACACTCTCCGATTCGGCGCGGACGGGCAGATCGTGGGGCGCAGGGGTGGCATCAAGCGCCTGTTCCAGCGCGAAGCGCCCGACCTGTTCGAGAAATACTCCACAATCATGCGCTACAAGGCGATGGCGAAGCGCTTCCGCCAGGCATGCGGCACGGGTGAACCCGTATCGCCCGCAATGCTCCTGCCCGTGCCCGAGGCGACCGACGCCACTCCCGATTCGGCGCCCGCCTCTCCGCCACCCACATCAGGTCCCGTTCCGGCGCCCGGACCCGCATTCGCCAGGCAAACGCTCGCGCCAGCCGCCACCGCGAACAGGCTGCAAACTGTTCTTCCCCGCGCGCGAGAAGCCGCGCGGGTGATCCTGGGGGAGTGCCAGGGGACGCTCATCTCGCTCGAGGCCGCGCTCGCGTTGCGGCTCGATCCTGACTGCATACCCGCGCACGGGGAAGCCTACGCGCGCAAGCCCAGACTTCCGCGCATTCCGAAGCGTGTTGTCAGTTGGCTTCTCCGGCGTCGGGTCGCCTGAGGGCGCCTTTTAGCGCAAGCAAAGACCCATCAAATCCACATCCCCGAGTTTCTCGGCAGAACAAGACGATTCCGATAAGGAAGCGCCTAGTACGAAATTGTCCGATACGGAATCACCCGGCCCGCGCTTGTTCTTTCCGTGCTCCCTGATCTCCACCTAGTCAACTCAGCGCCGAAATTGAGGGCCGCGGCGTAATATTACGGTGCGGAACGAACGATAGCGCGCGGAGTTGCGCGATTACGATGCGGACTGGATCGTGGCATGTTATGTGACAAGACCACAGTGCGGAACCGTGGTGTGTCAGCGGGTAAGATTATGTCGTGGAACGGATTACGAAGGCATGATTGGCAAGATTATGGTGCGGAACAAAGCATGGATTGGATTGTTGCTCGTCAAATGGCAAGCTACCGACAAACGTTGCGGCTTAATTTGCATCTAGGGCGGTTGAGATTTCACGGCAGAGATCGGGATACCATGCCAATGGCGAACGTTCCAGTTCGGGATTGCGCCCTTTACGCATATCGTATGGAGCGATGATGACCGAAACGTTCTTGATGCCGACCATCGCGGCGAGGTAGAAAATGTCCTCGATCGCGTCGTCGCCGACAGGTATGCAGCCAATCGTCACCGCCTTGCCGTGAATCATGATGTCGCCGCCGAGATTGGTGCGGCCGTCCGCCTGCGCGCGCTTCCTGTCCGTAGCATTCGGATACGAGACCTTCAGCGAAAGGTAGTAGCTGGAGTTCGGATTCAGGTATTCAATGCCGTAGATGCCTTCCGGGATTTGCCCGTCCCCTTCCCGAAGTTTCGGGCCCAGCGTCCCGCTGAACGCCGTCATCGGATAGATCCGTGGCTCCTTCCAGCCAGGCGCGTGTACTTCAACGGAACGCTCGTTCTTGAATACGAATATCCGCAACTTCCCGCCCGCGCTTTTCGCCACGCCTTTGAGACTCGGCTTCTTGGCGACAATCGTCGCCATTCTGCCTTCTATCGTGTGCCGCGCACGCGAAGCCGCACAAGCCCTCACACCGCCAGCGACGACGAATCCACCCACGGCAATTCCAATGACTAAGCCCCGTAGTTTCATCTTTTTCCTCTCATCCTTTGGGGAGGCCAACGCGCACATGTCAGTTTTCAGGCGCGAACCAGCGGTTGAGCAGTTCTCCCAAAACCGCGAAGCCGCGTTCGTTCGCGTGCACGACATCGCGCATAAACGCCCCGCGTGCCATCTTGGAATCGCGGATGAACACGCCGAGCGGACCCGCCATGTCGAAGAACGCGCATTTTTCCTCGGCGGCGATCCGCTCGATGATGGCGCGCGGATTCGGCGTCGTATGGTCGATCTGCGGCGTCCAGGCCCGATTCCACACATTGGCCTCCGAACCGAAGACGGGCGTGAGGAGGAGAAACTCCGTATCCGGCTTTTCAGCACGGATCTGCCGCACCACGTCGCGCATCTTCGAAGGATCCGGACGATGGGAAATGCCGCCGATCATCATCAGGTCCGGCTTGTACTTGAGCGCCCAATCGCGCACGCGGTTCTCCTGCGCATACCAGTCGCAGCCCGTGCTGCCCCGTACGCTCACGACTTTGCGGATGCGGCACTTCGGATAGCGCTTCATCAAGAGCTCCTCGAACCGGGAAGACGCCGTGTCGTTGACGATGCTGTCGCCCAGCATGACGATCGTCAGGTTCCCTCCCTCGCGGAGACGGCGCACCGTCTTGGGAATATACTTGAATCGCCCGGACGGCGGTTCGTAGGTCATCGGCGGCAGAGCTTCCAGCTTCAGGCGCATCCGCTCAAGGGGCGAACGCGTCTCCTTCGGCACCTTGACGGAACCGCTGAGCGAGAAACCGACCAGGCGCAACGGCGCATCGTCCCGCACCTCGAGAGTCAACATGTGCTCACGCGCCGGGTCAAGTCCCTCGAAAAGCGGCGTATGGCGCAGGAACGCCTTCCCGCCTGCCGGCGGCGCAACCACACGCGGCGCACCCCCGTCGACCGTGGCGACGAATGCCGACGACTGCGGCGTCGCCTCGTCGAAAACGCCGACTTCGCCGCCCGTGAACGTCAGCGTCACCTTCGCGCCCCTGCGCTTCGCGTCGATGACATGGCGTATCTGCTGGACATTCGGGCGCTGCCAGCCGAGCCATCCGTCATCGAACCGGACCTCTGGATGCTCGTAGGAGACGATCTGGGGACGCAGCTCCGCACCCGGATGCAACGGCGGCGGAAGCTTGCGCGGCACGGGCTTGGCCGGCACGACCGCATCCTTGAAAAGCGCGGCGGCAAACGCCGTCAGACGGGCGGAACGCTCTGCCGCGTCCTTCGCATCCGTCAAGTCGAGCGTGGAAATGCCGTAGTGATCCGCAACCTTCTCGGCCTCGGCCACGTAAGGGGAAGGCGTCGTATGCAGGATGACCACGCTATGCGTCGCACGGTAGCTGTAGATCGCCCGCACGAGATTCTCGAGGTAGGTCGCCTCGCGATTCACGTCGCCCCGCGCACCCGTCGCAGAGTAATCGAGCACGGCGAGATAACCGCTGCAGACGCGTTCCCCGTAGATGGCCTGTCCGTTCACGCACGAGTAGCGCGCAAAACGCGCCCCCTCCGGTTCAGGGTAGACATGCGGAATCGTCCGCACGTCCAAGTCCTTCGCCACGATGCGTGCGAACTCGATCCACGGCGTCGACTTCGAATCTCCCAAACAGAAGAAATACTGATTGCCCGTCACGTTCCGCCTGGCGAACAATGCGGCGTTCGGCACTCCGTTCCGCACCCTAATCGCGGGCGTAGCCGCGGCCGCCTCCACGGCCAGCAACGCGACAAGCATTTTGAAGTGTCTTGCCATCTTGATCATTTTACCGCTCATTTCTTTGTGTGCTCTTTGATGAAATCGGCGCGCTCGCGCGCGGCGTACTTCACGCGCTTGCCCTGGAAGTGGAGGAAGATCGCCTTCTCCTCGTCCGTCCAGGTGTTCGCCTCGGCGAAGGAGCCGGCGAACGGGCAGAGCAGGTCGATCCAGCATGCGAACACGCGCTTCTCGTTGTCGGTGAGCTTCACGCCGTGGTGCGCGCCGTCGAACTTCTGGAAGATCTCGCTCTTGCACGAGCCGATGTGGTACGGCGGCAACATCATCGTGCGGCTGCGCGGCTTGAGCCACTTCATCCACTTGCAGGCGTCCGGATTGCCGTGCGCCGTGAGGTTCACGTAGCTCTGCGTCCAAGCGCGCTTCGGGTTGTAGTAGTTCTTCGAGATGCGCCACACCTTGTCGTCGGGGAACGGCGCGCCCGTGAGGTTGAGCGTCGGGTGCTTCGCGTCGTGGCAGCGCGTGCAGTTGCGGTCGAGGATCGGCTGGATCTCGCGGCGGAAGCTGAAGCCGTCCACGGGCGCATCGGGGTCCGTGGAGCGCGCCGCGTTCACGCCGAGGAAGTTATCCGTGCTCGCGTACCACTTCTCGGTGCGCAGGCGCTTCACGAGCGGGTGTTCCTTCGTGCCGTTCGCGAACGGCTTCAGCGTCTGCGCGGGCTTCTTCATCGCGGCGGTCACGTTCCGCGAATCGGGCGGCAACGCGCCGCGCTTCGGCTCGTGGCAGCCGATGCAGCCGAAGTATTCGCCCGGCTGGAGCGTGGCCCAGCTGCGCATCGACTGCACGCACTTTCCCTCGCCGTCGAGCAGGTGGAAGAACACGGCCTGCCGCGCGGGCACCTTGAAGAGGCAGCTGCCGTCCTCCTCCACGTCCACCTCGCCGAGCACGTGCTTCACGTCCCACGCGCCGGAGTTGAGCGATATGGGCGTCTGGTTCAGGCCCGTCTCGTACTCGCCGCCGTTCCCGCACCAGCCGAGGCGCGCCGTGCGATATTCGAGCGCCATCACGCGCAGCTTCTTCACCGTGCCGCGCGGAATGCCCTGGAGGCCCGGGCCGAGGTAGACGTCCTGCACGTAGAACGTGCCGTCGTTCTCCTCCGCGTGCGCGAGGTCCACGCGCTGGACGGGCTTCTCGCGCGGCATCACGGGCACGATCCTTCCCACGCACTGCCGCCAGTCGTAGGCGAGCAACTCGCGCGCGCCGTCCGCGTTCTGCCAGTACCCGCCGAAGCGCGGCCAATAGGGACCGTACATCATGCAGCAGCCCTCGGGCTGGAAGGAGACGAGGTAGTCCGTCTCGCCGAACGCGAAGCACGAAGCCCACTGCGGGCCGTCCTGGCCGAAGATGTCAATGCGGAAGTCGTTCCACTTGCGCGGCTTCACCTCCTGCCGGTGGCGGCCGGGCGTGCGGTCGGGCGCCGCGCCCGCCACGAACTCGATTCCCTCACCGGCCTGCGTGCCCACGAGGCGGTCGATGAGCGCGAGCTTGCCCTTGTACGGCGCATGGTGGCCCGCGATGAGCGCGAGCAGCTTCTGCGTGCCGGGGACGGGCGTCGCGTGGAGGATGGAGCTCGGGAAGTCCGAGTTGTTGCCGTACCATTCGGTCTGGCCCGTGCCGTCGGGATTCATCACGATGAGCGGATGGAGGTAGAGCGCAGTGCGGTCGTTGTATTCCCAGCGCGTGAACACGACGCGCCCGTCCATCGTCACCTGCGGGAGGTCGCTCATCAGCTCGTCGGTCGTGAGGCGGCGCAGGAAGGAACCGTCCGCCCGGCAGCGGTAGATGTCGCCGCCCGCGCGGTACCAGCAGTCGCAGATGCGCGAGAAGCGCGTGGAGGTGAACACGATGTCGCCGTTCGGGAGCCAGACCGGCTCCGTGTCCGTGACGGCCAGGTCCTTGCCGTCCGCGCCCTTCTCGGGGAACGTGATGCGCACGGGTTTGCGCATGGCGAGGTCCATCGTGTAGAGCGACACGCAGTCGTTCGTGTAGTTGTCGCGCATGGCGAAGACGAGCGTCTTGCCGTCCCACGAGAGGTTAACGTTCGCGATGAGGCCCTGCGGTTTGTCGATCAGCACCTCGTGCGAGATCGTACCGTCCGCGTTCACCGTGCCGAGACAGAGCTGCGAGCCGATCTCCGTCATCGGCATGCCGTCGGTTGAATCCTCCCGGCTGTCCGACCAGCCCTTGCAGTTGCCGCATTCGGTCTTCACCTGGTCGTCCCACTGGTCGTACGCGCTCACGAGCCCCTGCTCGCCGCCGAACACGTGGTTCTTCGTGTAGACGAACTGCGTGGCCTTCGCGCGCAGCTTCGCGAGACGCGCCTGACGGCGCACGGCGCACGCGCGCAGGTAGAGGTCGCGCCAGCGCGGGTCGCGGCCCACGGCCTCGGCGACCACGAGCGCGCCGAACTCGGAGAGGAACTTCTCGCGCACGTCGCCCTCCGGCACGCCCGCGAGCGCCTTCGCCACCATCTTGCGCTCCAGCTCGCCGTCCTTCGCCGAGGTGAACACCTTCGCGACGTTGAGCCCGGCGTCCTGGTAGATCCAGTCGCGTTCCAGTCGCTCGCGCGGGAACGCCACGTCGTTGGCGTTGGGAGCGGGCGCATCCGACGGCAGCGCGTCGAACGCCGCCACCTCCGCGATCTGGCAGTTGTACCACTTGCCGTCGCCCGAGATCGGGTCGCCGTGCATCCGCGCCCACTCCCACATCACGTTCGTGAACCAGCCGTTCCGGATCGGCTTGCGGTTCGCGTCGTTCACCTGCACCTTCAGGTAGCGAGCCTTCGTCTTCGGCCACGTGACGTAGGCCGCGTAAGAGTTGACGACGGGCGGCAACGCGACTTTCTCCGCAAGCGGCACGAGCCCTTGCGTCCCCTTCCCGTCGGCGCACGCCCACACGCTCACGTCCGACGCCATCGTCGGCGCCCAGCAGTTGCGCGAGACCAGCTTGAGGCCCGACACCTCGCGCGCCGCGCCGAGGTCGAGCACGAACGAACACGTCACCGGCACGGCGGCGAACGGGGGATCGGACTTCGCGTCCTTCCCCGTGCGCGAGTCGTCCTGGAAGCACGCGTACGTGGCGAGGTCGCCGTCGATCATCTTGGCCGCGGCGTACCGCGCGCCGTAGGTCTCCGTGGCGGCCGTCACGGCCGCCGGACGGAACTCCGCCGCCGGCGCGCTTAGCGCCGCTGCAATCGCCCAGAAAATCGCCATCTGCTTTTTCATGTGTCTTGCCCTCACTTCTGGAAACGCAAATATCTTACCAAAATACACCGTTTTATGAAAGTAGCATATTTTAGACGGTTGTAGAAATAAAAGATGCAGATTTTCTGGCGCTATTTTATCGTTTCTGGCAGAAAATTCAGCTCGGCAGTTTGACGCATTTCCGTTCGGCTGTTTGACGCGCTCAAGGCGAGCCTTTACTTGAACATCAGAATGGTTCCCTTCGGGAGAACCTCAATGCGGCCCGCGCCCTTGATGCAGCCAGACTCGTGCGTCGCGTCGATGACGCCCGTGTAGGACCGCCCCGCGTGGCGGAAGGAATACGCCCGGAACGTGCCGTCGTAGTCGAGCGCCAGCGTGCCGCCGGCGGCAACGGAGATCTTCGTCTTGTCGCCAAAGGGCTTCCAGCCCGCGGCCCCGGACGTCTTCGTAAACGACACGGCGTCGATGAGCGTCGTCCGGTCGGCAGTGCCGTTATAGCCGCGTCCCTCCAGCACGATGCGCACGTCCCCGGGCTCGGGAACCAGCACGTCGTACTCTGTGCGCTGCCAGTCGGTCGAATAGGCCAGCGGAGTGACGGTGCCGAGCGTGTTGGTGACACCGCCGATCACGACGGATGACCGAACCGGATTCTGGCCCGATCCCCACTGCCCATTCCACTGTATTGCGTTAATGGCATGACGGGTAAGGAAGTAAAACGCCAGACGATACCGTCCTGGCTCGGACACGTGAACCGTCTGCGCGATGGACGAGTTGCCCATGAGGCGCAGACGCTCTGGGCCCGAAATAGTGGTGACTCCGTAGAAATAGCCATAGCTGTGGTCGTAATCCGGGTTGTCGGTTGAGATCGTCGACCAGATGATCGGCTCGACGGTGTCCGCCAAAAGTTCGTTCGTCTTGGCGTTCCTCATGACGACATCCCATCCGTTCGTCGTGAACCCGGCAGCCGGGCCTTCCGCGAAACTGCCGTTCACGACGAGGTCGTCGCACGGCACGAGTTCCACGTCGTCGATGGTGAGGCGACCGCCGCCGCTCGGCGAAATGATCGCCAGCTCCACGGGTTCGCCTGCCGCCAGAGACCAGATGCCCGCCTCGTAGCGCGCGTAGTTCGTCCCCGTGACGCGCACTTCATTCGTCTTCCCGCCGATGGCGACGGAAAGGAGGCCGACCGCAACCGTACTGGGGGAATTGTTGCACGACACCCGCGCGGCGGCGAGGGACAGCGCGTAGCGGCCAGTCTTCGGAACCGTGACGGACGTCTTCACCCACGCATCTTTGACAAGCAGGCTGCGCAGACCGTAGGGTTGCCACACGGCGCTCACGTCCCCCTGGGGATCTCCATAACTGCTCAAGTTGCTGTAGACCGGCGCGCGCGGATAGGCGATCAGGCCGTCAACGCCGGAGTCGGACGCCGTCCAGCCGCTTGCCTCGGACGCGGCAAATCGCGTCCCATGCGCCTGCGACGTCGACCACACGACATTCTCGAAGTTCGCATTCGCGATCGGCACGGTCTGGCGCGCGTCGTGCCAGTCGAGGCGGAAGTCGTCGAACAACGCCGTCCGGTCGCCGGTCGGGACGATTTGCAGGCGGAGCGTATGTTCGCCCACGGCCAGGTACGGCAGCAGATAGCGGTAACGCGTCCAAGGCGTCGCGAGCGCCGTCAGTCCCACGACGTTCGTACCGTCCACGAGAATGTCGACGGGAGCCTGACCGTTGCCGCCAAACCGCGCGGTCAACAGGAACGACAACTCGTAGCGGCCGGCCACCGGCAACGTAAACGACGTTTCAACGGCTGACTTGTCCTTCAGGATCAGCATGGACATGCCGTCGGGTGTCGGCTTCGGGATCAGCTGCGCGCCGCCG
Source organism: Kiritimatiellia bacterium (assembly GCA_017427485.1). GTDB lineage: Bacteria > Verrucomicrobiota > Kiritimatiellia > RFP12 > UBA1067 > RUG572. Next base: position 17,458 of record JAFRSR010000077.1, read on the forward strand.
CTCGAATAGTAGCGCCCGTCTTTGACGATATAGACCAGCCCCTCCCGAGCCGTCCATCCTCCCACGGTTGCGCCAATGGCGAGCTGGTTGTTGGCGGCACGTTCAGCGCCGTACCCCTCGAAGTTCCCCGTGACGGCGAAGACGCCGCGCAGCGCGTTCGAGGACATCTCCGCCTGTTCTTCCTGAACGAGTCGAACGATGGCCCCGTTCTCGACGGAAAGCGTCGCGCCATCCGGCACGGAAGCGAACGGCAGAACGCTGTCAGGAGTTCCGCCGACGTGCGTGCTCGCGGTCACCGTGCCGGGAGCCCCGTCGGAGATGGCGACAACCGACTTCGACGCGGCGTATGTCTTGCCCGCGACCGGGGTAAAGGCCACATATCGGAAGTTCGTGGCGGAGGCCGTGCCCGACACGTCCGTGAGAGCCACCGTTCCGCCGCCCATCGCTTTGCTGGCCGCTTCCACCAGTTCAGGCGGCACCTCCAGCCTTGCGCCGTTCGCCACGCGGATTGTCTTCGGGAGCCGCCCTTCGCGCGAAATCCAGCGGTTGTTGAGATAGCGGTCCATCCGCACGCGCTCGGCGTCGGTCAGGCGGTTGGTGAACACCGCCGCCGCGTAGAGACGGTCGCCGCCCACGCGGTCGCCCGCGCCGGTCACGCCGCCGGCCTGGTACTCGCGGAAGTTGAAGAAGCTCTCCGCGCCGCACACCCGGAGCGTCGACTCGAAGTCCAGCACGGTATCCTCCTTGGGCTGCGGCGTCATGTCGGCATCCACGCGCAGGCCGTTCAGGAACGTGCGCCCCACGCGTAGCTGTTCAAGCGTCTTGTGTGACTCAATCGTAATCGGCGCGAACAGCGAATTCCAGTATTGGGCATCGCTCGTCATCGCGAAATCCTGAAGCCGATCATCCACCCTGTGCGCCGACCCGAACACGTTGCCGTGGCTCGTGTAGGTGCCCTGCACCGCAAACGCGTTCCAGGTTCTCAGCCAGGCGAAGGAATCGGCCGTCCCCGGCTGGAGCCACTTCATCCACGCACCGCTTGCGAAACCGCGGAAGTGGACGTACGGACGCCCCGCGTCGGTGGTGAGCAGAACGGGATATTTCGCCGCCGACGCGTCGGTGTAGTACGACGCGCCCTCGGCGCGCACGTACTTGAGCGTGCCCGCCGCGATGTCGGCCGCCGTCTCGCGCGCGTCGTACCACGTCGTCACCTCGCCCGCTTCGTTCGTGACCACGTTCACCTCGGCGTCCACCCAGAACGCCGCCTTCGCGAGGACGTCCGTCGGGACTTCCTCCGGCAGCAGACCCGTGTCGCGCGTGAACCGCACCGTACCTTCCGCCACGTCAAGCGTGCCGTTCCCGGCCCAGATGCGCTCAAGCGGAATCGTCAACGTCCCCGTGCCGGCCTTGCGCAAGGTTCCCTCAATCAGCAACGTCTCACTCTGCACGGCGTCCAGCCCATTCGTGCCGATGAGCGTCAGGTCGCCCGTCTCCACGACCTGCACGCCCGCCGCCGCGCAAAAGAGCGCCATTGCCGCCGCGAATGCGGCTAACTTACGCCCCCCCCCGAAACGGGCAGGAATTTTCACTTTCATCAGCTTCATTTTACTCTTCCTTCCTCAAAACACTTTTCCGTTGCGCGTGTATTCTACCAAAAATCTTCGACTCTCGCTTGTATATACGGACAAAAAAAGTGTATAATCGGCAGTCCGACAACCGAATCAATTGCAGTTGCGGGCAAGCCAAAGACCGAACACGCGCTTCGCGCCGCCTTTCTCAAGCGATACGGAACGCCAATGCGCGTCTGGCGCGCGGCCCAGCCGCGCCGCTGACGGCCTTCGGTGTCGCCGCATACGCAGCGGCCTTGATCTGCCCGCCCAATCACTTCACGGGCAGGGCGGCGCCGCCCTTGAACTGGCGTGTGCGGCCGTTGAAGGAGAGCGCGACAGCCCAGGCGGGCTTGTCGGCCGCGCGGTACGGTGCGGCGTACTTCCTACGCTGAATCTGCGACATCGCAAGCTTCGGCGGCTTGTTCACCTTCAGCTCGAAGATGTAAGTGCCGCATGGATGGTCCGCAACGAGGTCGGTGCGCCCGCCCGCGTGCGAGACCTCCTGCATCACGCGGAAACCCTGCCCCTGAAGGAGGAACTTGAGGCAGCGCGCGTAGGAGAGTTCGTGCGGCTTCCCTTCCGTGGAGCCGTACACCGCGCCCGCGTAGAGTGCCTTGAGTCCGTCGAAGAACGTTTCCCATTTAGCAAGGCGGAGCGCCGGGCCCAGTCCGACCGCCCAGCGGGTGTCCTTGTCGGCGACAAGCCCCGCCATCAGGGCGGACAAGTCCTGACGCACCTCCTCGTCGGGGATGCGCAGGGCGTAGTCAGTGCCGTTGAAGCCGGCGATCGTCAGATACCCTGTCTGGTAGAGCATGCCCTTAACCTGAAAGGAACGCAGGTCCGAAACGTCCAGTTCCGCCTTCATCGCGCTGCCTGGCTGGTCCATGTCGATGGCCAGCACGTCCTCCCGCCTGAGGAAGTTCATGAGGAACGACGCCTTGCCCGTCTCAGCCCAGTAGAGCTCGAACTTCGGCTTGCGGTTCGCCATCGTGAGGTTGATGGAGACCGGGTTGTAGACGTTCTCCCCCGTGTACTCCCAGAACCGGTAACCGTTGTAGAGCCGCTTGATTTCGCTGCGGTACGCGTCCGCCGACATCCCCATCACCTTGCGGTGCGCCTCCATGTGCTCGGAGAAGTAGCGGTCGAGTTCGTCCTCCGTGTAGCCGAGCATCGCGGCGTAGTCGTCCTCGAACGACAGGTCCACGAGCGACGAGAGGGCGGAGAACACGGAAAGCTTCGTGAACTTGCTGACGCCCGTGATCATCAGGAAGCGTATCTTGCCGGAGCGGTCTTTCATCTGCCCGTAGATGGGCGCGAGCGCGTCACGCACCCTCTCGGCCACGTCCGGGTTCTTCAGCGCCTTTGCCACGGGGTCGTCATATTCGTCGATGAGGATGACGGGCTGCTTGCCCTTTGCAGCGAGGGCGTCAATGGCGCCGCCGAAGTTGCCGGAGGGCGTTTTCTTTCGGTTGTACTTGACACCTGCGCCTGCAAGACCGGCTTCAATGCAATCGGGCAGGTTCTGCGCAAACGTGTCGTAGTCGCTTGCGGCGCACATGCCCAAGTTGAGGTAGATGACAGGGTGCTTCTTCTTCCAGTTCCAGTCCGTCTTCATGATGTCGAGGCCCTTGAACAGCTCCCTGTGCCCCTCGAACATGGCCTTGAAGGTCGAAATCATCAGCGACTTGCCGAACCGCCTCGGGCGCGCGAGGAAAAAGAGCCGCCGCCCCCTCGCCGTGGCAAGGCGATGAAACCATGCCGTCTTGTCGACGTAAAGGCAACCCTCGCCGCGGATTGTGGCAAAGTCGTTCGCGTCTATGTCAATGTCCTGCATGTCGCGAATTCTACCAAAACCCAGCGCATCTGACAAGGCCGCCGAAAACGATTTTCCACATGTGTGTTGTACATACGGACACAAAAGTGTATAATCAGCCAAACCGATGCCTCTCCAGGAGTTTTGCAAGGATATTTTCAGATGACCGAGAAAGGAAAGAAACGACTGCGCGCGGCCTTCTTCAAGGCCCTCGGGCCGAACGCCGCCACGTTCAAGGCGATGTTCGACGCCGCGCCCGATCTGTGCCTCAACATGAAGGACCTGCGCGGACGCTTCATGGCGCTGAACCGACGCAACTGCGAGGTGTCGGGCATCAAGGACGAGTGGGACGTGATCGGCCTCACCTCCGCCGACATCTTCCCCGCGCCCTACGCGAACGCCTACATGGCGCTCGACGCGGAGGTGCGCCGCACGGGCCGCCCCCTCCTCGACCGCATCATCGAGTTCCCCACCGACAGGTCGCGCAACTTCATGGTCTCGAACCTCTATCCGCTCTTCGGCGCCGACGGCAAGCTGATCGGCACGGCCCACGTCTACACGGTCACGTCCAAGCGCGACGCCAGGGGATTCCTCTTCCACAACATGCGCGACGCGGCGGACTACATCATGGCGCACCTCGCCGAGCGGCTCACGATCGCCGAACTGGCGGGCCTCGCGCACATGTCCCCCAGCTCGTTCAAGAAGGCGTTCGCGGCCACGTTCGACATGCCGCCCGGGCGCTACATCCTCACGGCGCGCGTCAACGCGGCGCGCCAGCTGCTTGAGACCTCGAACACGCTCGTCGCGGACATCGCCACCGCCTGCGGCTTCTACGACCAGAGCCACTTCACGCGCGCGTTCATCCGCGAGCGCGGCGTCACGCCCGGCGCCTACCGCCGCCAGCACGGCAAGCGAAACGCCCGCTGATCAGCCCCGTCATCGGTTACGCGGCTTCAGGCAGGCGCAGAGGGCCGGGATGAAGTAGAGCGAGACGAGCGTCGACACGAAGATGCCGCCGACGGAGCCGATGCCCATCGACTGCCGCAGTTCGCTGCCGAGCCCGCCGCCGAGCGCCATCGGCAACATGCCGACGAGCGCCGCCACGCAGCTCATCAGGACGGGACGGAACTTCGACGTCGCAGCCTCCTGGACGTTCCCTGTCTGGCGCCAGGCGTCGATGATCAGGATCGCCGCGTTGACGACGACGCCGACGAGCATGATACCGGCCAGCAGGCCGAAGATCGAAAGCGTCTGATGCGTGGCGACGACGGCCGCGAAGATGCCAAGGTAACTGAACGGAATCGTGAAGAGGATGACGAACGGCATCGCCCACGACTCGAGAATCGCCGCCAGCAGCAGATAGGTGAGCGCAATCGCAACGGCGGTGACGAGCCCGAACTCCGCAAACGCCTCGTCCATGTATTCCGACACGCCGCCGAGCGACGCCGTGTAGCCGCGGGGGAGCTCCTTCTTCGCCCGCGCGAGCCCGTAGTCGATCACTTCGCCCATGCCGTGTCCCGGCGCGGTGTTCGCGTACACGATCGTCGAGCGCCGCTTCTCGCTGCGGACGATCTGCACCTGCTGGACGGTTTGCGTCACCGCGGCGACGGCGCCCAGCGTGAACGGCCGCCCTTCTGGTCCCGGGAAGTTCTGTTCGGCGAACTGACGTACGCCGTCGGCCTCGTCGTACCGAACGCGGATGTCATAGCTCCGCTCGCCCGCCGAGAACGTCGCCGGCGTAAGGCCCGCGAGCGAGGCGCGCAGATTGAGGCCCAGATGATAGGGCGTCATGCCGAGGTCGTTGAGCACCGCGCGGTTCGGCCGGATGCGCAGTTCGGGACGCCCCGCACGCACGTTGTTCTCCACGTCCGTCGCGATGCCGGACGACTTGAGGTCCTGCGAAACGGCAAAACACGCCTTGTCCAGCACAGAAAGGTCCTCACCCATGAGCTTGACCTGGATATACTGGGCCGCGCCGCCGACGATCGTCGGTACAAGCACGGAAGTAAGTACGTCCGGCTCATCGCTCAGCTGGGTGCGCATCAGGTTGGAGACGTCGGAAATCGTCTCACGGCGCGCGGTCATCGGACGGAGCACGAAATCAATCTGCGCGAGGTGGTTGCCGCGACCGACCTGCCCGAGTATGCCCTGCGTCTTGCCGACGGAAACCGTGTGGCACAGGACAAGCCGCTCGCCCGCCGCGTCCCGCACGTCCGCCAGCTTCGCGGCAATTGCCTGCGTACGCTCCGCGGCGCGTTCGAGCGTGATGTCGGCCGGATACTCGAGCTTGACGGACAGTTCGCCCTTGTCGAAGATGGGTACGAAGTCCGACTTGACCTTCGGTCCGAAGAACATGAAACCGGCAACCGTCAACGCCGAAAAGATGATGATCGACGTCTTCGGGAGGCGCAGGACCACTCCCAGCGATGCGGCATAAATGCGCTCGATCCATCCATACAACCAGGTCCACGGCCATAGAACCTTCGCCAGCAGACGGTTGACGCCCGCGCCGGAGGTGCCGAGTTTCGCCGCCATCATCGGCGTCAGCGTGAACGAAACGAGCAGCGAGGCGAACGTCGAGGCCGTGACCACGATGGCGAACGGCACGAAGAACCGCCCCGCCATCGTTCGCATCGTCGCGATCGGCAGGAACACGACGATGTTCGTGAGCGCCGAAGCGGCGACCGCGAGCGCCACCTCGCCAGCCCCGCGGGCGGCGTCCCCGTTCCGGCGGGCAATGTTCTCCAGTACAACGATCGAGTTCGCGACGAGGATACCGACCGAGATGCCGACGGCGTTCATGGTGATGATGTTCGCTGTATAGCCGAACAGCGAGAACGCGACGAGCGAAATGACGATCGTGACGGGGATCGAGACGAACGCCGTCAACGCCATCCGCCAGTCCGCCAGAAACAGAAGCAGCACGAAACCCGTGAGGAGCACGCCCTGCCAGATGGCGTCCACGCCGCCCTTTACCGTCGCGGCCACGTACGCGCCGTCGTCGCGTACCCAGTCGAGCCGCATGCCGCCCGGAAGTTCTCCGACGAGCAGATCGTAGATTTTGCGCAGGCCATCCACCGTCTTCGCCGCGTTCGCCTCGCCGCGCTTCGTCACGCGCATCACGACGGCTGGGCGTCCGTCGAACGAGGCAATCGACTCCTTGCGCTTCGTGCCGAACGCAAACTTCGCGACATCACGCAGATAGAGCCGCGTGCCACGCACGGTCCCAATCTCGATCCGCCCAAGGTCCTCAACGCCACGCGCCTCGGCGTCGAACATCACGGAGAACTCGCGCGCATGGTCCGAGACCTGTCCCGACGGGATCTTGAGGTTGCCCTTGCCGACCGCTTCCACAACCTGCGCGAGCGTGAGCCCGGAAGCCGAGAGCTTCGTGCGGTCAACGGTCACGACGACTTCGCGTTCCTCGCCGCCGATCAGTTCGACCGAGGCGACGCCCGAGACGGTCGAGAGACGTCCCGAGAGCCGGTCGTCCGCAAAGTCGTACAGCTCGTCGACGGACTGCTCGCCCGTCAGCGCGAGCGTGACGACGGGAATCGCGTTCACGTCGTACTTCTGGACCTGCGGCTTCTCGGCGCCGTTCGGCAGGTCGCCCTCAATCGCCGCGATCTTCGCGCGGATTTCGTCCGCCGCGACATTCTGATCGACGTTGAGGTTGAACTCGAGCATGACCTGGCAGAAGTTGTTCGCGCATGTCGTCGTCATGTGCTTGAGGCCGTCCACCTGCACGGCCGCGTCCTCGATGGGGCGCGCGACGGACGTCTCGATCTCCTCGGGCGACGCGCCCGGATAGACGACGATGACCGACACGTAGGGCACGACGACGTTCGGCACGATGTCGATGCCCATGTTGCGCGTCGCAAGCGTCCCGAAGAGCATCAGCATGATCAGGACGACGAGCGTCAGGACCGGGCGGCGGATGGCGGTATTAGAGAGAAACATCTTGCGTCCTCACCTCGTCGCCCTCGTTCACGAGCAGCATGCCCTCGAGAATGATCTTCTTCTCGGGACCCAACGCCGGGCGCACGATCTCGCGCCAGCCGTCTGTCTCAAGCCCGGTCTCGACAGCAATGCGCACGGCCTTGCCGTCCACGACCGTAAAGACCGCATCCGAGCCGCCGCGGTCCGCGACGGCCGATGCCGGCACGCCCTGCCCCGTGTGCGATGCGAAGACGATCTCGCCGTCCAGCAGCATGCCGGCGGCGACATCCTCCGTCCGCGGCAGCTGCGCGCGCACCTCGAACGTCCGCGTGACGGCGTTCACGGTCGGCGACCGGTAGGTGAGGACGAGATCGCGCTTTCCCGCCAAAGGCCGGTCCAGTCGAACGGTCGTCTCGCCCGGCTTCACGCGCGCAAAATGCGCGGCGTTGAGCGAGAAGGAGACCTCGTAGACGGACGGATTCTCCACGCTGAACACGCAGACGCCGGGGCCGACGTAATCGCCGACATTCCGATGCTTGCGCGTCACGATGGCGTCGTACGGCGCGCGCACGCACGAGTCGGACAGATTCTTCTCGGACACGGCGAGACCTGTCTCTGCCTTCGTGACCGTCGCCTGCGCGGCCTCGAGCGCGGCCGCGGCCGACTTCGCCCCAACCTGCGCCTTCTCCAGCGCGTCCTTCGTCACGGCCGCGCCCGCGAAGAGCCGCTCCATGCGCTCGGCGTCCCTCTTGGCCTTGCCGACCGTCACATCCGCCTGCGCGAGCTTCGCCTTCGCCATCGCGAGATCGTCCTTCGCCGCGCGTACGGCGTTCTCGAGATTCTGGCGGTCTACCTGAAAGAGCGCGTCCCCCTTCTTCACGCGATCCCCCTCGTCCACGAAGACGGCGTCCAGCGTGCCGGGAATGCGCGCCGAGACGCCCGCCGCGTCCTTCGCGCGCACCGTGCCTTGAACGCGCAGCGCATCGACGAACGTCACGCCCTGCCGCGCCGCGCCAACGCGCACCAAAGGACGCGTCTCCGCGCGTTCCACGACCTGCTCGGAGCAGCCTGCCGCCGCCAGCGCGAGCACACCCACCCAATTCATCCAACGACTTTTCATTCTTTCTTCCTCTCAATCACGTCGATTCCGACGGCCTGGCGAAGAAGGATGTCGGCCATCGCCTCTCCGTAGGCGGATTCCGCAAGCTTCGTCTCCGCATCCTCGTTGACCGCCAACTTGTCCAATACGGACGAAAGCGTCTCCTGTCCGTCCTCATGGCGCCGCGCCGCCGCCTCGTAGTCGAGACGCGCGGCCTCGGCCCACGCGCGGGCAGCAGTCGCCTTCTGGCGCACGAGACGCCGCTGCCGCCAGCTGTCCGCCACCGCGATCACGACGGCCGTCATGCGTTCCTCCTGCAGATTGAACTCCGTCTCGCGCGCCGCCCGCGCGGCGCGATACTGCTGCACAGTCCGGAAACCCTCAAATATGGCCCACGTGCCGATCAGAGAACCGGCCCATCCGCGAATCGACACGTCCTCAATCGACCCGGAAAGCCCGCCGCCACCCAACACGGCATTCGGCAGGAAACCCGCCAGCGCCTCGATGACCTGTGCCTTGCGCAGTTCCAGCGTCTGGTCCCCAGCCGCAAGGTCCTTTCGAGAGACGAGTCCATCCCACACCCATTCCTCGACGCGCTTCTCCGGCAGCGGCGGCAACGCCAGCAGCGACTCGCCGGACACCTTGAACGTCGCGAGCGGCCAGAGATGCAGCAACCCCGCCAGTTCCTCCCGTGCCGCCGTGGCGTCATTGCGCGCCGCATCCAGTGATGTCTCGGCCAGTACGCAACGCGCTTTCGCACGCGCCGTGTCGGCCGGCGTCGCGTAACCTTCGGACGCGAGCCGCGTCACGCGGTTCGTCAGGGCGCGCGCGCTCTCAAGCTGGCGCTCGGCCGTCTCGACCCGACGTTCGGCGACGGCCGTCTGGTAGAAGAGCGCGGCGACCTGCACGTCCAGGAGTTGTCCCGCGCGGTCGCGCACGATGTCCTTGATGCGCACGCCGTACTGCGACTCGGCAAACATCACCCACGCCACCGGCGTGAAGACAGGCTGGGCGACGACCAGCGACGCGGACCTTACGCGCAGGTGGCTGTCTTCAAGATCTCCGAGATACGGCAGGTCGTCGACTTTGCCACCTGCCGTCAACCCCATGCCCGAAAGCCCGACCGTCGGCAGGAACGCCGAGAACGCCGTTGCGCGGTTGATGCGCGCGAGCTTGGCCTCATAGTCCTGCTGGGCCAACTTGAGCGAACGCGCATGCGCGAGTTCCAGCGCATTCGAAAGAGTCAGCACGCCGCCAGCTTCGGCAAGCACCCGTTCCGTCTCCGCGACCAGATTCGTCCTGAACGTATGGGACGCCTCCTCCCGGTATGCGGCACCGGGATTCGTACATCCAGCAAAAATGCCCGCGAACAGAGCAGGCAAGACCAGTCTTCCGACCATGTCACCTGCCTCCGCTCAGCGCGCGCCCCGCTTCGCACGGTACTTCATGCCGGCCACTACCTGACGATAGACGAAATCGGCAATCGAGTCGCCCCAGCCGTCCACAGCGACGTCCGCGGGACGGAAAACCGGATGCCAGGAAGCGTCCACCAGCGCGTATGAGGAAAGTTGCGACCAAATCGACTCGACCCAACGGCGCTGTTCAAGGACATTCTCAACGGCCATCGCGACGAGCCGCAACAGGCAGTCCCGCATAGGGATGACATACCGCTTGCGCACAAGGTCGAACATCGGTGAGGGATGGACCACTTCCTGTCGAAAGAAACCCGCCACCAGCGCGGTTCCGCCTCTGGTGGACCGCAATCCGCGCGAAAAGCCGAATATCCACTTCCGCACGGCCGCGCGCCAGGACCGCGCGTCGGCGACGGTCGCGTCGGTCGTGCAAAGCTCGTCGCCCGTGTTCTCGCGGAACAGCCGCTCGACGCACGCCTGATACAGCCCGTTCTTGTTGTGGAAATGGTAGTTCACAAGCGCGATGTTGACCTTCGCCGCCATGCAAATCTCCCGCACGGTCACGAGCTTGAGGCCCTTCTCGGCGAACAGCCGCATCGCCGCGGCCATGATGCTCTCTTTTGTAGCGTCCATTTTAAATCCCTGTTTTAAACACGCGTTTAATATACCAAATCCGAACTCCTTACGCAAGTGGACCAAGCAAGAAATTTTACCGAGGACATCAGCGACTGGCGCGGGGCGCGCCGGAAACGTTTGCGGGCGCGCCTCGCGCCCGCATCGGCCTACCAGTCCTCCACCACAAGCTGGCGGACAGGGCCGATGAGGCCGGACGGAAGGAGCGGTTCGTCCTTGTTCCAGAGGCGCCACGTGGTGAAGGTGTGACGACCGGTGGGGCTTGGCAAGCCCTTCTCGACCCATTCGGGAATCTTCGCAAGCCCGGGGCCGCGCCACTCGCAGTCCGGAGGCAACTTCTCGTCGCCGATCAGGCGGTTGGGCCAGAGCGTGACGACACGCACGGCGATCTGGTTTGTGGCCGACCAGACGTCCGTCACGTCCACGCGGAACGGCGGACGCCACAGAGTCGGATACGTGCGACCGTTCACCGTGACCGCCGCGAGGTTCTTCACGTCGCCCAAATCAAGGACCACGCGCGCGCCGGGTCTGCGCGGCTCCGCTTCAACCACCGTCTGCCGGTAGGTGGCATGCCCGGCGAAGTGGCGGACCTCGGGATCGTCATGGGTGGACAGCGAGGCGAGGTTCGCCAGGGTAATCGGCTTCGGCGCACCGGAATAAGGAGCCTCAAACGAGACTTCCCACGCGCCCGCCAACGAGCGGGTGGACACGATCTGCTCGGTGCGTGCCGGCCGCGCGCCAGCTGTCGGTACAGGACGGAACAGGACGAAGGTCGCCCCCGACGGCTTGAACGCGAGTTTGAGATACGTGCGTCCATCTGCCTCGTACCAAGAAGAAGCGAGCGAGATGTCGCCGGTTTCGGGATCCCAGATCTCCGGCGTGCGCCCCGAGACCGGCAACGCCACGTCGAACGTCTCCCCTTCCTTGTTCTCGCGCGCGATGAAGAAGCCGTCCGAGCCGTCCGCATAGCGCCGATGCGTCCAGAGCGTGTCGCCGCCGCGGCAGTCGTCCACGAACGTCCCCGCCTGCAACAGGGCCTGGCAGCGCGTCTGGTAGGCGATCCACTCCGTCTGGTCGAACCACCACGTCTCGGTACGCTCGTAGTGCGTGCCCCACTGACCCATAGTCATACCCGGCACGCGCGCGGGCTCGGTCCAGGGCTGGTGGGCGTAACGGTGGTAGATGATCCGGTTGACGCCGAGAGCGTACATGTGGTCGCCCGTCGCCTTGAGAGAGAACGGGGCCTGCCGCCAGCGACCGTCCTTCGGGAACGCCGTGAACGACTCGGCGCCGATGATCTTGTTGCCCGGCGTGCGGTGGGCGCGCTCCGTGACGAGGCGCACCCACTTGTCGTCAATCGGCTGGTCGGGACGGATCCAGAACTCCGTCATCGATATGTCCTCCGCCCGGCCGTAGAGCTCGGGCGTGGAGGGGAAGGTCCCGTACGCCTCCAGGCTCAGCTTCAGGCCGCGCAAGTGGCACTTGCGCGCCAGTTCGTCGGCGAAGTTCTCCGCGAAGAGGTGTGCGATTACGGTGCGGAAATCCGCGAGGAACCGTTCGCTTTCGGGAACGCCGTCGAGCACGGCGCCCGTGAGGACGGGCAGCCAAGTCGTCAGGTCGTAGCCGCGGCGGCGAGCGAACTCCTGCGCGAAGCCCTGCGTCCAGTTCTGCGAACCCGCCTCCCAGCTGTCCACCAGCACGTTGTTGAAGCCGTACGGCACGTCCCCGGCGAGGGCGGGGCCGAGGTGGTCGCAGATCCGCGCGAGATAGGCGTCGAAGTGGGCGTCCACGCCGGACTTCGCGAGCTTGTCGCACTCGAACCCCACGCCGTTCGCGGAGGCGGGATGGCACTGCTTGCCATTGGCCGCGTAGCCGATGCGCATCACGCGCCACGCGCCGGGCGGCACCTTCCAGTCGAGGTGTCCGGTGGCGGAGTCGAACGAAGCGGTGAGGTCGCGCACGTCGGCGCGCCGCACGGTCTGGTCGGACGCGACCACGGTCGGACGCGTGGGGGCGCGCGTGCAGACGAAGCACGCCTTGTTGGCGATGTTCGAGAGGCGTGCCCCGCGCGAGAGGCGCACGTCACCGAGCGTGTAGCGGCGTGCGGGCGCCTGGCGGAAGGCGAACGTGAGACGCCAGCGGCGCGCCGCCGTTTCGGGGAACTGGAAGGCGCGCAGATTCACGTCGTCCTGCCCCTGCTCGCGTGCGAACAACTCGTCCCGCGAAAGCGTCCGCCACGTGCCGTCCGCCGACTCGCTCGCGAGTGTCGCGTCGACGCTTTCCTTCCAACCGTTCGGCGCAAGGAGACGACATTCCCACAGCGACGCCCGGTAGGCGCGCGGAAACGCGAAGTCGTAGACGACCTCGCTTGCGCCGTTCGTGCGGACCGTGCAGGACACGCCAGCCGCTTCCATCGTGGGACGTTCGGCGGACGGTATCGGCCAGGCGAGCACGGCGATGTCCGCGTAGAACCCATGCGGATTCGGCAGGGCCGGCAGCGGGTCCGCGAATGCCTGCGGACCTTCCACGTCGGTCAGCGTGTAGCAGACCGTCTTCATCGCGTTCGAGGCGGCGATCCATGGTCCGCCCGCCGTCGAATAGCCGCTGCAGTTCGCGAGGCACACGCGCATCTTCCGCTGGGCCGCCTCTTCGACGGCGAACTTGATCGTGTCGAACCAGTCCGGCGTGTTGAACGCGAGCGGCCCCGGCGGAATCGCGCAACCGGCGTCGAAGATCGTCACGCCGCCCAAGCCCACCGCCGCCATCGCGTCGAGGTCCGCCACGATGCCCGCGCGCGAGACGTTGCCGTTCATCCAGTGCCACCATACCTCGGGCCGGGCCGAGTCGGGCGGCGAGCGGAAGGTCGCCACGAGATTGTCAGCCGGCGTTGCGGAGCTTGCCGCCAGCGCCAGAGCCACTGCCAAGAACGTTACTTTACTTTTCATTCTCACACTCCATCAGGATGTCGAACGCGAGACGACCATCGACGAGCGTGACCGCGTTTGATCAGAGGCTCTCGGGCGTCTTCTCGATCGGGAGCCACACGCGGAAGGACGAATCGTCGCCCCAGGTGTTGCCGGCGGAGGCGTAGTCGCAGAAGTCGATCACGGAGGGATAGCGCTCGCCCGCGTTCTTCGTGTGGACGCCCGTCATGAACAGTCCCATGAACGTCGCGTAGAAGCAGTCGTCCTGCGTGCGCGTGCGGAAGATCTGCGGCTTGTCCACGTTCGCCCAGCGCGCGAGCACCTCCGAGATGTCGCCGCGCCCGAAGCGGGCGTCGCGCGCGAGGAGGAGCGGCCCCACCGTGAAGGCGGCGCAACCGTTGAGTCGGTGGCCGATTGGCGTGAAGTCAAAGCGGATGTCGACTTGGTCGCCGCACTTCCACTCGCGGTCGATCGCGAGGTACGCCCCCGCCTTCGCGCCGGCAACGGTCTGGGGCTGTCCGCCCACGGACTTCACCGTCACGTGCGTCGCGGCACTCCACGACGGGATGCGGAGCTTCAGCTTGAAGCGCTTCGGCTCGCGCTCGCGGTAGCGGACCGACGCAGTGTCCATCTTCGGGTAGAGCGTGTATGTCTCGAGTGAGATTTTTTCGCCCGTCTTCGGCCACACGACGGACGCGGTGCCCGAGGCGTAGAGGTTCATCATCACGGCGTCCTGGTCCGCCGTCAGGAGCGCCGTGAGGAACGCGAGGTAGCCGCGTGGGCCGTTCGCGTTGCAGCAGTTCGTGTGCAGGCGGCTGTGGTCCTCGCCCAGGTGGCGACGGCCGGAGAGGGAGGTGTACTGCACGAAGTGGCTGCCGTCCGGACGCTGCGAGGCGAGATAGGCGTTGTAGAAGGTCTTCTCGATCTCGTCGGCCCACTTCGGGTCGGAGGTCGCCACGAGCAGCTCGCGGCAGAAGCGCAGCCACGTGGTCACCACGCACGTCTCGTTCTCGTAGATGTACGTGTCCGTCTGCTTCGCCGCGCCGCCGTACCAGTTCTCATGGCACGAGGCGCCGCCGGAGATGTTCACCTCTGTGGCGGCGATGTCCTTGCCCGTCTTCACGCACGCCTCGAGCGCGCGCTTGTCGCCGGTGACGCGCGCCCACGCGAGGAGACCCTGGTAGCAGCTCATCATCTCGTAGCTCTTGCGGCTTGAGAGCACCCACATGTTCTTCGCATCCGTGACGCGCGCGCCCGGCAGCACGCCCGCGAGGGCGCTCGAGATCAGCTGCGGCGAGCGCTCGCCCTCGTCGAGCTGCGAGACGATGTAGCGCGCGAAGTCGAGGTAGTCCTTGTTGCCCGTGCGCTCGTAGATCTTGACGATCACCTCCAGCATCGAGCAGCTGGGGAGTCCGCGCCAGCAGCCCGTCTCGTTCAGGTTGCGCTTGCCGGGACCGAAGATGCCCATCACGTAGCGGGCGAGGCGCTCGGCCGCGGCGAGGGCCGCCTTGTCGCCCGTGTACTCGTACCACGTCATCAGGCCGAGCATCGTATACTTGTTGCCCCAGAGGTCCCAGCCGGCGGCGGCACGACGGTCCTTCGGGTAGTTGCCGATGTATCCGTCGGGTTCCTGATTGGAGATGACCTCCTTCACCGACGTGGCGATCTTGGCCTTGAGTGCCTCGTCGTGCGTGTAGAACGCGAACGGCACGGCGGAGAGCATATACTTGCCCCAGAACTCAGTCTGCCACGCGCCCGGCTCGGCCGGATAGCGGAACTCGCGCGCGAAGTACATGGGGTCGGTCGCGCACACGTGGTTCGCGATGCACGCGCCCATCCGGTCGGCCACGGGGCCGTAGATGCGCACGTCGTCCATCGCGCTCGTTGCCGCGGCCTGCATTGCGACCGCCGCCGCGATGCCGCACAGAAACACCTTGCTTGTCATGTTCATCGTGTTGTCCTTTCGGTTCTGACTTTCAGAACGACACCGCTATTCTATCATAAATCCGCCCGATGGAGCAGATCTTTAAGGCACCAGGCGCACGAAACCGGAGGCGAGCGGGGGCAGTTCCACCGACAAGACGGCTGGCGAGGTAAGCGTGGCCGACACGCCCGCCTCCGGCGCGGCTTCGCGGAAGGACGCGCCCAGCTTGACCGTGGCCGTCACCTTCGCGCGGTTGGCATTGCTGAGAAGCAGCCACGTCTCGCCGTCGGCCGTCGTCCACGTGCGGCACAGCAGGTGTGCGGCGTCGGTCGTCGCCGACGGGCCGGGGTCGGAGAGGATGATCGCCTCGCGCTGCTTGACGGACGCCATCACGGCCTTCACGTCGCCCATCGCCTTGTCGTAGTCCGCCCCCTTGAGATTCTTCCGCATCCCGTGGAACGCATACGGCACGAGTCCGTTCGCGCCGGCGGCGATCGCCTGCCAGAACATCGAATCCAGCTCCTCGCGCGTGGGGAAGCGGAACTCGGGATTGGTCTCCGAACGGCGGTACCATTTCCAGTTGAAGCACTGCGGCACGTGCCACATCGGCACCACGTCGAAGGACCCCGCGCGCGCCTCAAGCGCCCAGCCGCCCGCGATGTCGATGCCGCCGCGGTTGTTGCCGATTGGATACGGGTCCATGCCGATGCAGTCGTACGAGCCGACGAAAGGCCGGACGTGCCAGGGCTTGTCGGTGACGGCCCACGTGGGATGGTCGGGGTCGAGCGCGTGGATCATCTCGTTGATCTCGCGCAGCGGACCGATCTGGCGTTCCGGTGCCTCGTCATTGACGTACCAGGCCAACAAGGCGGGATGTCCCTTGACCGCCTCCACCACTTCGCGGATGGCCGCCAGCGACTTCTCGCGCGTCTCCATCCCCTTGCGCACGAACTTGCTGCCCCACACCATGTCCTTGACGCTGTAGATCACCTTCAGCCCCGCGGCGTGCGCGGCGTCCAGCTGCTCGCGCTTGGGATTGTACGGCATGATGCAGTTGAACACGCCGTTCGTGAACTTGGAGATCGCCTCGTCGGAGAGGACTGACGCGTACATTCCCAGCGGCAGGAAGGGCTTGCCGTCCACGAGCGTGCGCTTGTGTTTGTCGAACGCGACGCGGCGCGCGACCGTTCCGCGCGTGAACGTGCACGCGGCGCGCCCCAGCTCCTTGCCGTCGGCGCGGTTGCACAGCGCGAACGCCACCGTCTGCGGACCTTCCGCCATCCGCTCGACGGGAATCGCGACCGACGCGGCCCGGGGCGACATCTCGTCGGGCGCCACGGTCACCGTGCGGCCGTCGTTCGCCTTGTAGATGAACTGCGGGACGAGGCTGTCCAGCGGATGCTTGACCTTGTTGATGTACAGGCTGGCGTGGAAGGTCACCGTCCCGTCCGCGGTGGTGTTGCGGTAGGCGGACGACATCAGCCAATCAACCGGATGCGCATCCTCGGACTTGAAGAAGTAATCGTCGAACTGGACCTTGCCGGTGGCGCCACGGGGCATGAAGCAGAGCAGCGTGCCGCTCACCGCTTCATCCGGCAGGGGCGAGGTCACGCCCTCGTAGCGGACCCAGCCGTCCGTATTGGGCTCGTTGCCGGCCACGGGAAACGCATAGGCGGCGGAGAGCCATTTGCCGTTGGCGTCCGACCAGTCCAGCGAAACCGAGGGCAGGATCGGCTTTCCGTCCTTCATGACCTTGTCCGCCTTCACCCAGCATCCGAAGCGGTACACGGCGCCGCCCTCGAGGGCGATACGCTGCCCCGGGAACGAGTAGGAACGCGGATCGTCGTTCTCGCACACCATGCCCTTCGAGCCGCCACGACCTGCGCCGTCCGCCACGCGCCACTTCGTCCGGGGAACGCGCCAGTGCCGTGCGCCCTCCTCGAAATCAAGGTTGGACGGCACGGACGGCAGCTTGTCCGCGGCGATTGCCGCGCCGTGCGCGCAACAGGCGAGGCACAGCCCCGCCCGGATTACGTTAAAGCAAATCGACTTCATTTTGCAAACGCGCCGGAGCGCGCCCTCAACGATAGCGGAAGATGCACTTCCCGCCGCGCTCCTCCGCCACGATGTCGTCCCACTCGGGAGGACGCTGCTCACCCGGCTTGAGGGGGTTGGGGAAGAAGAAGTCGTTGCCGGGCGCGAGCGACAGCTCGGCGCGGTCGGGGAACGTGCGGAAGAGGGAGAACCCGATCGTGCCCCACCATCCTGTCGAGGGCAGGCAGGCGATGCGCACCACGTGGCGCCGCGAGTAACCGTTGTGGTACCAGCGGAGGTACCAACGGTGGTTGTGGCCGTGGATATAGCCCGCGAAGAACGGATTCTTCTCCAACACGGCAAGGATGTTCTTCCCGCCCAGCGGCAGCTCCTCGGGCGGATGGTGCGCGCCCACGAAGAACGGACGCTTCGCCGCCGCCGCGGCGCCCTTGAGCCACGCGGCCTGCGCCTCGTCGAGCGTGCCCGCCACGGCGTTGTTCGAGCCTTCGCCGGCGGTGTTCTCGTTGAGCGAATCCAGGAGGAAGAGGTCGGACGTGCCCAGATCCACGACGCTCGTGACGCGTCCGGGGACGGGCGTCTTCTTCGCCTGTTCGGGATAGGCGGCGAACATCGGCACGCGGTGGTCGTGGTTGCCCGTCGTGACGGTCACCTCGATCCCCGCGTCGGAAAGGCGCTTGAGGCGTGGCGCGGACTCGGCGTAGTCGGCCGCGTGCCCCCGCCAGAGCGCCACGTCGCCGAACACCACCGCGCGGCGGGGGCGCGGACGCAATGCGAGGACTTGGTCGATCGTCTTGTCGAGCAGCGGGTTCTGGTAGGTGGGCTGTCCCTTCACGTCCTTGCCGCTGATGTGGATGTCGCTGAGGAAGACGGTAAGGTTGCCGTCCACCTCGTCGCCACCCAGCGCCGTGCTTGCGGCGACCGCCGCCGCGCCGAAAAAGAAACCTCTTCTCGTGATGTCCATTGCATTTCCTTTCGATTCAATTGGCTTACTTGACCCACACGGAGATCCGGCGGGCCTTGTACTGCCCGGCGTTCGCGGAGAACGTCCAGTCGGGGTTACCCGACGTCGCCGTGCCGATGCCCACGTCGCAGGCCACTTTCGCGTTGTTGAAGTGGTTGAAAGAGAAGACCGTCTTCTTCGCCGCGAGGTCGTGTACCTGCAGGCAGCCGAAACCGAACTTCGACGGGTTGGTGGGCGTGTCGTTGAAGTCGAACAGCTTGTCGTCGCCGCCCTTCGGCGTGGACGACCGCTTCGCCGTGTAGGAGCTGCTGTAGAACTCGATGAAGCCGTCCGGGGAGTTGGTCAGCGGCTTGACGGACGACACGTTCGTGCGCACGGTGAGGTTGGCGACGGGCTGCCGGACCTGCCGCGCGCCCGCTTTGTCCGTGAGGACGAGATCGTCGCTCTTCGGCGCGAACGCGTCCATCGCCGCGAGCGCGAACGAGGTCTCGCCGTTCATGTCCTGGAGTT
This sequence comes from Kiritimatiellia bacterium, assembly GCA_017427485.1. Taxonomy (GTDB): domain Bacteria; phylum Verrucomicrobiota; class Kiritimatiellia; order RFP12; family UBA1067; genus RUG572. The sequence continues at coordinate 36,338 of JAFRSR010000077.1, forward strand.
CGAGGAGATAGGCGACGCGCGTCACGCCGTCCTTCGAGGCGAGCGTCTTCGGCGGATGGCGCGTGAAGTCGTTGTTCACGGGGATGTTGAAGCGCTGCACGCACGTCATGCCCTTCAGCTCGGGCAGCTTCTCCGCGGCGCCCATCGGCACGGGCGCGCCGCAGCGGAACGGTCCCACGGGCAGCCCCGCGCCGTTCACGAGGTTCGGCGTGGAGCCGTTATAGGCGGCAAAGCGCATCGCGAGCGGTTCCTCCACCCCTTCGGCCGTCAGCACCACGTCCGTTCCCTCGATCTTCGCCTGCGCGGGCACCCATGTGCCGCAAATGCCACGCACCTCGAACTCGTTGGGCGGCAGGCCGTCGCGCGTCTTGAGCCCCTCGGCATCGGCGAGCGACACGCGCAGCGCGCTGCCCTCCACCTTGTAGCCTTTCAGCGTGGGCGTGCGCCACGGGCGCGTGAACGTGTTGTACACGCGGTCGAGCGCCTGGTCGGCCATGCGCATGCCGACGGTGCGCTTGTCGGTGGGGTGGATGTCGTTCACGGCCCCCACGTCGTTGATCACGGTGTAGCCGCTGTTGGGCACCTTCTCCTGCACGCGCGCCTGCGCCTCCTGGAAGACGGGCAGGGACGTGTCCTTCGCGTTGCTGTACTTGTACGGCGCGAGCTGCACGAGGAAGTAGGGGAAGTCGCCCTGGCCCCACTCGCGGCGCCACCCGCGCACGAGCGACACCGTCTTGTCGAGGTAGACCGCGCCGTCGCGCATGTTGTGGCAGCCCTGGTACCAGATCGCGCCCTTGATGGCGAACGGCACGAGACCCGCCACCATGCCGTTCCAGAGCACGGTCGGCACGTCCTGCGGACGGTTCCACTTGCCGAAGTTCTGCAACATCCAGAGATCGTCGAGATGTCCGGCGGGCGTCCACGGCTCGATGCCGGTTCCGCCCCACGAGCTGTTGATGAGACCCACGGGCACGTTGAGCGTCTTGTGGATCGTCTCGCCGAAGAAGAACGCCACCGCGCTCTGCGGCGGGATCGTCTGGGGCGTCGTCACCTCCCACACGGCCTCCACGTCGTCAAGGGGCTCCTTGGAAATCTTGTGCGCCACGTTGAAGTGGCGGATGAGCGGCCAGTTCGCCGCCGCCACTTCCTTCTCCCAGTCCTTCACCTTCCGGCGCGAGCTCATGGTGAACTCCATGTTGCTCTGCCCCGAGCAGAACCACACCTCGCCCACGACCACGTTCTTGAACACGAGCGCGTTCTCGCCCGCCACGCGGAACTCGGCGCCCTCGGCGCACGCCTTCAGCGGCGCGAGCTTGAGACGCCACTTGCCCTGCGCGTCGGCGGTGGCCGTTACCGTCTGCCCCGCGAACGACACGGTCACCTTCTCACCGGGCGCGGCCTTGCCCCACACGGGCACGGGCTGCCCCTGCTGGAGCACCATGTTGTCTCCGAACACGCGCGGCATCGTCACCGCCGCCGTACACTCAATCGCCGCAAACAGCGCGGCCGCCACCGTCAACAAGATTTTCTTCATCTGTTTTTCCTTTCAGAGTTGCGACAATTCTACCATTCCCCCGCTCCGCCGTAAAGCACGAAACTGCGAGTAGGGATGGGTGAATAATGGCGGGGACCTCTCCCCTGGGAGAAGCGGCGTCTCGCCGCTTCACGGGGCGATGGGCGTTTTGGTTGTTTTACCTTTTTCCCGCAGTGCCGGCGCTCGGCGTCTCGTCCAAGAGGACTTCGCCGGGCGGCATCATCGGTATGAGCTCGGCGCGGGAATCGACGAGCGTGAAGCACATCATCCGCTTCCCTGGCTTCTTGTTGTAGATTCTCCGCAACCTCGGCGCCGCGCTCAGGAACACCTCCTCGAGCCGTTCGCGCTCCGCGCCGTCGGCGAAAACGGCGCGTCCGGTCCAGCGCAGCCACTTCCCGCCGGCCGGCTGAAGCGCGACCACTTCGCACTTCGGGTTCGCGACAAGCTGGCGGTAGACGTTCTTGAACTCGCCGACCCCGAGCCACACTTTGCCGTCGACGAGGTGGTGCGCGCCAAGCGGACGCAGCTTCGGCTGGTCGCCGTCCACCGTGGCGAGGTAGAACGTCTTCGACGCGGCGAGAAGGTCGTCGATCCTGTGCATGATCTGCGCCTTGTCCTTGCCCTTCGCGACCTCCACGGGCGGTTGCGCGGCGGTGGTCGTCTCATGCAAGCATCCGGCAAACAGCCCAAACATGACCAGTCCGCCTTTGAGTAGTTTGTTCATTGTCGTATTCCTTTCTCATTTCAAGTTTGAACTATAAGTCTGATTGCCAGTCGCTTGGTGCATAGACAAAACGACGGACCTCCATAACCTTTCCAATTACACAATAAAGAACAAGATAATTTCCAACGATAATCTTATAGTAAGGGTGTTCCCTGTCTTTCTCCGATAATATCGGTTCAAAAGACTCAGGTGCGAACAACCTTTCAGTTATGGCACGCTCAACGCTGTCGACAAGGGCGTTTGCCGCATCTGGATTGCAGAGTTTCTGAGCAATGTAACGAACAACCTCAGCCAATTCCTCATCGAATAGCGGAAGATACTCAAGCGTGTACTCTTCGCCCAGCATTCGCTATCTCCCGCGCATGGCCAAACACCTGGGAATGTGTAAGTCGTTCTGGATGAGTGCGACAATAGGCATCCGTCTCGTCCATGATGGCTTCCATGCGGCTAGCGGCCGACGGACGGCGACGAAGTTGAAACGGAATGCCTTGATACATCACCACCTCGTTGATAAATACGTTAATAGCCCCAGAAAGGGTCATTCCTATGTCATTAAAGATCGCTTCCGCCGCACGCTTCTTTTCGGAATCGACACGCGCTGTTATGGTTGTTGTCATGCGTTTTGCCTTCTTTTGTGTTCTGAACGCGCACAATCATATCACAAATTAGATCATCTGTCTAGTTTCCTAACTTTGAATATCCCACTCATTCTCAACTTCGCCTGCCCCAGTCGCGGCCGATCACCTAGAAGAAAATCGAGAAGGCGTTGGCACCGATGGGGAGCAGGCTGTCGCCGGCGGAGGGGAAGTCGCAGACATTCGTCTTGTAGACTTCCGACCCGCGCGTGAACGTGGCCTCCCAGGCGCCCATCACGCGGTCGTCCACGAACGGACGCAGCTTCACCTTCCATCCGCCCTTGTTCAAATCGTCGCGCAGGATGTCCGCCTCGCCGTCGCCAACCGCCTTCGCCTTCGCGAGGAGTAACGGTCCGCGGAAGAGGCGCGCGGCGGGCGTCGTGCGGAATATCCGCGCCGTGTCGCGTCCCACGTTCCAGCGGCCGTAGCGGTAGTCCGTACGGGCGTCCGACGGCGCGCGGTCGGAATCCTCCAGCCGCGGCGTCATGTCGAACTTCACCGTGATCGCCGTCACCCCGGCCGGCACCTGCACCGTGTGCCAGTCGCCCGGCGCGACGGACGTCTCCGCGCCGTCGGGCAGGCGGCGGAAGACGGTCGCCTTCGACCACGGCGGCAGACGGAACTTCACCGTCTGCGGCGTCTTCGCCTCCACCATCGCCGTCACGCGGTCCGCCACCGGGAATTCGCCCGTGAGCACCACCGTGGCGTCGCCGATGGTGGTGGTGGACGGCGAGTAGAGGTTGACGCGCAGCGCGCCGTCCGCCGCCTCGCGCGTGACGCCCAGCTGCGCGACGTCCATGAACGTGCGCGGCATGTTGTTCACGCAGCAGTGCTGGTGGCGCATGCCGCTCTGCCCGAACCGCGCGACGTGCCGTCCGTGCGAGCGCACCTCGCGCGCACCCCACTTCCCGTCGCGGAACACGCCGGCGAGGAACGCGTTGTAGAACGTCATCTCGATGGCGTCCACGTACTTCTTGTAGCCGGTGATGATGTAGAGATCGAAGTTGAGGCGGATCCAGTGGATCGCGTCGCACGGCTCGGAGGTGCCGTTCAGGTGGCGCGACGCGCCCACGAACTGGTCGTTGTAGCCCACGCTCTCCACGAGGTTGCGCTCCGAGGCCCAGAGGATCGCCTGCATCTGCTTCACCATCTCAAGGCACCGCGCCTCGCCCGTGAGGCGGTAGTACTCCAGCACGCCGTCAAGGCAGCTCATCATCTCGTACGCCTTGCCCCAGCGGCCGGTTTTTTCGGGATACCACTCGTTGAGCGGGCGCCCCGTGGCGGCGTTCGGGAAGAAGTTGGGGGCGGGGTTGCCGGGACGGTTCCAGTACAAGACGATCTCGCGGGCGTAGTCGAGGAAGAGCGGCTTGCCTGTCTCGCGGTAGAGCATCACGAGCGGCTTGAGGACCGAGCAGCTCGGCATGCCGACCATCGCGGACGTACCGGTGTCGCAGAGCTTCACGTTCATCCGGCGGAGCATCTCGATCTGCTGCGTCATCGCGCGGTCCGCCGCCGCGAGGATCTCGCGGTCGCCCGTTGTCTTGTAGATCATCAGGAGGCCCCACATCGTGTACTTGCGGCACCACAGGTTCCAGCACCAGTCGCACGCCCAGCCCATCGTCTTTCTCGCCGCCTCGGGGTCGCCCGGAATCACGAACTCCGGATCCACGTACGTGCCCAGATAGCCGTCGGGCTTCTGGAACTTCATGAGGCGGTGCGCCTCGTCGCGGAGAAACGCGGTGAACGCGGGATCGTCCTGGTACTGCGCCACGCGGGCGGACGAGATCATGAGCTTGCCCCAGAACTCGCCCTTCCACATGCCCACGGGCGCCTGGAAGACGTCGTCGTCGGGATGCGCGAACGCCTCCCGCGCCTCGCGCACCACCACGTGACGGGCGAAGTCGGAGAGGCAGCGTTCATGCATGAACGTGTCGAACTTCGCCCCGATCTGCCCCTGGACGCGGGTGTTCTTCAGCTCGGGCGCGACCAGCGCGTCCTTCACCTCGTTCTCGGGCAACGCGGCGCACGCCGCCCCGGCCACCGCAACGGCAACTGCTATAATCTTTTTCATGCCGCCCATTATACCATAAACAGCCGGATATTACCGCACGAGGAACACCGTACCGGCGGCGAGGAACTCCACTGTCGCCGTCAGGGGTTCGCCGTCGACCGCAGTGCCGCAGACGTCGTAGACAGGCGTCACGGCGTAAGTCTCCGTCACGCCCGACTTCGCCTTCTCCCATTCCACGGCCAGGTCGCCGTCCTCGCCGCCCGCGACCACCGCGCCGTTCAGCGTCCAGCGGTAGCTGACCGCGCCCGCCGCGTTCGCGGAAAGCATCGTCTCGCCCGCCCGCTTCGAGAGACGCACGCTCTGCGGCGTGACGATCCACCGCTCCGCGCCGTCTACGCCCTTGCCGGAAATCTTAAACGGCGTCGCTGAGTTTTTTGCGTCCGTCTTGATCGTCTTCGTCACCGTGTCGTAGAGTCCGATGACGTTGCCCTTCTTGTACGGCAGATACTCGTGCTTCAGTGTCTTGACGTTGTCCTCATATTCATAGATGCGGAAGGTGTAGAGACGCATGCAGGAAGGGTTCGAGAACGTCGTCCCGGCGGCATTGCCGCCCTTTGCGAATATCGCGATCGGGACCTCGGCCGTTGCATTCCGCGCCGTTCCGCCCAAGGCCGTGTCTGCGCCATCGAAGGCGTATTTGCTTTTCGCGATGTCAAGCACGGATCGGTGCCGGAGGAGGTTCGCCGTCACGCTGAGAGCCTTACCCGCCCAGCTGTTACCGGAATTCTGGTAACCGAACGAGAAATATCCGCTCCCGTTGATGTAGAGTTCTGCGCTCTGCAACGACGTTTGAGCCATGCCCCACGCACGCGCCTGAACGGGGCTTGCGTACGTGAAGGCAAAGTCCGCCTCGATGCGGCTCTTGCCGTTGGGCAGATACCCTGTGCTGACCGCCTGATCGCCGGTCGACTCCACGTAGGCGTCCATCGTGCTGCCATCGCTCGCGATGTTGCCGCCGTAGGCGAGCGCCCGGTTGCTGGTGTGGAACGTGTTGTTCACGCGGTCGTAAAGTCCGGCCGCGCCTTTCTGGATGTACGGAACGTAGTCGCGCACGAGCGTGCCCGCGTCCCAGATCTTGAACCCGTAGAGGCGCATCAGCGCGAAGTTGGCATTTGCAGACGCATTGCTGAAGAGCTTCAGCGTCTTCGTGCAGCTCGCCTGGTTGAGCGCGCCCTTGGCCGTCATGGTCGTGTAGTAGTTCGTATAGGAACCGTTCATGAACAAGACCCTGTCGCCGTAAGAATCGATGTACGCCTGATGGCGGACGTTCGTGACGACGCGGATTTCCGTGCTGATCCATTGTCCGCTCGTGCTGTAGTTCCATGCGTAGGAAGTGTCGGACGCCGCGCCGCTGCCGCCGTTTCCGTAGATGCGCCCGATGATGGGGGTCTGCGTCTCGAACACGAAGTGCTGGCCGCCCGCCGACGACGAATTGTCGCGGGAGGTGAACGCCCAATCCGCCCAAACGCACGTGTTGGAATTGGCATAGTAGCCCGTGTCGATGAAGATGTTGCGCGTCGTGCTCTCGATGTAGCCGTCGCCCTGCTCATGCGGAATGGGGCCGCCGTATGTCCGCGTACCGCACGCGAGGAAGGAGCCGTCCACTTCGTCCTTCAGGCCCGCCAGCCCGTTCTGCACGCATGGCCGCAAGTCGCGCACGAGCACGTCGTCCTCGAAGATGCGGCACCCATAGATCTTGAGCGGCGCAAAACCGCCTGCTCCATGATACCAGGCGCCGATCTTGACCGTCCTGTAATTGAAGTCGCGATACCCCGTGCAGGTTCCCGTATAGTTCGTGAACCCGGCGGTCGCAAGAACGAATGTCTTGTTCTTGGCGTCCAGCACGGCCACGCGCCGGATGTCCTTGTCGTCGACCGGCTTGGGGAAACCGCTGTTGGCGCCGAGCCAGTTGTCACCGCCACACGACCAGGAGGCTCCGTTTTTGTTGTAATAGAAATTGAACACTGAATAGTTTTGAGTCAAGGCGTTGTTGCTCACAGACGAATAGCCGCTGAACACGGCCCAGTCGCCATTACCGCTCAGCACGTCGCCGTAGTTCCTGCCGAGCGCGTAGTCAACCTCGAAGCGCGTGTTCGGCGTCGGACGATAGCCCGTATCGACGAACTGCCAGCCGTTCGTCTGGTTGTTGTCGGGCATCGCGATCCACGGATCGTCCTCAATCGTCTCCACGTCGCCGCCCACAGAAAGGGCGCTGATGTTCTCGCCTGTCACGAACACGCCGTCCACCTGATCACGCAATCCCGGCACGCCACCCTTCACACACGGCAGATAATCGTGCACAAGCACATCGTCCGTGAAGATCTTGAAGCGGTAGATGCGGACCTTAGGGCTATGGTTGGCAGCTTGGAAAATCGTACCTGACGGCTTGGTGGAGTTTCCAAGAATCGCAATCGGCCACGGCGATGTGTTCGTACACACTGTCGGAATGTTGCCCGTCCAGTTCGTGACACCGCCGGTAATGAAATAGCCTTTGGCGTTCTTGCGGTCAAGGATCGCCGTGTGCCGTGCGGTATCGACGAGGATGTTGTTGGGATATCCCGTGAAAGGATTGGGAGTACCGTTCACTCCGCCCGTGCCGTATGCCGTGTAGCCGTTGCCGTTGATGTAGATCGAAATCGCAGGCTCCACGCCGTCCGCGCCGAAGAGACGCATCTGCCTGGGCTCCGTCGCCGTCCAGGCGTAATCCACCTCAATGCGCGATTGCGGCGTGAAGAAGTATCGGCTGTTGATGCCCGTCCTCTCCGTGCCGTCGCTTTCAAGATAGGCGTCCTCCGCCCACAGCGCACCCGCTCCGAGCGTAACAATCATCGCACAAAACATCAGCTTATTCATGTCTATATTTCTTTCTTGTTCCAGATGAATTAAAGCGCATTCTTTCCCACTAGCGGAAGAGGATGGTGGTGCCGGAGGGGATGACTTCCAACAGCACTTGACCGCCCTCAACGTTCAGACGCACCGTCTTGCCGCCCGTATTGGCCGCGTTGAACGTCCAGGTCACGGGGCTTGCGAACGCGGCGACGTCGATGAGCGGCACGCTCGTGCCGTCCGAACCCGCCATGTTCGCGCACACGACGTTGATCGTCACAGCGGCCGGCAGGGAGAGCGTCGCGCCGCGGGCGATAAGCGGACGATCCACCGTCCCCGCCGCGCCGTCGAGCGTGAAGTCGAATGTCGTATCCGGCACCACGACCGTGCCCGTGAAGCCATCGCCGAACATCGGCAACTTGGCAGCAAGTGCCGTCACCGTGCCTGAACCCGCCGACACCGTCGCCTCGCGCAGGTCGCTGTAGCCCTCCGGCAGCGTACCGCACCACTTGCCCATCAGGTAGGCCTCCACCGCCAGCCGGTCGGCGCCGGTCAACACCTGGTTGTACAGCAGGATTTCGCCGAACACCTCGCCGTAGTTGACCCCCTTCTGGGTGTTGTAGAGATTACCGAAGCAACCGATGAGCTGGTCCGCCGTGGTGCTGAAGGAAAACACCTCCGGCGCGCCCGTGAAGCCGGTCTGCGTGGGCGACGCCACGCGCACGCCGTTCAGGCGCGTCTCGCCACCCGTTATGCGCGCGTGCGTGCCGCTCGCCCAGATCGGCGCCTTGTAGTCGCCGGCGGTGCGAGCCGCAATCCCGTTTCCTCCCGAAACGCCCCCCAGCACGGGCGAACCGCCGCCGCGGAAGGAGTCCGACGCCATGAACACGGTCCGGCAGGGGATCGTCATGTTGCTTCCGCCGTCGCCTCCCGTCGGGTTCGTGTTCGGATACTGACGCGGACGCAAACAGTTTCCGGTGTCACTCGCTGCACTGCTCACATCGATTTCCTGGCAGTCGATCCACGCGCGCACCGGACCCCAGCCGCGCGCGCCAAGGACGCGGAACGGACGACGGGAACCCGGTGCCCACAGGAAGGTCGTACCGTTGGTAATGTCGTTAATTCCCAATCCGTAGGGTGCCACGGCCTGAACCTCTTCGCGGCGTGCCCACGAGACGTTCGGCTGATAGAGACTGCCCTCGGCGTCCGGATCGAACCAACCCACGCGCCCGGAGGACGGCAGTTCGTCCGCCGTGGGCGGCAGTGGTTCCGCAATCGTCAGCGTCGCGCCCGCCTTCACGTCGATCATGCCCGCATAGCAGCCGCCCAGCGTCACCTGCGTGTCGGGCGCGACCTCCAATGTGCCCGTCCGCCCCACGGCCCGCACGGTCGCAGCCGCCGAGCCGTTGTAAGTTGAAATGCCCCACTTCTCGGCCAAGTAGCTTTCCACGGACGTGCGCTCCACGTCCGAGAGCGCGTTCGTGAACACGAGGATCTCGCCGTAGTTCTGTCCGCCGGCGTCGTTGTAGTTCTTCGCCCAGCCGAAGCCGTTCACGTTGTGGCCCGTCGTGTCGATCGAGACGATCTGCCAACCGCCGTTGAGCGTCTGGGCATCCGGACTTGTCACCTTCACGCCGTCCAGCCAGATGTTCGCGCTCGCGCTTGTCGTCAAGCCGTTGGCAAGGCCTGCCGTGCGCGCGAACGCGCCGTCCGACGTGCCCACCAGCGCCTTGCCGCCGCCGTCCTGCGACCCGAACACCATGATGACCATCTTCGCGGGGATTGCAGATTCGGCATACTCCTTGACGACCCCCTTTGCGATCGGCAACCGACGCGAACTGCCCACGCAGCAGATGGTCGTGAGGCCGTTGCAGCCGTTGAACTTCTGGTAGGCGAACACGGACGGCAGGCATTCTGCGTACGGATTGGTTTTGTCGTACAAATGTTGATAGTTTCGGCTGTTGCGGCCGAAGTAGTACGTGCGGTCGGGACGGCAGTCGGGCATGTATTCGATGTAGAGGCCTCCGCCCGTCGCATGGGCCTCGTTCACAAATCTGTTCGAGATGGAAGTGGATATGACAGACCACCACTCGTCCTTCGCGCACGTGCCGAAACCACCGGGCTCAGTGGTGGAGGGATCGATCCAGAGCGCCGCCCGGTCGCGCCAGTCACGCGTCTCGATCACGGCCGTTCCCGCGCCGCCGGCGATCACCGGCACGTTGCCGTCCGCCAGCACGCGCATCCGCTCGCCCGCCGCCGCCTGCACCACGAAGGAAGTCGAAGCGCCCGTGAAGAGCGGCGTCCCGCCCAGCGTAAGCGTGTTCGTGCCCGTCGCGTTGTTCACATAAGGCAAGACCGAGAACTCGGAGGGGGAATTCCCTTTCGTGTAGACCAACCCATCGCCGAACCGGCAGGACGCGACCGGTCCCACGTCCGGGCCGAACACGACCGTACCGCCGCCAAGCAGCCTAAACATCCCCGTGAAGGCGTTGATCGTGACCGTCTGCCCCGCCATGACGTGGAGAAGGCTCGTCTCGTCTGTTCCTGCCAGCGAACCGATCGTGACATTCGGCGCGAACGTTCCGTCGAGCGCGACGAACGAGAGTTGCGACCAGGCAGCCAACGTCACCTTGTTCGTCGCGTGGCCCGGCACCGACGATTGACCGATGCTCAGACAGTCATAAACGTATGTCGCGGAGGACCCAGACGAGACTCTGACCGAACCTTCGAATGAGATGTTGCCCAACAGCCACGTGCGCTCGTCTCTGTCGACACGCGTTCGCGCGACCTCCATCGCCACGGTACCGGCGCCCGTGATGTCGCCGAGGAGGACATGGTCGGGCATCGACTGGAGCGACAGCTTGCCGCCAGACAGCACAACGTCAGTCGAATTGGTCCCCCACATTGTCGCCGCCCAGGAAAGCGAGTTCGTCGAATAGGTGGCGGGCTTCATGTAGAGTCCGCAGTCCGTCGGCACGTTCACCTTCGTGGAGGGAGCAAGCGCCGTGTCGTCGACGAGCACGAGGTTTCTGAGGCCGGCGGAGGAAAGCGTGATGGCGTCCGTGCCCTCGTCCGGCGCCAGTCGCACGCCCTCGTCGCCGATCAGGCAGATGTTGGCGGCCGAAAAGGCCCACCCGCAGGACGGCCACCGCCGCACGGCCGAAGGACCGCTGAACGTCAGCGGGATGTCCAGCGCGTCGCCGCTCGCGTCGACGAAGGCGAAGTCTGGCGCGTCAAAGACCGCCTGTGGCAAGGGCTGGACGGCCGTGCCGTCAAGCCCGTAGGCGATGCGCGTCGTATCGCCCTTCATGCGAATCTTTCCCGTGCCGTGCGCCACAAGCGTGCCCCAGATGCGAATTCGGCTGGCCTCGACGGCCGTGAAGTCGACCGTGAGCGTCGCGCCGTCGGTGACGACCATGTTCGCCCGCAAGGCCCCCAAGGACACGTTTGCCACCGGCACGTTGGTGATCACCACCGTCACGTCGCCGACGATGGTGAACCTGTTGCCCGACACGTTCTCGGCCTCGTTCGACGACGGCCATTCGACCGTCGTGTTCGTCAGCGTGTAGTTCGCGGCCAGCGCCGCACCGGCGCAGAACGCGGCACCCAGAAGCGCGACGAGGGGTCTCACATGGATTGTGGAACTTCTCATGTTCTCTCCTTAGCCTTTCCGTCAGTAGAATCGACTCGCATATACTACCAAAACCCGGTTCGTCTGCCAAATGCAAAGAGACGCGTCTCGCCGGGGAGCATCTGGAGGGTGAAGGTCGGGTCATCCGCCACCTTCGCGCCCGTAAGTGCATCGACGACCGGCCCCGGCACGCCCACGTCGAGCGTCACCGGTCCGCCGTTCGCGTCCGCCATCACGGAAAGCCACCCCTCCGCCGCCCACGCCGTCGCGTGGCCATCGCGCACGTAGCGGTGCACACCCGCGAGGTCTTCCAGCGCGCGGACAAGTTCCGTCGGACAGCACGGCGTTCCGAGGAACACCTCGTGCCCGCCACGCCCGTTCGGACGCACCGCGATGGCGGGCGTGCCGTCCTCGAAGCGCGCCCACGTCTCGGATTCCGTCGCCTCCACGCCGAAGAGATCCACGAACGGACGAGACTCGTCCCGCGAGATCGTCTCCGGCAGCCCGCGCCGCCGTCCCTCCTCCGTCGCACGCGCCGCGCCCGTGGTCGGCGGCATCGCACGCGCCGTGAAGCCCGTGAGCCGCGCGATGCCGCCCAGGCTCTTGCCCTCCTGCGTCAGGTAGCCCGGCGCCCAGCACCACACGCGCGTAACGCCCGGCGCCACCGCGCGCTGCGCCTCGACGGCCGCGAGCTTCTCGGGCGTCATGTACCACGCGCTCTGGAAGAACTGGAGCTTCGCCGGAATCGGACGCGCAAGGACGTCCGCCAGCAGATACTGTCCGTACGGCGCGCCGGCGCGGCCGAGCGCGGCGCGCGCGTGCGACACGAACGGCCCCGCAAGCCGTCCGAGCGAAAGGTACATCATCGACTCCTCGTCCACGATGGCCGCCACCTCGGGCTCGAACGGCCGGGCGCGCTTGAGCATCGCGCGGTCAAACGGTCCCAGGCGCGTCATCACCTCCCACAGCCGGGCGTCGTCGTACCAGCCGCTTGCGGGCAGGTCCATCCACCAGCACGCGAAGCCGCGGACGATCTCCTGCGCCGTGTTGCGCTGGAGCACCTGCTGCGTCTGGAGGAGGTCCTTGCAGACGCCCTCGTGCGCGTGCGCCGCCTTGTTGGGCTCGAGGAACGTGCGCGCATCGTCCTCGAACAGCCACAGCACGCCGCGCCGCATCACCGTCTCCGCCGCGTTCATCGCCGGCGCCGTGCCGCCCCACGCGCGGTCGAAGTAGGAGATGGGCGAGCAGAGGATGTCGATGTCGCCCGCCGCGCGGTCGAGGAGATGCGTCACGCCGTAGTGGCCGGAGGCGCCGGCCCCGCGCGAATGGCCGGCGAACTCCCACTGGTAGCCGTAGAAGATCAGCACGAGCTTCGTGCCGCCGGACGCCTTTCGGCAGGCGGCGGCGACCTCGGCGACGAAATCCGCCATCTCCTCCTGCTGGTAGAGACGGAAATCCACAAGCGCGCGGTCCTTCACCGGGTCGGCCAGCGTCGGCGACGTGAAGATGTCCAGCTTCCGTGCCGCGAGCGGCGGCACCGGGGCCGGCGCGCGCCCGTGCCGACGCCGCCAGGCGCCAAATGCCGCCTGCGTGGCGGGATCGTACCCGCAGTAGGGGTTGCGCCACGTGTCCCAATAGAAGAACTCGCTCGAATTCTGCGCCGCCGGATGGATGCCGGCGAAGTTGTCGGGGTACTTTTCGCAGAGGTGGCGCACCATCGCCGTGAGGAACCGGCAGGCGAGCGCGCGGTAACGCCGGCTTGCGATCGACGGCGCGGGGCCCTTCCGCCCGTCGGCGAACATGATCACCTCGTCGGGATGCTTCCGCGCCCACCAGCCGCCCGTCTCCAGCTTGATGCGGGGGATGAGCAGCGCCTTCGGATTGACGGACAGGATTTCGTCGCAGTAATCGTCGAGTTCGCCCCAGTCGTACGACTCGTCGTCCGTCCAGATCGTCTTCGGCGCCATAAACGAGACGAAGTCCACGCCCGCCTCCGCCGCCAGCTTCACCTCGTGGGGGAACGGGTCGTCGCCTTTGAACGGCCAGCGCGTGTAGACGCCGTTGCGGCAGGTGTAGACGGCCGGCGTGATCGGCACGTCCGGCTGCGACGCCTTCGCCTCGAACGAGACGCGGTAGGTGTGCCCCGACGCGAATGGCGTCCGCTTTGTATAGCAGTGGAAGTGCGGCGGCCGCTTCGGACCGCGCACCTTCGCCCAGCCCGTCATGCGCAGGCAGCCGTCCTTGAGTTCGGCGTGTCCCGCCGTGTCGTTGTCAAAAATCGTCCAGGCCTTCGCAAACGATTCAGGCGACGCGAGCGACGCCGGGTCGAGGTAGTCCGCCCCCGTCTCCGCATCGACGATGCGTACGTTGCGGAACAGCACCTCCACATCCCTGCCCGACGGAATCCGCAGGTGCAAGGTGCCCGGATCGCCCGACTTCGGCGTCACCTCGAACGCAAACGACTTCCATTCCGTCCCGGCGATGATTGGACGGTGCCCGTGCCATCCCCAGAACATGCGCGGACGAACCGGCCGCCCGTCCACGTGAATCTGCGGCACGCCCGCCGCACTCGTTTTCACGCGCACCGTCACGGCGGCCGATGCCGTCAGACACCCGGCAACCGAGAGAATCACCAGAATCGACTGGTACGATTTGCGAACAATCCTCGTCACGTCGGACATTCGTCCCCTCCACAGTTGACAGTGCGCCAAAAACAAACCTGATGCGCTCAGCGGAAGATGACCGTCAGGCCGCCGGGAAGAAGATCCAGCATCAATTTGCCGTCCTCCTCGCGAAGACGCAGATCCTTGCCGCCCGCATTCGTCGCCGTGAGCGTCCATGCCACGGGATTCGCGAACCCGGCCACGTCGAAGAGCGGCACGCTCGTCGCCTTCGCGCCCTGCATGTTCACGCAGTCGACCGTCACCGCCACGGCGGCCGGCAGGTCGAGCGTCGCGCCGCGCGCGACGAACGGCTTGTCCACCGCGCCCGCCACGCCATCGAACGTGAACGCGAACGCCGCATCCGGCATCGCGACCGAGCCCGTGAAGCCGTCGCCGAACTTCGGCAGTTTCGCGGCGACCGCGCTCACGGTGCCCGTGCCCGCCGTCACAGTCGCCCCGCGCAGGTCGCTCCAGCCGTCCGGCAGCACGCCCGTCCACTTGCCCATCAGGTACGCCTCCAGGTTCGCGAGCACGTCGGCATCCAGCACGGAGTCGTACATCAGCATCTCGCCCTGGACGGTTCCCTGTTGCTTGAGGACGCCATTTGCGGATTCCGTGTTGACGTAGGTGTCCACGCAGAGCGCCGACACGTTCCCCGCCGCCGTCAGCGACAGCACCTCCGGCGCGCCCGTGAACCCCTTCGCCTGATCGACCACCGCGCCGTTGAAGCGCGTCACGCCGTTCTTGACGTTCGCCGAGCAGGACGAGGGCCAGATGGGGTCGGCCAGCGACCCGGAATCACGCTTGCGGAAATCGCCGCTGTTACCGCTCACGGAGCCAGAGGCGATCACCGTGCCGCCGCCGCCGCGGCCCGAGTCGAGCGCCACGAGCAGCGTGCGGAAGGTCTGGGAGACGGCATTCCCTGAAGAAGGCGACTTGTTGTACGGGATAAAGCGCAGGACGTTGCCGTCAGAGGTCGTCGGCCGGAATCCAATGGGATGGTTGTAGTCGAGCCACGTCCGCTCCGCGCCGAGGCCGCGCGCGCCCGTCACGGCGAACGGCATCCGGCTGCCCGCTCCCCACAGGAAGCAACCGCTCGTCAGCGTGTCGCGCGTCTTGCCGTGCGGATACTGTCGCACGACCGCGTTCGCCGTCTCCAGCTCCAGCGAAGCGACGTCGTCCGCGTCGTACCAGTCCACGCGCCCTTCCGTCGGCACGTCCGCCGCCGTCCACGGCAACGGCTCGCCGGAGATGGCGAGGTAACCGTCCACCGTCAGGTTGCCGGCGTACGTGCCGCGCAGTTCCACCGACGCCTCGGCACCTACCACGACGGATCCCGTGCGCCCCTCGGCACGCAGCGGGAGCGCGGCCGGCGGCTCGCTCAGGTATGTCGAGATGCCCCATTTCTCCGCGAGGTAAGCCTCCACCTGCTGCCGTTGGACATCCGTGACGGTATTTGTGAAGAACAGGATCTCGGCGTAATTCTGCCCGCCCGCGTCCTGGTATTGCGTATTCCAGCCGATGTAGTCAACCGTCGCGGCAGCATCGCCGACAACCGAAACGACCTGCCAGCCTCCGTTGAAACACGTTGTCGTCGGATCGATTTCCTGACCATCCAGCCAGATGGCCGTACCTGCGGGTGCAGTCTGGCAGACAGGGTTCGACAGTTCGTATCCCGCACGCGCGAACGACCCGCCGCCGAGCATCGCCTTGCCGCCGCCCTGCTGCGAGCCAAACACCATGATGATGGCGGTGACGGGATTGGCCGGTCGGCCGAGGATGGGCAACCGCCGGTTCCCCCCCCCGTTGGACACCACCGTCGCTGAATCAGGCCCGTCGTTCGACCATGTCGAATTTGCAACGTCATTTACCCCGCAGTTCAGATAAGTCATCGTGCGCCCAGCGAAATCTCCCTGCGCCAGATACGGATAGACGTGCGTGTACAATTTGTATTCGTTTCTGTCATAGTAACGGCTGTTGTAGAGACGCCACGTACGTTCCGTCCCGCGCACGTCGTACCACGCTTCGATAAACGGATAACCGTTCGTGAAGAAGAAGTTGCCGAAGTCATAACCCGACCGATTCACGCACGGCGGCGCGTAGTACGGCGCACCCTTCGTCGATGTGTCGTACGGCTTGGAAGCATCGAGCCACAACCCCACGACTTCCCTCCAATCGACCATGCCGACGGCAAACGTGCCGTCGCCGCCCACCACCGTCGGGACGGATCCGCCGTCGAGCGCAATGTTGACGACGGCGTTGTTCGTCACGCCGATCTTGGCATGGCAGTCGCCCGCCACCAGCGTCACGTCGGCGCCGAACGGCACGAACGCGGTGGTCGCGTTCTGATAGGCGAGATTCGCCGTGTCCAGGCGCCCGTCCGCCGTCGGAACGAACACGTAGGTGTCCAGGCCGTATGTCGCCCGCGAGGCGGTCGCCGGAAGCGCCCCCTCCTCGAACACGAGCTTCACGCGTCCCTCGCTGCAGCGCAGACGCGAACCGGGATTCACTTTCCGGATCGTGATCGTGCTGTCGCTGGAGGTGGAGTTCTTGAAGTTGAACGCTCCCTCAATCTCGTTGATCGTGCGCGGGTTGGGCCCTTGCAGGTCAATCGTTCCGCTCCCGTAGATCTTGCCCGCAAACTCGTACGTGGAGCGCGTCGTCTGCAGCTCGACCGTGCCACCGCCGAGGTGGATGTCGAACGGAACGACGCCCGATCCCTCTTTCGACCGCCAAAAGACGCGCGCGACATTATTCCCGCTGTCAAAGGTCTCATTGCTTACGACGATGTCCGACGGGCGGATGCGGAATATTCGATTGCCGTTGATGACCGGCGTCACGCCTTCCGGAATGTACGATTCGTCGAGGAGGACGACCTCCGAGCCGTAGTCGTCAAAGTTCACCCTCTTGGTGCTCCAGACCGTGCGGTTGGAGACGATGCCCTGCCCGGCAATGGCGAGGCGAGCACGGGACGGTTTGAACGTGACGTTTTCGAAAACGGCCGAGGGGTCGTCTCGGAGCGTCGCCTCGCCAACCAGGCTAATCGTGCCGCGGCCCGCCGCAAACACGACGTTCGACACGTCGTACAGCGGGTAATTCCGTGCTCGGTTCGAATCGGCGGACCCCCAATAGATCGCCGTCCTGTCGGCGGAGATGACAAGCGTTCCGTTCGTGGCAATCATACTGCGCCGGAATTCGGGGGCGATGCTGGAATGCAGGTCCGAACCATCGTACGTCACCGTGCCGTTGATGAAGTAGTCGCGCCAGAGTCGATGATAGTTGGTTACGGTATTGCCGTCCTTGTCGGTCGGGATGGCTTTGATCATACCGCCGTCCTCGAACGTGACGGTCAGGTTCTGGCTGTTGTTCGTACTCGACCCGTTCGGGCCGATCGTCACCTCGCCGTCAGACGCCACCGTGATGTCGCCGTTGTCGGCGCGCGTCACGCCGATGTCCTCGGCGCACGCCGCCAGCAGGCCGCATGCGGCCAGTCCTGCGATTGCAAGTCTCTCCATCGTTTCGCTCCCTTCCTTTGAACAGCTTCCAGTTTCAATTCTCAACTTCCTCTATAAGGATCTCGTCCACCCAGACGCTTTCGACCGCCGCCGAGCCGTTCTTCTTGTCGAACTGCCCCACGCCGATCCAGAAGTACTCGTTCCGTCCGGGAGTCCATGTGGCAACAGTATACCATATGTATCCATCGTCGCGCAAGGCGTCGGTTTTGACCGTAATCTGCCCGCGCCCCTTCCGCAGCTCGTTGCTGTAAACGCCCGCCCAGAACGCCTTGCCGGACGCGCCCGGCTTCTTCTCCACCCGCACGCGCGCCTTCAGCGTGTAGGTGTGCCCGGGACGGAACTTCACGTTGTCCATGTGGAAGGTCACGCACCAGCCGTAGTGGACGTTCGAGATGCGGATGGCCCGTCCGTCCCGCGCGGCGGGATCGTCGCGGCAGTCCGCCCATTCGCCCTCCTTCGCGATGTGGAGGGAGGATTCGGGGATCGTTCCGAACGGCGCGCGCGGGGCGCGCGCCCTACCACCGGGAGGGTCGCAGCTTGCTGCGACCGAATCCAATGCACCGGGAGGGTTGCAGCTTGCTGCGACCGCCTTCCACGCGCGCA
>JAFRSR010000078.1 GCA_017427485.1 Kiritimatiellia bacterium
CCGCCGAGGCCCACGCGCTCCAGCAGCGCGCGGGCGCGGGCGCGCCGCGCGGAGCGGCCGAGGCGGCCGAGGTAGAAGTCGGGCAGCTCCACGTTCTCGATCGCGGTCGTGCGGGCGAGGAGGTTGAAGTTCTGGAACACGAAGCCTAGCTTGCGGTTGCGGATGTGCGCGAGCTCCGTGCGGGAGCGGCGGGCCACCTCGATGCCGTCGAGGAGGTAGCTGCCGCTCGTGGGGGTGTCGAGGCAGCCGAGGATGTTGAGCATCGTCGACTTGCCGCTTCCCGACGCGCCCATGATCGCCACGAACTCGCCCTGCTCGATCGTGAGCGACACGCCGTCGAGCGCCGCGACCGGCTCTTCGCCGAGCGCGTAGACCTTCCGCAGGTCGCGTATCTCGATCAGGTGTGACATCGCTATCTCGCCGGGGGGCCGGCTGGCGGCGCCTTCGCGCTGTTCTTCGACTGGCGGGCCGGACGCTTCGGCATGAACGGGTTGGACGAACCGCCCGCCCCGGGGGCGCCCATCGGCATCGCGGGCATCACGCCGAGCACCGCCTCGCGCCCTTCCAGCGCCGCGTCGCCCTTGATCTCCGTGACGGAGCCGTCCGAGAGGCCCGTCCCCACCTCGGCGGGCTCCGGATTCCCGTCGGCGCCGAGCAGCCACAGCGTCTTCTTCGACTTGTCCCCCGGATGCGCGCCGTCGCCGGGGCCGCCGGGCGTCGGCGGATGGTAACGGAATGCGGCGGAGGAGACGGCCAGCACGCCGCGCGCCTCGGCGATGTGTACGGAAATGTTCGCCGTCATGCCGGGGAAGAGCTTGCCGGACGGGTTGTCCGCCTCGATGATCACGGGGTACGTCACCACGGAGCTCGTGGTCGTGGACGCCATGCGCACCTGCGTGACCACGCCGGTGAAGGTCTGGCCGGGGTACGAGTCGACGGCGAACGTGACGACCTGCCCGTCATGCACGTTGCCGATGTCCGCCTCCGGCACGGTCGCCTCCACCTGGATGCGGCGGAGGTCGGTCGCGATCTTGAGGAGCGGCACGGCGTTCATGGACGACACGACCGTCTGGCCCTCGTCCACGGAACGGGTGATCACCACGCCGTCCACGGGCGAGACGATCGTGCAGTAGCCGAGGTTCGCCTTGGCCTGGCTCACGCTCGCCTCGCTCCGCTCCACGCTCGCCTTCGCGGCGGCGAGGGACGCGACGGCGGCGTCGCGCGCCTCGAGCGCCGAGTCGTAGTCCGCCACCGGCGCCATCTCGCGCTTCGAGAGCTTCTCCTTGCGCACGAGCGTCTTCTCCGCGAGGACGAGCTGCGCCTCGCACTTCTTCACGTTCGCCTGGTTGGAGTGGAGCTCGCCGAGCGCGCTCTTGTAGTTGGCCTCGTAGACGAGCGGGTCGATGAGCGCCACGACCTGTCCGTTCGTGACGGTGGAGTTGTAGTCCACGAACAGCTTCACGATGCGCCCGTTCACCTGCGCGCCGACCTCCACCTCCTTGATCGGCTGCACCGTACCGGTGGCCTCCACGGTGCGGAACACGTCCACGCGCACCACGGGCGCCGTGCGGTAGCGCACCGCAGACGCCTCCTCTTTGCGCGTGCCGTACCAGCGCCACGCCCACCATCCGGCGCCGCAGAGGACGGCGAGCCATACGATGCGCACAAGCCATTTAGTCAATGTCTTCATCATTCACTTCCCTGTAAGTGCCCTTCTCTTCTTTCCTCTTGGGAGAAGCGGCGTCTCGCCGCTTTTCGGCCGCCCTGGGGGAAGCGGCGTCTCGCCGCTTTTCGGCCGCCCTGGGGGAAGCGGCGTCTCGCCGCTTCGCCTTCGGACTCGGCGGCACGTGGCCGGTGAGGCGGATCAGCTCGGCCTCGGCGAGCTCGCCCGCGTAGAAGGCCTTCGCGCGCGCGCCCAGCGCGTGGGCGTACCCGCTTGCGGCGTCCGTGAAGTCGATGCGCGAGGCGTCTCCGAGGCGGTACTGCGCCACGACGGTGTCGAGGTTCTCCTTCGCCTGCTCCACCTCCACGCGCGCCGTCGCGAGCGACTCGCGCGCGTTGTCGCGCACCGCCGCCGCCACGGCGAGGTCGCGCGAGAGGTTCTGCTCCGCCTCGTCCAGCGCCACGCGCGCCAGCTCCATCGCCACCACGGCCTCGTCCACGAACGTCCGCTTGCGGTAGCCGTCCAGCAGGCTCTGCACCGCCTTGAATCCCCAGGACCAGTTCCACGTCGGGTCGGCGAAGGAAAGCGCGCTCGAGAACGAGAGCGAGGGGAAGAGGTCCGCGATCGCGTAGTCCACCTCCGCCGACGCCGCGCGCAGCTTCGCGCGCAGCACCTTGAGCGACGGCGCGTTCGTGCGCGCGAGGTCGAGCGCAGCCTCCGTGCCGTACGCGGTGGGCTGCAGGTCGTGCCGCGCGAACTCAAGCGTCCGCGCCGCCACGTCCATCACGTCCGCGCGCGACGCGCGGTCCGCGGAGAGCCCAAGCGCGCGGATGAACTTGGCGCCGGCCGTCACCACGTCGTTCGAGGCGTTGATCGTGGCGAGCCGCGCGTCCGAGAGGTCCACGCGCGCCTTCAGCACGTCGAGCTTCTTCACTTCCCCTTCCGAGAACAGCGACTCCGCCTGGCGCAGGTGCTCGGCGTACTGGTGCTCGTTCGTGCGCGCCACCTCGAGCAGCGCGTCGTTCTGCAGGAGCGTGAAGTACGCCTGGGCGACGTCGTTGAACACCGCGAACTCCTCGTCCGCGAGGTCGCGCTGCGCCGCCACGAGGTTCTCGCGCGCCTGGCGCTCCCGCGCGTCGATGCGGCCGAAGTCGCAGATGAGGAGGTCGAGCGACACGTCGGAGGAGAACTTGCCCCTGTTCTGGTGCCAGGAGAAGTGGCTCGTGCGGTTCGCGGTGGACTGCGAGAAGCCGCTGGAGAGGTTCATCTGCAGCTCGCGGTCGCTCGTCACGCGCGCAAGCTCCAGCACGGCGTTCGACACGGCGAGATGCGCCGCCTCGATGCTCGGACGGTGGTTCATCGCCCATGCGACGTAGTCGACGAGCCGCAGCCCCCGCAGATCCACGCGCGCAGTCTCCTCACGCGCGCCAGCTGGGGCGTCTTCCCCCGCCGACGCCACCTCGGCCTGCGCCTCGCGCGCGCGCTTGATCGTGTCGCACCCGCACACGAGCACGAGCGCCGCCGCCGCGCAAAGACCTGTTCTGGCAAAAGTAATCATGCGCATAGTATAACATACCCACGGGTATGTTAGTCAATCCCGGAATCGCGGCACGGGCTTACGACAGGCTCCAGCCGTTGTGGTAAGTGAGGCGCAGGAGCGCGTCGGCGTCCGGGTTGTTCGCCACGTGCATCGTCTTCGGGTCGAAGGCGACGGGGCCGCCCGTCCGGACGGCGAGGTTGCCGAGGAGCACGAACTCCGTGATGCGCCGGGCCCACGCGAAGTCGCAGCCGGCCCGCTCGCCGCCCTTGCACGCCGTCATCCACTCGTCCCAGATCTGGCCGCGGCGCGGCAGCGTGGCGGGAATCGTCTTCGCCTGCGCGTCGAGCTTCGGGTCGAGGATGCGCATGCCGTCCTTGCCCTCCATCGCGATGAGCATCTTCGCCTTCGTGCCCACGTACATCACGCCCTCCTTCGGGAGCGGCGCGCCCGCGAGCTCCTTCGGCACGGGCGGCTTGATGAGGCCGTCGTACCAGGTGAAGCGCAGCTCGGGGAAGTTCCCGCGCCTCGGGTAGTCGAAGGTGACGATGCTCGCGAGCGGAAACGCCACCTCGCTCCGCCGCGTGCAGCTCGCGCTGATCATGCTGGGGTGGTCGAGGTCGAGCGCCTTGTAGATCGTGTTCGCCCAGTGGCAGCCCATGTCGCCGAGCGCGCCCGCGCCGAAGTCGTACCAGCCGCGGTGGTTGAACGGATGGTACACCGCCGCGCCTTTCCAGGCCTCGGGACACATCTTCGGAATCGGGTTGTCCGCCGGCCACTTGTCGGCGAAGGGACGCTTCTCGGCCGACCCGATCCAGAGATCCCAGTCGAGCGTGCCCGGCACGGGCGTGGTGAACGAGGGATAGTCGGGCATGCCCTG
Organism: Kiritimatiellia bacterium; assembly: GCA_017427485.1. Lineage (GTDB taxonomy): Bacteria > Verrucomicrobiota > Kiritimatiellia > RFP12 > UBA1067 > RUG572. The sequence goes on from JAFRSR010000078.1 coordinate 4,081, forward strand.
CGGCCACACCGGACGGCGCGTCCAGGCGTACGCCTCCACGATGTCGCCGAGGATGCCCGAGGCGATGATCTCGCGCGTGCGGCACGCGGCGTCGCTCGTGCAGGGCGACGCCGTCACCTGCGTGGCCACGCCCGCCTTCTTCGCCTCCTCCGCCACGAGATAGCACTCCTCGATCGAACGCGTGAGGGGCTTCACGCAGCAGACGTGCTTCTTCGCGCGAAGGGCCGCAAGCGTCACGAAGGCGTGCGTGTGGTCGGGCGTGCCGCAGTAGACGGCGTCGATCTTGTCGCCCTCCTTCGCGAGCATCTCGCGGAAGTCGCGGTAGCGCCGCGCCTGCGGGAACTTGTCGTACGTCTTCTTGGCGTGGAGGTCGTCCACGTCGCACAGCGCCTCCACCTGGAAGCCCGCCTTGGCGAGTCCCTTGACCTGGCCGTGTCCCACGCCGCCCACGCCCACGCCGCCGAGCGTGATGCGGTTGCTCGGCGCCGTCGGACCGCCGAGCACGTGGCGCGGCACGATGGTGGGCGCGGCCGCCGCCGCCAACCCGTACTTCACGAAACTTCTCCGCGGCATGCCGCTGCTGCTTTTCATAAGGATTCCTCTTCTTTCTTGTTTTGTTTCAAATTACAGAACCAGTTGCAAAACCCCTTGGGGATCTTTTCTGTGAACCACGGAATACACAGAACACACAGAAATACGCATGTAATTGGTAATTATTATTCCGTGTGTTCCGTGTATTCAGTGGTTTTGAAATTACCTCTACAGACCTGTCTTGACGATTTCGTAGAGCATGCGCGCGCCGGAGGCGGCCTTGACCGTGGCCGTGAACGCGAGCTTGCCGTCGCGCACCGCGGCGGGGATCTTCTCCAGACGCTTGCCCGTGGTCGCGAGGCCCCACACCTCGTAGGCGCCCGGATCTGCGAGCGCGATCGTGACGGCGGCCGAGCCGTTCTGCACCACGGGCGGATACGCGCCCCACTTGAGGAGCGTCGTCTTCGCCTTGTCGGCGTAGATGTTGCCGTTAGCCTGCACGTCCGTGAGGTGCGTCACGAGGATGCGCGCCGACTGCGCGATCGGCCGGCCGTCGAGCGAGCTCGCCCACACCGTGGCCGGCACGTCGCCCACGTCGAAGGCGATGGGGCCGGCGGCGAGCGCGCCCTTCGGCGTGAACCCGCCAGCCGTGCGCGGCGTATCGATCTTGAAGCTGCCGACCGTGCGGTCGAAGGCGAGCGCGGCGTTCGGCGCGAGCGGCACGGGGGCCTTCTCCCGGTCAAGCTGCTCGCCGAGCTTGAAGGTCTTCACGCCGGCGGGCGCGGGCGCCACGGCCGTCCCCACCTGCGTCTGCCACGCGGCGTCGCGCCACTTCGGCACCACGCCCGTCGGCTTGCCGTCCGCGGGCATGAACGTGTCGGGCGTCACCGCAAGGGCGAGCTTGTCCGCGAGCGGCGCCATGTCGCCGCGCAGGAAGAGGCACACGCTCGCGCGGTCGGACGCCTGGCCGAGCGGGTCACTCCCCACGTCGAAGTAGCCGGGGACGCCGCGCCGGTCGCGCAGGTTGTCGTCGCTGTGCGAGTAGGCGAAGCGCCAGAGCCCGTCCCAGTCCTGCAGCGCGCCCATCGCGCCCGTCATGATGCCGCCCACGCCGCGGAACATCCCCGGGCCCGAGAAGTTCCACTCCGTGATGCAGAACGGCTTGGAGGGCATGCGCGTGTACGCGCACGCGACAGGCGGCAGGAGCTTGGAGAAGACGGGGTTCGTGTTCGGGCACCGCGACGGCAGCGACCACGACCGCGCGATGAACTGCGGATGGTCCACGTAGAAATGGTCGTCCACGTAGTCGTAGCGCGCCTCGCGCATCGCCATGAGCGGCGTGTAGTGTCCGCCGCAGTTCTGGCTGGTGAGGAGCGCCTTCACGCCGAGCGCGCGGAGGAACTCGCGCTGGCGCCGCGAGAGGTCGTCCTCCACGTCCGCCATGAAGGCGATGAGCGCGGCGTTGTTCCAGGCGGGGACCTTCTCGGCGTCGTCGGAGACGCCCTTCGCGAACGCGGGGTCGGCGGCGCGCTTGGCGGCGAGCCACTTCTTCCACGCGGCCTTCATCGGCGCCTCCTTCTTGATCGCGTCCCAGCACCAGGTGAGGTGCCCCTCGTTGATGAGGGAGATGAGCGGCAGGCCCGGCTCGTCCTTGTACGCGCGGCCCGTGTACGGGTTCACGTGCGTGAGCAGGTTGCGGGAGAACGTCTTCCAGTTCTCGAACGCGGGCGCGTGGACGCCGATGAGGTTCTTGTAGACCTGCTGCGGGACCTGTCCGTCGCGGTCGATGCCGACGTCGCGCCACATCACGGGACGCGTCGTGAAGAGGTCCGTCGTCACGTAGATGCCCTTCTCCATCGCGCGGTAGAGCAGGTAGTCGAGGCGTTTCGTCCATTCCTCGTTGAACGTCAGCCGGTCCTTCGACCCCTTGACGACGCCGTCCCAACTCTCGTAGTGGTGGATGCGCACGGTGTTGTAGCCGAGACGCACGAGGCGCGTGACGAGCTCGTCAGCGAGGGCCTGGTCGGGAAAGCTCGCGGAGAAGCAGAGGTTCACGCCGTAGAAGCGCTGGTGCACGCCCGGCCTGCCCTCGAACTCGAAGTGCCCGCCCGCGTTCTTCAGCCAGCCGTACTTGCCGGCGGGGGCGTCCTGCAGGCCCATCCCCGAGAAGTCGAGCGCGCTGCCGGCCTCGATGTTCTTGCCGTAGTCGAGCGGGATCCAGTCCGGGCCCTGCTTGACGACGACCGGCTGGTCGACGGTCACGTTCACGCCGTCCGGCGCGGAGAGGATGCACGTGAAGGCGCGCTGGTCGCCCTTCCGGAACGCGCGCCCCGCGTCCGTCCAGATGCGCAAAGTGAAGGTCTGCACCCACTTGCGGTCGTCCTGGATCATCAGCGGCACGGGACGGGGGAACGTCAGGGTGAACGGCTCAGCATCCCCCGCCGCGGCGAAGGAGATCGTCTGCGCGGTGGCGGAATAGAGGCACATCTTCGCGTCCTTGAATTCGGCCGGAAACTCGCGCTTCTTCCCGGACGCGTCCGTCCACGAGCCGCCCACCCACGTGCCGCACGGCAGGGTGAGCGAGAGAACGGTCGCCTCGGGGTTCAGGTCGACTTCCGACGTGGCCGTGGCGATGTAGACCGCGCGGCCGTCGGCCGTCGGCAGCAAGGTGGCGTTACCGTGCCCGCACCGGTCCTTCTCGTGGAACAGCTCGAACTGGGCCGTGCCGGACGCCTTGTCGGGGAAGGCGAAGTCCGACCGCACGCCCATGGACGTGCCGTCCCACCCCTCGTGGTGGACCGTGAGCGCCATCTGGGCGCCCTTGCCGCCCACGCGCAGGTTGCCGTTGATGCCCAGCCCCGCCTCAAGCGGAGCGCCCGTCGCCGCCGTCGTCAAGACCGCCGCGCAGGCTCCCAGTATCTGTTGTGCCGTAAGTTTCATGCCAACAGTATAGCATATCCGCCGCCCGCGCGATATGGTATACTTCCCTGCAACATGATAGACCTTTCGACAGAAGAATGGAAGAAGGCGCTGCAGCTCGTGCGCGCGGCGCTCGACGACGGCACGGACGCCTCCCGCGCCGCCGCGTTCGATTTCCTGCGCACGGCCGAGTCGAAGCGCCTCGTAAGCCTCGCCCACCTGCTCCAGCCCGGCACCACGCCGCGCGCCATCCAGGCCGCCCTCGTGCCGCTCGAGCGCGTCGACAAGCGTGCCAAGATCACCGACGCCGAAATGGGCATCCGCACCACGGACAACCCAACTCGTCCGCCTGACGGCGGACGCGCGGAACGGCTGGTAGTCGTCGCCGACAACGTCCGCTCTGCCTTCAACGCGGGCGGGATCTTCCGCACGGCCGACTTCTTCGGCGTGGAGCGACTCATCCTCTGCGGCTACACCCCCGGACCCGGCAACCCGCAGGTGAAGAAGACCGCGCTCGGCGCAGACGAAACCGTCCCCTGGGAACACGCCGGCGACATCCGCGACGTCATCGACCGCCTCCACGCCGAGGGCTACACCGTCTACGCGCTCGAAACGGCCAACGGCGCCGCCGACATCTCAACCGTCACGCCGTCGTTCCCCTGCGCCCTTCTCCTCGGCAACGAGCGCTTCGGTCTCGACCCCGACGTGGTGGCCGCCGCCGACGCCGTCCTCGAAATTCCCTCGCATGGCATGAAGAACTCGCTCAACGTCGTCTCGGCCTTCGCCGTCGCCGCCGCCTTCTTCCGCAAACGGTAAAAGGCCTTGCCGCATGTCGTAAACCATAAACCGATTATCCGTCAAGTGGGTTTATGAGCAAAGCCGGGTTTCCCGATTGGTAGCAAGAGGAGGCAAGCCACCGCCTCACAGTGGAACGGTCACGCTTGTCACGACCGGATGAACGGGCTGGCAGCCTGTTCTACGGGGCGGGGTGAAATGCCGTCTTCTTGATGCGGCGGATGGCGGCGGGGTCGAGTTTCGTGAAGGCGAAGCACTTGGAGCCGAGGTCTTTGAGCGACGCGCCGATGAGATAGAGTTCCTTGTCGTCGATGATGAGGAAGCGGTCGTGGAAGGTTTCGTTGTAGCGGACGGCGAGTTTCGGGTACTGGGAGTTGAAGGTCGCAACGTCGGCATTGGAAATCTTGCGGTGGGGCACATGCTTCCTGTCGTAATGCTCCGAGGTGAAGATCGTCAGTCGCACGCCCTTGCGCTTTTTCGTAAAGAGGTCGAGCACCGCCGTATTCGTCCAGTTGTCGATGAGGAACAGCGAACGCTTCGCGCGCGAGACGAGCGAAAGCACCAGCGCCCGGGCGTCACACAACTGACCGTTGTAGAACACGCCCTGCAGCGGAGGTGTCTGCGTCTGCACGAAGAAATCGACCTTGTCTTCAAGAGTCGCGATGCGTTCATCATGCTTCGCCAACCGTCGGTCCACCCTGTCTTCAAGTTGAGAAAGTTGAGTATTCACTGCGTAGCCTTGGAGAAGGTAGTTCTTCAACACCCGCGTCGCCCATTGACGAAACTGTATGCCCAACTTAGAATTGATGCGATACCCAAGCGATATTATCACATCTAGATTGAAGTATTCAATATCACGAGACACATGACGGCCGGCTTCCAAACGAACTGTTCGAATTTTTTGAACAGTTGCTCCATAGTCAAGCTCATTGGTCCCGAAAATATTCTTGAGGTGATAAGAAACATTTGACTTCACGACGCCGAACAACTCGCACAACTGAGCCTGCGTTAGCCAAACGGTCTCATTTTCAAGTCGCACGTCCAGTCGGACGGTCTCGTTCGGTTGGTACACGACAATCTGATTTTCAACGGGCTCCATCTGGACCTGAGAGGCGTTTCCGCCGGACAACTCTGTCTTTTTCACGAGGTCTTTCCTTTCCTGTTTGTCCTGACACCAAAATCTTACCATTTTCATCTGATTTGCGGAACCCGGTAAACTGTAAAAAATTTGTAACGAAATGCATACAAAAGTCGCCGCCAAGATGGCGGCTCTCCATGCGGTTGTTCCTTCCTATCAGCGGAAGATGAGGACGGTTCCGCTTGGCAGGGCGCGGATGAAGCCTGTGCCGGTGATCCAGCTGCGCTCGTTCTCCGCGCCGCTGCCGACCGCGCCGAACGTGCCGAACACCTTCTCGCCGCCCACGCGGATCTCCGCGCAGTCGATCATCCCCGAATAGTTCAGATTGAGCGTCGCGCCGCTCGCGGCCACGTTGAACACGACCTTCGGCTTCTCGCCCGAGGCGCGGAGATTGTCGCCGAAGGCGTTGGCGTTCTTCACCGCGAACGTGCCGCCCGAGACGACCACGTTCGTGCAGTTCGGCCATGCGCCGGACAGCGTGAGTACGCCCGCCGTCACCTTCAGCGTGCCCGTGGACGAGCTGGTCGCGCCGAGGTTGTGCGGGAATGCGCCGTTCTTCGTCAGGCTCACGTATCCCGTGAACACGGCCTGGTTGACGCGGTTCGTGTCGTTGTAGGGGCTTCCCTGGTTGTACGATTCGTTGTTGCCGCTGCAGGCCAGCGTGAGTGTGGCAGGGCGCGCGCTCGTCACCGTCGATCCCGCCAGACCGTGAAAAAGCTTCAAAGACTGGTTGTGGCCGTCCAGGTCGAACGTGCCGCCGTTGCCGAAGGCTATGCTGTTGCCCGTGCTGATCGCATTCGCCACGCGCGTCACGACGGTGGCGGCCGGGAATATCGCCCAGTAGCGATTCCCGCCGGTGAGGTTGTTGTCGGACACGCGAAGGTCCAGCGTCATGGTGGATCCTTCTATCGACGTCGTCCGCTGCCCGATGTACATCGCCGCGTTCGTGATGATCGCCGTACCGTTGCCGGTGAACCGCAAATAGCCTTCCATGCCGCTGCTGCTCACCTGCAGGCCACGCCTGAAGGTTGCCGTGGAGCCCGCCGCCAGGTCCACGCCGCCCTGGCTGTAATACGTCAGCTTTCCGTCGAAGACGACATTCGCCCCAGCCAGCACCTTGATGCCGTTCGCCATGCTGTCCGTCTTCGCCCACGTGCCGTTGAGCGACGAGGAGATCGTGATGTCACCGCCAAAACTGAGCTTGACGATGTCGTCGTGGAAGTTCACCGTGCGTGCGGACGTGCCGAGCCCGTCGGTTGCCGTCACCTTCACCGTGCCGGACTGAAGCTCGAGCGCGCCCGAATGCGTGCTGGTGGCGTTCAGCTCCAACGTGCCGTCGCTCGTCAGCGTGATGTCCTGATCGCCGCCCCACGGCGCATTGATCTTCAGCGTGTTGTTCGAGCCGATGTTCCACGGCTGCGCACCGCCCGTCACCGTGATCGGCCAGCCCATCGTCCACGTGGTCGCCGCTGCCGCGTCCGGGATCGAGATGCCGCTCCCACCAATCGCCGCCGTGGCGCCGCTGCCCGCCGTAAACGCGAAGGCGTTGCCGCCGAGGTTCGCGCTGTCGAGCACGAGGCCGTCGAACGCCGCAGCCGTGCCGGCGGGCAACATCGCCTCCGCGCCGCCCGTGGCGAAGGTGGCGAGCAGGTCGCCGGCCGTGATGTCCGGCGCCACGCCGCTTTCCCAGTTCCCGTCGGTGGTGGCGAGGGCGTCCGCGCCGCCGCCGCTCCAGGTGTCTATGTTGTCAGGCCCGTTCACCACCACAACCGCGCCCGCGCCCTCGATCCACGTCGCCCGACGCGTGTCGTTTGCGCCGTCCGCCGTGTAGGTGCCGTGCGGCAGGGCGTTGCCGTTCAGCGTGGCCGCGCCCATCTCGAGCGAGACGCCCGTGCCCACCTTGACCTTCGCCGTGGCGTTGTCCAGCGTCAGCGTGTCCGCGTGGAAGTTCGCGCCCGCGCCCTCCTCCACCTCGAACGTCGCCCCGGCGGAGATGATCAGCTTGGTGAGCGCGGTGAACGACGCGCCCGTCACGAGCTTCACCGTTCCCTTCCCCACGATCATCTGGCCGGTCGTGGCGGAGACGGCGTTGGAGCACACGAACGTGTAGTCCGCCGAGCCGGGCGCCCAGTTGAGGCCGGCCTTGCTGTAGAACTTGCCGGAGAACACGGTCGGGTTCTGCTTGGGCGTGCCGGTGAACTTCAGCTGCTGGTCGTTCTGCGAGGAGACGCCGTGTTCGGTGTTGTTCACGCCATTCGTCTCGTAGAAGCCGCAGCTGTCCAGCACCAGATCGACAGTGTGCGAAGCGTTATAGCAGAAAACGAGGCGCTGCGAAGTGTCGTCGCCGTCGAACGCGATGGTGACGCCGCTGAGCGCCTTTTTGGTGGTGATGTCGAGCCCGCCCTGGCGGATGAGCGTGAGCGGAACCGTGTAGTCCCGGTTCCCCGACTCGTTGAAGCAGACGAACTTGCCGGGGCCCGTCTTCACGAGCGTCGGGCTGCCGTTGGCGAATGTCACCTGCCCCTGGAGCGCGAAGGTTTTGTTGTACTTGATGTTGATCGGCACCTCGCCGTCACCGATGAAGCGCGTACCCATCCAGTTTGAGGTAGAATCCGCGTTGCGCAAATACTGCAAGCCGCCGCCGCCGCCCTGGAGGCAGAGAAGCCCCTGGTTCATCTCGACCTTCGAGTTTCCCTCGAAGCGCACCTCGTGCAGCGGATTGCCCGTGCCACTGTTACCGACATTGTAGGCACTCGCGGTAGCCGAGCCCCATCCCAGCACCGCCGTGTCGCCCGTGCGCGGGTAGCCGCGCGCCGCCGCCGTGTTCGTCCAGTTGTTGGCGTTCCAGTTGTACCGACCGCTCGATTGCACGCTCGGGCTCCAGTACCACGTTTCGGCCGACGCGACCTGCAGGGACAGCGCGGCGAGCGAGAAGACTATGCTGATGAACAATTTGAGCGTCCGTGCCATGGCAAGCTTCCTTTTTGACTTTGCGGATTGGTGCAATTATAGCAAAAACACGGTCCGAACGCCACGCCGTTTTTCAGCGTTCGAGGTCCAGCTCGCGGGTTTCGGTCGTGCCGTCGGCGCGCCGCCAGGTGAGGCGGTAGCGCCCCTTGAACCCGCGGAAGGAGAGCCGTCCGGAGGCGTCGGCCTTCGCCGTCAGGCGCGTGCGCCACTCGTGGTTGAACAGCCGGTCCATCGCGTGCCACACGGCCTTCTTCGTCATGTCCCGGTTGTACCAGCCGGAGCTCATGCGCTCGTTCTTCGCGCCGAGGCCGTCCACGAGGTTCCAGTAGGTGATGCGCTCCACGCTGGGCCACGAGAACCAAAGCCGGTAGTAGGCGCGCGTGACCCGCGCCTGGATCGCGTCGGCCTCCGCGTCCGTGAGGCCGGCGAGCCCGCGCGGGGACGGAATCGTCACCTCGCTGATGTGGATGGGGCGGGCCGTGCGCGCGTCGATCTCGGCGAGTCGGTTCGTCTCGTCCGCCACGTCCCACGTCTGGCCGTTCGTGAGGCAGGGGAAACCCGAGGCCACGGACAGCAGGTCGCGCGGATTGAAGATGTGCTTCTGGTAGCCGACCTCGTCCACGCGCGCGCCGTCGCGGATGAGCTTCTGCGCGAAGGCCGCGTAGGCGTCGTTCGCGACCGTCCAGGCGTCGTTCACCGCGAGGCGCACGTTCTTCGGGAAGAGGCGGTCGGCCAGCTCGAACGCCCGGCGCGTGTAGTCGGGCGGCAGCACCACGCCCGGGCGCCGCCCCGTGAACCAGTTCTTCGCGTCGTCGGGGCTCTCGCGGGTGGAGTCGCGGTTCAGGCTCTCGTTCACCACGTCCCACTGCGGGATCGCGTCGCCGTAGTGGAGCGCCATGTCGTAGATGTGGCGGTCGTACCAGTGGCGGGCCTTCTCGGGCGTGGTGGCCACATCCCACAGCCAGTCCGGCGACCAGGCCACGTAGATGAGCGCGTGGCCGTGCATGGCCACGCCGTTCGCCCTGCAGAACTCGATCAGGCGGTCGGGGGCGGGCCGGCGCCATTCCACGAGCCTGTACGCGTCGTCCTTTTCATGGTCGAACGCGTTCCAGAACTCCGGCAGGTCGCGCGGTCCCGACTCGAAGCGGAACTGCCCTTCCCTCGGCTCCATGTTCTTCCAGTAGAAGGCGAGCGTGGCCGCGTTGAAGAGGTTCGTGAAGGCGGCGCGGTACTCGGCGTTCAGGGCGTCGGACCCGAGCTGGTCGAAGTTGAACATGTTGCAGCCCACGAGGAACTGCGAGGACGTCTGCTCCACCTTCACCTCCGCGCCGGGCGGCAGGCCGTCCACGACGGCGTCCGCCTTGCGGTGCCGCTCGATGCGCGCGTCGATCGCCGCCTCGAACGCGGGCGTCCACTGTGCCTGCCACGCGGGGCCGAACGGCTGCCAGTCCGCCCGTGCGAAGCCCTCCCACGTTGCGTAGAGGGGGTAGAGGCGCATCCGCTCGTCGGGGCTGGCGTTCGGCTGGTGGAGCGCGAGCATGAGCTCGCCCTCGAACGTGCGGAAGAGCATGCCGTGCCCGCCGTCGTGCGCGTAGAGCGGCGTGTGCATGTACCAGGGGCCCGTCACCTTGCCGGTCTTCGAGCGGCACTGGATCACGCAGTAGCCCTTGTCCTTCAGCATGTTCGACCAGATCATCCGCAGGCCGCAGCCCTTCTCCCGCCAGAGGAACGGCCCGTCCGTCACCACGCCGCCGTTCGGCGCGTCCGTCGCCTTGAACAGCTCCACGGGCTCGGACGTGAAGCGCGACAGGTCATCGGAGAGCGGCGCGGCCATCATGCGCCCGTTGCCCGTCTGCGCCCACTCGTGGCAGAACACCATCCACGGCTGGCCGCCCTCGACCCACAGCGTGCCGTCCAGGCACATCCACTCGTAGGGCGTGACGGAACCTTCCTTCACCGGCGTGAACGGCCCCATCGGGCTGTCGCCCCTGAACACCCACACGCCGCGCGGCTGCGGAGTGCCCGGGGCCTTGTGCCCGGGCTCGTCCAGGCGCTTCAGCGGACGCGTCGGGTCCGGCGGGAACGTGAGCGTGGCGAACAGCCAGTATTTTCCCTTGTACTTGTGTACCTCGGGCGCCCAGACCGCGGTACATGTGCTGGACTTGGGCAGCTCCATCACCGGCACCTTCGGCGTCCAGCGTTTGAGATCCTTCGACGTGAACACGTTCACGCCGCGCCCGCCGCTCCACGGTTTGGCCTCGTAGAGGTAATACGTGCCATTCTCGGCCAGCACGAACGGGTCGCGGATGCGAAACCCGCCCGTGGGAAGAAGCCCGTCTCCGTCAGCCGCACGGCAGGACAGGCCGGCGACCAGCGCCGCCAGCGAAAGGAACATGAACCTCATGACTTGCACTCCTCGGTTTTTGCTGCATCCGCGGAGATTGTACCATTCCCAAACAGTCGCCGCAAGCGGCGAAACTATGGTATACTGTGCGCCATGAAAAAACAGCTCATCATGTCGTTCGCCCTCGGCCTCGGCCTCACCGCCCTCGGCCTCACCTTCAACGTCGAGAAGGACATCCGCTACTCGGACGCCGCCCCGCGCTGCGTCCTGGACGTCAAGTGGCCCGACGGCGTCACCAACTTCGCCACCGTGATCAACTTCCACGGCGGCGGGCTCGTCAAGGGCAACAAGCACTTCGCGCGCTGGCCCGATGAGGCGGCCGACAAGGATCCCGTCGCGTTCGTCGGGGCCAACTACCGTCTCCTCAAGAACGACAAGACCGGCGAAACCGCCACGCCCGAGGAGTGCATCTCCGACGCGGCGGCGGCCGTCGCCTGGACGCTCGACAACATCGCCCGCTACGGTGGCGACCCGAAGAAGGTGTTCGTGACCGGCATCTCCGGCGGCGGCTACCTCACCGCCATGGTCGGCCTCGACCCGAAGTGGCTCGCCAAGTACGGACACGTCCCTGCCGACCTCGCCGGCATCGCCCCGATGACGGGGCAGATGACCAAGCACTTCAACGTGCGGAAGGTCGGCTTCGACGACACCGACCCGCAGTTCCAGCCGAAGATCGACGAATGGGCGCCTCTCGCCTTCGCCGGCGGCAAGAACCTGCCGCCCGCCTGCTTCCTCGCGGGCGGACGCGACGTGGAGTGGAAGTGCCGCGTGGAGGAGAACGAGCTGCTCGCCGCCTCGCTCCGCAGCTGCGGCTACCCGAAGACGGAGTTCCACGAGACGGAGGGTAACCACGGCGGCGGCGTGCGCCCGTCCGCCTACTTCCTCCGCGACTTCGTGATGAAGACGTGCGACGCGGGCGCGGTGGGGCGCTTCGCGGACGGCGAGCGCGTGCTCTTCTGCGGCGACTCGATCACCCACGGCGGCAAGTTCATCTACTACCTCCAGGCCTTCCAGGACCTGCGCCACCCCGGCTCGAACGTGCGCCTCATCAACGGCGGACGCAGCGGCGACACGGCGGGCGGCGGCCTGCGCCGCTTCGACCGCGACATCCTGTCCTTCAAGGCGGACCGCGCGTTCCTCATGTTCGGCATGAACGACATCAGCCGCAACAGCTGGAAGAGCGCCGAGCCGTCCGAAAAGGAGGCCGCCGCGCGCACGCGCGCGGTTGACGCCTACCGCGCGAACATGACGAAGCTCACGGAGCGGTTCCTCGACGCCGGCATGAAGACCGTCCTCATCACCCCCTCGCCCTACGACCAGTACGGCGTGTTCGAGAAGGCGAACCTGCCCTTCTGCAACGACCCCGGCCTCGCCTCCTGCGCGACGATCGTGCGCGACCTCGCCGCCGCCCACAACCTCGGCCTCGTCGACCTCCACGCGCCCCTCACCCAGATCTTCAAGGACCATGCGACGGACTACCACTTCTGCGCGGACCGCGTCCATCCCGGGAGCGAGGGCCACCTCATCATGGCCGCGCACATCTTGGACGCGATGCACGTCTCCCCACTCGTCGCGCGCGTGCAGATAGACGCCGCCAAGGGCGTCGTCGCCAAGGTGGGGCACGGCGAGACGATGAACGCCGCCGTCACCGCGCTCCGCGCGGGCCCGAACGGACTCGCCTTCACCTACGCGCCGAAGGCCCTGCCCTTCCCGAAGTTGCCCGAATACGAGAAGGCCGCCGCGTTCTACCCGCTCACCGAGCGCCTGAACCAGGAAGTCCTCGCCGTCACGGGGCTCGCGGCCGGCAGCTACGACCTCGCCTTCGACGGCGTGAAGGTGGGCACCTTCTCGGCGGATGATTTCGCCGCCGGCGTGAACGTCGCCCTCCTCGACACGCCCAACCAGAAGCGCGCCCAGACGCTCGCCGCCCCGATGCGCCGTCTGCAGGAAAACCAGTCGCGCCTGCGCCAGGTGATCCTCGTGCAGATCATGCTCCAGGACAACAAGGTGGACGCGAACGACCGCGCGGCCGCGGACGCCTGGCTCGCGAACTGGCTGGAGAAGCAGAAGAAGAACGAGTGGTACAACGGCGTCAAGAGGTGGGTGGAGGGCTACCAGGCCAGCCGCGACGACATCCCCGTCCTGCAGGCCGAAGCCGACGACCTCTACGAGCAGATGGGCGCCATCCGCCCCGCGGTCTCCCGCGTCACGATCAAACCGTCAAAGTAACGGAAAGGAAAAGAAATGATGAAGCGAATCGTATGTGCGTTGCTCGCGGCGGGTGTCCTCTGCGCTCCTGCGGCTGAAGTGAAGGTCGATTTCGACAAGGCCGTCGGGCCGGTGAAGCCCGTCAACGGCGTCGGGCAGCCGCCGCTCGTCGGCAAGCTGGCGAACTACCCGATGTTCCACTACCTCAAGGAGGCCGGCATCCCCTACTCGCGCCTCCACGACGTGGGCGGCTGGCTCGGCGGCGGGCTGTTCGTGGACATCCCGGTTCTCTTCCCGAACTTCGACGCCGACGAGAACGACCCGAAGAGCTACCGCTTCGCCTACACGGACTCCCTCCTGAAGGCGCTCGACAAGTACAACGTGGAGCCCTTCTTCCGCCTCGGCGTAACGATCGAGAACTTCGTCTCATGGGGCCACCCGCCCATGAACATCCTGCCGCCCAAGGACTACGCGAAATGGGGGCGCATCTGCGAGCACGTGATCCGGCACTACACCGAGGGCTGGGCCGACGGCTTCAAGATGAAGATCACCTACTGGGAGATCTGGAACGAGCCCGAGAACCACCCCGACGACAACCTCAACCCGATGTTCCGCGGACCTTTCACCGAGTACATGAAGCTCTACGGCACCGTCGCCCCCTACCTGAAGGCGAAGTTCCCGCACCTCAAGATCGGCGCCTACGGCAGCTGCGGCTACTATGCGGGCGTCGGTTCGGACAACGTCCCCGCCGCCAACTCCACGCCGCGCACGCAGTACTTCGTCGACTGCTCCCACAAGTTCCTCGCGGCGGTCCGCGACAACAAGTGGCCGCTCGACTTCTTCTCCTTCCACTCCTACTCCGTCCCCACGGAGGCGATGCGCCAGGTGCGCTTCGCGGACGAGCATCTCAACCAGTACGGCTTCACCGCCGACAGGTGCGAACGCATCTTCAACGAGTGGCTCCCCTACGTGAAACACGAGAACCTCGGCTCCGCCCTTCAGGCGGCCGGCGTGGCCGCCGAGCTGCTCGCCCTCCAGAACGGACCGTGCGACGTGGCCTGCATCTACGACGCGCGCTGCGGCGTGGGCAACTACTCGCCCCTCTTCAACCCGCTCACCTACAAGCCGCACAAGGCGTACTACGCCTTCACCGCCTTCAACGAGCTGCGCAAGCGCGGCACCGCCGTCGCCGCCTGCGCGTCCGGCGACAAGAACCTCTATGTGGTCGCCGCCAAGGGTCAGAAGGACGCCGCCGTCATGCTCGCGAACGACTCCGACAAGGCGATTCCGCTCACGTGCGACTTCCAGGGACGCGCCGTCGCCTCCTGCCGCATCACGGACAAAGACCGCACCGACGCATCCGTCCCCTTCCCCTCCGAACTGCCGCCCCGTTCGTTCCTCGTGGCAATCCTCCGCTAGCCCCCACGGGAGACTGGCCGCCGGGACGGCGGCTCCCCATATGGAGAGCCGCCATCTTGGTGGCTTACTGCGAAACGGGCGTCTCGCTCGCAACTGGGACAACGGGCATCTTGCCCGTTGACTAGGCGCAACCGTTAATCCCCCTCCGCCTCAGCGCCAGTAGCGCGCCGCCCACAAGCAGCAGCAGCGCCGACGACGGCTCGGGGGTAAGGGCCGATCCGCCACCAACGATCATCGGCCCGCCATCGGCATCCCATGCCGAAGCTAGCACCTGTGTACCACAAATCTCAACCCATCCGTATACATAATACGGTTCAACGGTAACCGTCTTCGTACACATCGCAAGATAGACATTGGAATCACCAGGAATAGTATAATTTGAATGAATGCCCACTTCACCTTTCTCGGATCGGTAGAAATACGTCGAATCTGGTCCCAGCATGCTTGCTTCATTTACAACGTCGCCATAATCCATCTGTTTCACACACACTGAAAGCCAATTTGGCTCAGAGTCAAATGCCTCAGCCCATAGCGATCCAACCCCGTAATCCAAGAAATAAAATTGAAAATAGATGTGCCTGTCAAAATTTCCGCCGAGGACATCCCAAATGGGCCCCGTATCCCACACTTCTGCATACTCGGAATGCATCAAGTTCCACTCAACAGCAACTGCATGAACTCGCCGTACAAAAGGCAAGATTGCCAGCAAAGCAATAAACACTCTAATCTTCATCGTCCAACCTCCTGAACGTAGACAGGTCAAATGTCCTAAGCGTATAACCCGGACAAAGTTCATCCATCACTGCCTGGACTCTTTTTCTGTAATATGTGACGAACGGACCTCTGCCACTTGCGCCCGTACCAAATACGTGAAGTGCACACGCGATAATCGCCGTATTACCGCAGACGAAAAACTTCGGATTGCCCGAATCTCCGACAATTACTTCCTTAAAATACTTTGAACGATCTACATCAACGGGCACAAGACCATCAGAATCTGTTGTACGATACGAAAGGGCATTCGAGTCTGATATGAACGCTTTTTCTTCTCTGTCCAAAAGCAGTCTTGGAACATACTTGGCATCTCCAAGATACTGGCGATAATCAGCAGAGAGGATGGAGACTGGCGTAACTGATTCAGGCAAATCGCCAGAAAGAAGCCCGATTGTAATGTCAGTCCCCGCAAGACTCTTGTTGGCAACGATAGTGAAGATGTTGGTTGTATTATCAGTCCCGATAAACTTGATCGTGTTGCCTGGCGCTATCTGGTAGTGATGAGCAAAGATTATGTGCCTTCTAGATATTGCCGTACCGGCTTTCAATCCCCATTCAGAAGAATTCCAAGGGCTCGCACCAGAAATGTCGATACCGTATGCCCAACAGTTCTCGTTTCGCTTCGCGCCAAATTTGGCATCCTCACCAATTTGTGCATCGAAATAGACTTCCACCGGCAGTTTCCCAAAGCCCCTAATCCTGTCGTCTATTGCGTGACAGAAGGCATAGAGTGCAGTGCCTATCCCGTCAGACACCCAGACATTGCATCCTGCCATGTATTCATGAAGGTTAATCAAGCCATCACCGTCGGGATACGCAAGGGCATCGGTTGGGTCTTGCGGCGACAACCCGTTCTGAAGTTCCCAGTAATCTAGCATCCCGTCATTGTCCGCGTCAAACTGTCCCATCGGCAGGCGGCAGTACACCACCGTATTCGTGCCATCGGCCACAATGCCCTGATCTGCGTTTTTCTCCCCTGCGTCACGAACGCCGTTCTGGTTCACGTCGTCCCAAAAGCGGACAACGACGCCGCTGCCGGTATGCGGGTACAGATTCGTCAAAGAACAGGCAAAAGAACGCCCCGTCACGACGCATGGGGGCATTACCGCCAATCCATCGACCAAGACTACCGCCGTCAGGTTGTTGGAGGTTGCAAATACGCCCCCAACTGTCAAATCGAGATTGAAGCGGTAATCAAGTGAATCGACCGGATCCGTCCCAGCCGCAAGCTCCTCGCTGTCGGGCACCCCGTCTGAGTCGCGATCTCCGATGAGAACCCCGCTGCCGGCGGCAACATTTGCCGCAGGCCCGAAACGGCGCGTGGCGAAAATGTCAACCCCTTCGTCATACACGCCGTTGCAATTGACATCCCTGAAGTACTTCGCGTAGAAGCCACCGCTCGTCGTGATGCCCGAAACGGGGATTTTCCGAGAGACACAGCCAATGAAAGCCTCCCCCGGCGCATCGCTCCAACCTTCATCGTCAATGGCCACCTGCACGTAGTTCGTCAGGCCCGGCACTCGGTCCATGCACTCAAAGAACGCACTCGTATTAAACCTGAAATTCGTGGAATCAAATGGATCGGTGCCGTGTAGTAGCTCAACTGAATCATAGACGCCATCGCCGTCGGCATCGTCAATCGTGACAGAAAACACGCTTCCGCCGTTGGCGAACGTCCGTATCATCCAGACGTCCACCCCTTCATCATAGATTCCGTTCTTGTCCAGGTCACGCATGATAATGGCGTACAGAACGCCATTCGTGGCCACATCGCATACGTTTGTCGTAATCGAATTGGTTGCACACACATGGAGTATGGCATCGTTTGTCAGCGACGACGTGGAAATCCAGAGATGGTTCGTGACGTTGTTCCTCCAGTCGGAATTGTTGATCTTGATCTCTCGTGTCACGACGAGCGAGAGTTGCGAATAGGGATCGCTACCGGCGCCACGCTCCGCAACGTCGTCAACACCGTCCCCGTCTACATCTCCGAAGATAAAGTTGAACTGCGCCGTACCGTCGGCAGAAATGGAACTTACGATCAGAATGTCCTCTTCGGCATCGTATTCCCCGTTGTCGTTCAGGTCGCAGAAAGCCTTGATGTGGGAAGCCCCTTGCATCGAGGCGTCATGGTATGTATTCGTGCCGAAACCCTGTGGAAAGGTAACAAGACCATTTGTCTCCCACCCCGTATCCGAAAGGCCCCAGGCAAGGTAAACCGAATGTGCCAGCGAGGCGGTATTCGTCACCGTCACATACTGTAGTTGTTCGAACGAATGGGGGTTCAGCGGATCAGTTCCCTCGGATATCTCGTCGTTGTCACGTACCCCGTCGCCGTCGGTGTCACGAAGGAGCGGATTGGTATGGTGGCTGTATATCTCGTCGTAGTCGGAAAGACCGTCACCGTCAACGTCGCCAAAAACAAAGTCGATCTGTACCGTGCCGACATGCGGTATAGAGCGTACGAGCAGAATGTCGTTGTACGCATCGTATTCCCCATTGCCATTAAAGTCACAAAAAGCCCGTGCGTACCGCGTGACCTGCAACGCTTCGTTGGTGTAGACTTTCGCACCGAACCCCTGTGGGAATTCGGCAAGATCGTTCGTCTCCCAGCCTGCAGGCGAATAGCCCCACGCCACACGAACGGGATAGGCAAGCGATGCCGTATTCGTCGCCGTCACGGTCAGCCTCTGGCGGAAAGAAAGAGGATCGGACGGATCGGTTTCGTCATGGATCTCGTCGCCGACATCCGTGCCGTCGTTGTCCGTGTCCGTAAGGAACGGATCAAGGTTGCGGAAATACACCTCGTTGTAGTCTAGCAGGGTGTCGTGATCGGTATCGTCGAGCGAATCACTGGGGATCGGCGCGAACGCACCGATGCCGAGGGCGGCGGCGGGCGAGTCCGCGAGTGGAAATCCTGCCCAGGCGACTTGCGAGGTGACAATGTGCACGTTGTTGGTGACGTCCGGCATGAAGTCGGACGAGGCGGGCTCCGACGGACGGGTGCAGTCCGTCATCGTCACGGGGAAAGCACCCGCGTTCTCGAAACGCGCCAGCGGCCAGGCGTTGGTGAAAGAGGCGTCGAAGAGGACGCGCGACAAAGCCACGGGCGGCGTAGAGGTAATCGCGCCGTCTCCATGGGTGGAACGCAGCCCGATGGCCGCGCTCTGATAGACGCTTTGGGTTGGGAAGTTCACGAACGTGCATGATTCTACCATAATCGGCGGCGGGTTGTCACCGAAAACCGCATAAATCCATTCCGCCCCGGAAGCGTTGACGCAACAACCTTTGATTACGGCGGGCGCGTCACACGGGGAGTAGAACAACCAGCCGAAATACTCGACGCCGGGATTCGGCGCACGGATATGGACGTTCTCGAACACCGCCGCCGCGCCCGGGGCCGCCCACGGCAGCCCGCCCCCGCACCAGAATCCGGCCTGCATGCCGCTCGTCGAGGTCAAGTTCAGATACAGGTTTCTGAAAAGCGTGTGCCCGCTTTGGTGTCCGTTTCCGAGAAGGAACATCGCCAGGTGGGACGATCCGCTGAACACCGCGTAACCGTCTTCACATGTGACCATCACGGGACGAGGCGGCATCTGGATGTCATTATTGACTTGATAGACACCAGGGGTGACTGCAATGATCGAATAGTCCGCGCTTGCCGCGAGCGCGGAAACGATGTCGCCGAATTCGCCGTTCGGCCCGACGGTCCGCTTCTGTACGAGGGCGTAGTCGTGTACCCACGGATTTCTGCCGTATGCGCGTTCGTAGACGTTCGGCAACCCGTCGCCGTCGGGGTCGCCCATGTCCGTAAGCGAATCGCGCACGACGGCCTTGTAGAAGGAGTTGGACGGCGACTGGTTCTCAATCGTCCACGACATGTTGGTCGTACCAGCCTCCACAACGCCGTTCGTGAGCCACGTCCAAGTCTCGTCGCGGAGGTCAGTCTTCACCAAAATGTCGATTGTCTGACCCGCCACGAGGAGACCATTAGTCCAGGCGGTCGTGAGCGTGACCGTCCCACTCGTGGGCACGGAAATGGCGGAGAAGTGGAACGTGTCCGTAATATCTTCAACAGGCGGTTCGCCCGTTGTCCCAGTCTGCTGAACCGGTGCGGGCGGTTCGCCCGTTGTCCCTGGGCCTCGATTGCCTTTCTGCGCCTTCATCGTGGCAACAACGGCCATGGCGACCATCACCGCGAGTGCCGAGCGCCGCAGCTGCCGCGACATGGCCGTCCAAGACCAGCCGCCCCACTTCCACGCCCATGCGAGGATGCACACCGCCGCCAGCGTAGCGGCGACTCCGTAAGCGGCAAGTTCTACGACGGCCTTCAGCATTCCCCCCTAAAGCCTTTCTAGCGGATGATCAGCCAGACGCCGCTCCAGGGGGTCCAGACGCCGTCGACCATGTCGCCGCCGGCGGAACCGATCTTGAACTGGCCGTTCGGCAGCCAGAAGTACACCATCTCGTCGTTCGCGTGCCCGGTGCCCGCGTAGGCGTAGGTGTAGCTCGTCTCGCCGAGGCCGTTCGTGACGGCGAAGGAGACGTCGAGCGGCGGCGCCGCGCGGTCGATCCGCTTCATCTTCGTGGGCGCAGCGAACACCGCCTCGCCCGCCGTGTTCGACGGCGCGACCTGGATGTCCCCGCCCAGCTTCACGCTGCCGCCCGTGATCGTCACGCTCTTGAGGTTGACGCTCTCGGGGACCGGCTGCACGTAGTTCTCGAACGTCGCGTCCTCCATGCCGCCGATCGCATGCGCGCCGTGCGCCCCTACTTCCGCCGTCAGCGTGCCGCCTGTGATCTTTACCGTCGTGTCAAACGGCTGATAGCCGCCGTTCGTCGCACCACTCCAACTCTGCCCGCCGCCGCCAATGGCGATGCGTGCGCCGCGCACCGTCACGTCGCCGCCGGTCTGCTCGTAGCTCTTCAAATAGCCTGCAGCACCAGGCGTCTGCTCGCCGTTGTAGCGCACGCCCGCGCCGCCGATGCCCGCGCCGACGCAGGCCTCGCTGTTCTTGCTGTATGTCAACGAATCCGCCACGAGGCGACCGCCCGTGATCTTCACCGGGCCGCACCAGCCGCCGTCACAGGTGCGGGCCTTGCCGCCGCCACCGCCGCCGCCAATGCCGGCCGCCGTCTCGCCGTACGCCTCCACGTCGCCGCCCGTCTGCGTGTAGCTCGTCAGGCCGCCGCCAGACTGGTTGTAGCACGTCCCGCAGCCGATGCCGGCGGCCCAGCCGGTACCGCCCGACACGCCCCCGCTCGCCGTCCGGTGGAAGCCGTACGCGCGCACGGTCCCCCCGTTGACGGTTATCGGCCCGCACGTGACGACGACGTTATCTGACTTGCCGCATCCGATCCCCGCGCCCTGCATGCCGCCGTACGCGTAGATCGTGCCCCCGTTGACCGTGATCGCGCCGCTGCTGTCCTTGTCGCCTGCGCCGATGGCCGCCGCATAGCTTTGAGCCATGGCGGTCAGAGTTCCGGGGCCGTCGATTACCAGCGTAGCCTGAGAATTGACGTTGATGGGCGTGATGCGGTCAGTGTCGCAAATGATTCTGTTGTCGCCCTCCAGACGAAGGTTGAGCGTGCTGCCCGCCGAGGTTGAGATCACGTTGGCGCTGTTCGTGATCGTCGCGTTGCGCACCGTCAGGAACGTCGTGATGGGCCAGGCGGCGGTTCCCATGCCCAGGATGTAGGGGCTGCTGCCATCCGCCTTCGCATTCCACGTGCCAACCAGAACCGCGTTCGAGCTGGCGGTCGTGAGGCGCATGACGCCCATCGTCGCCACGTCGTGCACCACCTCGTGCACGGGCGACACGTCGCAATGGAGCAACCTATCACTTGCATCGTAGAACGTGAACTCGCCTTCCGGCAGCCAGGCGAACTGCCACCACGCCCATCCAGCCGGCGAACGGGGGCTTCCGATGCCAGGAAGCGGATAGTCGTATGCGGGGGCCTCTCCGGAAGCCGGCACGAAGACCGGCCCCTTGTCGCTCGGATGGAACGACGCGGCGTAGACCGGACGGTTCCCCAGAGCGTCGCCGTTCGTCGCCTGCACCTGCAAGCCGTTCCGCGTCTGCAGATAGCCGCCCGTGATCGTGACGGACGCGAGGTTCGTGACGGGCGACGTCGGCAGTTCGGGTCCGCCGATGGCCCAGTCCGCCCCCTGCGCGTACACGGTGCCGCCCGAGATCGTAACGGTCGTGTTGCCGCCGTGGACGGCCATCGGCGCCGTGTTCGTCACGCCACCCGCGCCGATGCCAATGTGATCGCCCATGGCCCAGACGGTTCCGCCCTCGATGAGGATCTCGCCGCCCGAGGTCGACATCCCGGACGCCGCCAGCCGCGTCCCCGCGCCGCCGATGGCCGCGCTGAGCACGACCTTGTTGTCATAGTTCGTCGAGGTGGCGTAGAGGAACCCGCCCGTGATGTGAATCCGCCCGAGCACGCGACCGCCCTGGCTCTGAGTGGAGTAGGTGCCGCTTCCGCCGCCGCCCCCGCCGCCGACGCCCGCGCTCGTCCGGCCATGCGCCGTCACTTCGCCGCCCGTCTGCGTGTAGCTCTTCAGGTTACCGCCGGTCTTGATCCACGGGGTTCCGCCGCCAATGCCCGCGCCCCAGCTGGTCGTCGTCGCAATCACCGTGCCGCCGTTCACGATTACGTCGCCGCAGTCGCCCGCGCCCGTCGAGTCCACGGTGCCGCCGCCGATGCCCGCGCCCTGCGATCCCCCTTTCGCCTCCAGCCGTCCGGCGTTGATCGTCACCGTGCCGCTGTTGATGGCCGCATAGGAGCCGAGGCCGGCGGCGGACGTGGAGGAACTGTCGTGTGCAGGTCTCGCAACATTGCCGCCCGGCTTCGCGCCGCCTGTAGCCTTCACCGTGACATTCGAGGCGTCCAGCGTGAAGAACGCCCCTTCGGGCACGAAAATGCCGGGGCGCGCGACGCCGCCCTGCGCCTCCAGCCGGCCGTTGCCGTCATCGACGACAAGCGAGGCGCCGCTTGCGCTGAGCGCGAGGCCGGGATAACCCGGCGCGCCCGTGAGCTTGGACGTGCCCGTCAGCTGCAGGTGGACGGTCGAGCCCACGCCGATGGTGAACGGGGTCGTGTCGGCGGGCGCGGCGATGGTCACCGTGTCGAGCGCCACCGTGCAAACCACGTTGTCCGGCACCACGATCACGTTCCCCGAGCCCGTCACCCAGTACGCGCCGCCGTCCACGGCCGTCAGCGCGCCCGTTGTCAGGTCGTGAGTCGTCCCTGTCCAGTCCTCCGGCACCTCGGCAAAAACGCCCAGCGCCGCCATGCATCCGATGATCGCTAGCCTTTTCATGGTCATTGGTCCTTTCGCTTTTGTTGGGAGGACAAAGGACAGAAGACGGAAGACAAAGGCGGAAGGGTCGCGCTCCTGCGCGACCGGGTGGAGCACCTCCATCCTTTGTCCTTTGTCATCTGTCCTCTGTCCTTCATCTGATCGTGAGCACCGTGCCGCTGACGTCGCGGAGGACGAGCGACCGGCCGTCCTCGGACGCCTCCACCTTCCACTTGTTTCCGAGCCCCGTCAACACGGGGAAGCCCGTAATGGCGTCCACGTCTTCCGCGACGACGAGCGGCGTGCCGGCGGGCTTGCGGCTGAAGAGCTCGATGTCGTCGATGGCGAGCGTTGTCCCGGCGGCGAACGTCAGCTTCGCCCCAGTGGCAACCATGAGCGGCTGGGCGACGGCCTGCGCGTGCGAAACGGTCCAGCTGTTGCTCACCACAAGCTCGCCGTTCGCGATCGCGGGGCAGCCCGACAGGCCGTTAAAGACGAACGGCACGTACGGCGCCGCGTCACCGAAGTCGATGGACGTACCCGGACCGAACGTCGCCGGGCCGTCGAACGCCGGACGGTAGGCGGCTGGATCCACTTCCTCCTTTGTCATCGCCGGACGCAGGAACGAGCCGTCGCCGGGATCGACCAGCTTGGCGTAGTAAACGGGGTTCGTGACACACCGTCCCTGCCAGTCGATGCCAATGCCGAAATTCGCCTGCCACCCCTTGCCCGTATTGGGCTGCGGTCCTCGAGTCGTGTCATGCCAGTTGTGCATCTCGAGAAACAGCGGATGCCAGCCGGCGGTGAGCGTCCGCTGCCGCCCCATGCGGAAGCGCGACCAGTCGTTCGCGGCAAGGTTCTCGTTGTCGATCAGGTCGGCCTGGTCGTTGAACTTGATCACGTCCGTGTCGCCGATGCGCAGGTGCGTGGTGCGCGCGATGCTGGAGATGCAGTTGAGCGTCACCGTCTCGCCCTCCTCGCCCGGCACGCGGATATAGCCGGTGTAGTAGTAGCATGTGTTGAATGCCGGGACCGCGGGCCACGCGCGATAGGCGAACGAAACGCCGGCTTGGTCGATGCCCATGTACGGAATCGTCGGCGGCACGGTGATCGCGTCGATGTTTCCGGTAACGTCCTTCTGATACCAGTGGAGCCCGCTTGGCGTGTCCGGCACGCGCGTGCGAATGCGGATGCCGCCATTCTGGACGGCCAACGGGCCCGTCACTTGCAGGGGGGTCCAGAGATCAAGCATGCCTGAGCCTGTCTTCGTAAGGGATTTCGCCGACACGCTCGCCAACTTGCCGGAAACGACCCCTGTTCCATGGAACGCAAGATCGGGGAGCGTCATCGTGTACGGCGGTGACTTCATCAGGTGCAGGCTCGCGTTCGTGAGCGCCACCGCACCGCCCTGGACGGGAATGGAGTTCGTGTTCCACGCGGCCACGCCGCCGCTGGTCTGGCCGATACCGCCCGTAAACGTGTTAGCCGCATTGTAGAACTGCAGCCAGCCGCCGCTCCCGCCCCTGAACCCTCCCGCTCCGGAAATCTTGCCGACAAACGTCACCTGATTGCCGGATGCGAGGGCGTTTACCGTCCCGCCCTGCACGGTGATCGGACCTTCCCAGACGTTTTTCTCATATTTGCCCGGGGCGTAAGTGCCGTTGTTTGACGTGAGTCTCGCGCCGTCCTCCAGCACGAGCGTCGCCTGTTGCTTCTGGGTCGAGTTCCATTGGCTGAGAGCCGCGCCGGACTTCACCGTGACCGTCTGCGCGGCCGTGAACCCGCTGACGCCTGCCTGGAACTCAAAACTGCCGCGTTCCACCACGATGTTTCCGGGATGGGCAACCGACACGCCCACAAGGAAAAGGCACTGGCCATCTTCCATTGCGGCGGTCAACTGGTAACCGGCCATGTCGAAACCGTCATAACGGTAGTCCAGGCGGCTGGTGCCGGAGATGCGCGTCGGCCCGGTGAGCGTGGTCTTGCCGCCAAAGCGACAACACGCCTTGGATGTCTGCCGGATCGCACCCAGTCGATTGTAGCCTTCGCCGCAGATGTAGAACCTCTCGCCCGCCGCAAATGCCAGCCCTCCGCTCGATGGCACCTGTTGCGTGCCGTTGAACGTGCCGCCGTCCAGCACGTGCGTCACGCCGTTCGTCGTGCCGACGGCTCCGGCGGTGTCAGCCCGGTAGATACCGTTGGTGACGTAGATGTCACCGGTATAGTCCTTCAGCACATCATTGACCGTAAGCGTGCCCTCGCCCGCCTTCACGAGCGGCAGCGTGCCGATGGCCGCCACGTCGTCCGCCGTGAGGGCGTACGTTTCGCCCGCCGGCACGTCGATCACGTACTTGCCGTCGTCCACGCCCATCGTCGGCGCGCCGAACGCGCACACGCTCGCCGCCATGCATCCGATGATCGCCAGTCTTTTCATTGTCATTGGTCCTTTGTCCTTCCTCATCTCACACTTCTTCACTCAGCACGCAATCGCCGCCGTGGAACACGAGCACGAGCCGGTGGAGGGCAACGGACGAGATGTCCGTTGTCCCAGTGGGAGGGACGCGCTCCTGCGCGTCCGCAACGGGCGAGACGCCCGTTGTCCCAGTAAGGTGCCACTTGGCGGCGAGTGCGGGATCGGCAGAATACTTGTCGAGCTGGTCGATGGCCTTCGCCTTGATGTCGGCGAGCTGTTCCTGCGTGGGCGCGGGATCGCCCGCCTTCACGTACTTCATCTCGATGAGCGCGGCGTGGGCGATGTCCGGCCAGCGGTCGAGACGCGGTGCGAGCGCAAGGTCGTAGAACCCACCGCCCGCCTCGCGCTCGTGGCTCACGAGGTACGGCCCCTTCGCGGCGGTGAGCAAAGCGACGAGCGTCGATTGCACCACCTTCTCGCCCTCCACGCCGTCGCGTACCGCGAAATTCTCCTTCACGATTCCGGAGAGGATGCCGATGAACTTCTCCCACTTGCCATCGTAGGAAAAATCGCAGAGCCCGTCGTTGATGTCGAACACGCGTTCGTCGATCTTGTGGATATCGGAATAGGCGGCCGGAATCATCTTCGCGGCAAGTTCCTTCAGCGTCTCGTTCGGTACGCCGAAAACCGTCTTTCCACGCCGGTCGCCCGTGATCGTCGTGATGCCGAGCCAGTAGAGAAGAGATGTGAAGTTTTCTTTCTTCGAGATTTCGTTCGCCTGGAACGACTTGGCGATCGGCTCCTCCAGCGCGCCGCCCGCCAGCAGGTTCTCGAGCACGTGGAAGTTGCCGTTGAGACGCCGGTCCATCGTCACGAGGTGGCGGATCTTCGCGTAGTCCGTGCGCAGGTTCTCGTCCACCATGTCGTCGGGCCACATCTTGGCGTTGACAAGCTGTTCGAAGAAATAGAGCACCAACGTCGTGTTCGCGAGCGGCGGCGCGCCGGCGGAGCAAAACCTGTAGTTGTCGTACCATGTGAGCGCCGTGTCGTACGCCTTGTCGGCGTCGAATCCGCAGCGCGGCGCGTAGTAGTCCGCCATCGCGCGGATGTCTTCGTGGCGAAATCCGGTGAAGTCTGCAAACTGCGGGCGAATCGAGATGTTCGTGCCGATGTTGAAGCCGCTCGTCACGTCGTCCATCGTCACGGGCGAGACGCCCGTGATGAACAGACGCTTCAGCGGCGCGTCAAGCGACGTCGTGAGCGCCTTGAGCTCCGTGAAGAACTGCTTGAAGAACCCGTCGCCGTGGCAGAGCGCGTTGTACGCCGCCTCGCCGCTCTCGGCAAGGATCGTGTTCGTGAAGTTGTCGTACTCGTCGATGAGGCAGTAGATGCCCGTCTCGACGCCCTTCATCCCGGCGAAGAGCGCGCTCATCTTGTCCGCCGCAGAGGAAGACGAGAGGATTTTCTCGGAAAGCCCCGCAGGGAGACGCTTTGCGTACTTCTCCGCGAAGGCGTCGAACCTGTCCGCAGAGTATTTCTCGAAACTTCTCTCTACCTGCCGCACGTCCTTGCTGACGGCAGAGAAGTTGAAGTAAAGAACAAGATACCTGTTGCGCTCCTCCGTGGGATCCGCGCCGATGGCCGTTCCGGCAAACAACTGCTCGAACCTGTCCGCATACGCAACGTCGTAGTACGCCTCGAGGATGGACAGCAGCAACGACTTGCCGAACCGGCGCGGCCTGAGGAACACCGCGTAGCGCGTCGCCTCGAGGTCGCGCAGCTTCGCGGTGCGGTCCACGAACCAGGCGTTCGATTTCCTAAGTTGCGCGTAGTCCGCCACGCCGTAGAGTATGGGCCGAATCTTCTCCATGGCGTGAAGTATATCATAATATCTGCGTTTTGTGCGGGAAAAGCGGCGTTTTTTCGGCTCAGCGAATGATGGCCGTGAAGCCCGTCTTCGTCCACGTGGCCGTGTAGGTCACCAGCCCCTCGGAGGCATGCGTCTCGGCGTCCTTCTCAACGCGGCCCGTGTAATGTCTCAGCGGAGCGGCCTTGAGTGTCGTGGAGAGGTCGGTCTGCGAGGACGGCACGGTGCAGATCACGGCCGAGAATTTTGGATCGTCGTTTTCGGGCATGTCGACCGCCGCAAGGATCGTGCCGCCCTCCGCCGCCGGCAGGATCGACTTCGCAATCAATCCCTTTGCCGCCACCGTCGCGTCGGACGGCGCAATATCCGCCTTGATGCCGGCCCCCGCCGAGACGGTCACGTTCAGGTTCGTGCAGCAACCCGCCGAAAGAGCCTTCACGTACCCCTCCTCCACCGCGAAGGCCGTGCCCGCGCCGACCGTGTCGCACCCGAGCGCGAGCGTGCCGCCGCCCGTCTTGCGCAACTTGTCCGTAACGGTGAGCGTGGGCGGCGAAAACACGAACGTCACGCCGTTCGACGCGCCGAGCGTGCCGCTCGTAACATGCCAGCCGCGGTTGGCGGCGCCTACCGTCATGTCCGCCATCGCCGTGATGGAGACGGCTCCGTCCATTGTCTTGGACAAGGGGGCAATGCGCACCGCGTCCGCGCTGTATGCGGGCAAAGGCCCCCCGAACGCCAGGCCGTTCGTCACGTACATGTCCATGACGGCCTTCTCATGCACCGTCGTCATGTACAGACGCCCGCTGAAATCGCCGTTCGCCCCCGATAAATAGACCGGGAAGAGCCCCTGTCCGCCATCGTCTTCAGACCGCACCTCCGTCGAGATCCTGAGCGAGCCGGTCCCAACCAGCGTCTGGCGCAGATCCGCGTACTTCGTGCGCATGTCAAGCACGATCGACGCGGGGTTCGCGTCCGTAGCCGATGTGCTGATCTCGTATGTCCCCCTGAGGATGCGCGGCCAGTAGTTCGGGCTGTATACGACGACACCATCGACTTTGGAGGATGCATGGGCGATGGTCACCGGGCTGCCGCCGAGCAGGCGCAGTTCCTTCACGTAGAAATCCTGCGCGTAGTCCCAGAGGCCGTTCTTGAGCGTCAGCGTCTCGCCGTCGAAATTGAACGAGGCGATCGCGCCGCCGCCGCCCGTGCGCGTGCTCGAGATGTTGACCGTGTCTGAATAGTAGTCCGCGCCGCCGTGCGGCTTCTTCGCGTCAGACCAGTTCCCCGCCGTGCCAAGGGAATTGTCCGAACCGGCTCTTGTGTAACGTATGGCAGGCCGCGCCACGAGGTAGAGGGTGGTCGTGCCGTCCGCTGTCTCCGTCTCAAGCCATGTGGTGGGCAGACGGTCAAATGACTTTGCCGTCACGTCCACAAAGTCGCTCGCCTCGACGCCTACCGCCGCGTCAAACCGAACTAGCGCCAGACGATTCGTCGCGTTGATGGGAAGCGTCATCGTCTGTGAAAGCGACACGTCGATCGGCTTCGTCTGCAGCCCGTAGTCGGCTGCCGTCATGTCCGTACAGTCAAGCGGAGCCGTCTCGCCGTTCTCGTACGGCACCGTGAAGTCGAAGGCGAACTCGCCGCCCTCCTCCAGCGTGTAGGAAACAGGCATGTTCGTGCCGACCCGGCTCACCAGCTTGCCGCCCGCCTTGACCGTGATGCGGGCGTTCGCCGGGAACGTCGCGCCCGGCGCCACCACGAGCGTGCCGTTCGTCACCACGATGTCCTCGATCTCCACGGGCCCCGCCAGCGTCACCGTGCCCGCGCCCACCTTCTTGAGCGTGCCCGATGAACCGTAGAGCGGCGCCTTGAGCGTCCAGTCCGCATTCGCCGCCGCGCTCAGGCACGCGAATTCGCCGTTCGCGAGGTCGAGCGTGATGCCGCGCGTGCCGTCCTGCGTAACGTTGTCCTTCATAATCAAATGCGCGCGGTGCTTGAGCGTGAGTGCGTCCGTGCGCGGATAGGAGGTGTCGCCCAACGCGGTCGGCGAGTGGAGGCGGACCTCGTAGTAGCCTACGTTGTCGCCCTTGTCTGGCACTTTGCCCGACATGAACAGCCGTCCCTTGAACGCCGAGAAGTCTCCCGAACACGTGAAGAATCCGACGCCGTGCCCATCATCGGTATCGGCGGCGCTGAATGACATGAAAATGTTCACTGTCACGTCCGGCTCGGCGACATACGTCCCCGCCAGGTTCCACCCGCGCGTGTTTGAGATGGACGTGGAGCCGAATCGGATCGACTGCGTCGTCTTCACGAACGTGCAGTGGCCTTTCAGCATTGTGCCGTTCGCATGATCGCTGTTGGCCGAGAAATCACCGCAAAAGACCGTCATCTGGGGAACCGTCAGCGTCATGTTGCAGGCGAAATTGTAGGATGCCTTCGTGACCTTGCTGCCAATCGTCACGCCGTCGGTGCCGAAGCAGAACGGCACATCGGGAAGCGTTGAGGAGCGGGTAACCTTGGACACTCCCAAAATGGCGTACCGGCACGCGTTGCTGCCCTCATCCCACGGCGTGAACACATTCGCCGTGGACGTCATGGCCTCGTCCGAATACCATGTTACGGCCTGGGCAATGCTGCCTTGCGTCCCCGACGCCTTGCCGTACATCGGCGTCAGGCCGTCGGCCCACGTCCCGCCCGCCAGGGCAACCGCGCCCAGCAGAAATGCCAGTCCATACCGGTCCATGTAGGGAAGGAGTTTCGCCTTTTTGCCAAAGTTCATTTTGCTACCTTTCCTTTTTACTTCGGAGGTAATCGCAAAAACTCGCTGGTGCGAGGTTTTGCGATTGCCTCAACTTATCTGAGAATCACCTGCGTGCCGCGCTGGGCGCCGAACAGCAGCGTCTTGCCGCCGTCGGCCAGCAGCAGACACCACTGCTTGCTGCTCGTCCACTCCGTGCCGTCCGAGTTCACGAGCGTGAGCGACGGCACGGCCGCGAGCGGCGTCGTGAACGTCGCCACTGTCTTCATCCGGCCGTAGGTCTTGTCGTCCAAGGTGTCCGCCTCCGTCACGCGCACGCCCTTCCCTTCGCGGAACGCGACCGCCTGCGCCGTAAGGAGCGGCGCGGCGAGCGTCTTGCCCTGCACGGCCGCCGCCGCGATCTCGATGTCGCCGCCCGGATAGCCCTCCGCGTGCGTGAACGCCAGCGTGCCGCCCTCCAGGCGCGTGACGCCGTTGTACGTGTTCGTGTTCACCATCGTGAGCGTGCCCGCGCCGCGCTTCGTGAGGCCGCCGTCCTGCTCCGCGCCGCTGTAGATGGAGTTCTTGACGGAGATATTGAAGTTGGTCGTGTCGAAGATCGCGCCGCCGGCGCACGCCCGCACGATGATGTTCGTCCGCCACTTGAGGTGGTCCGTGCCGAGGAAGTTCTCCGTGTTCGCCCGCGGCACCACGACGCCGCCGTCAAGGTTGAGCAATCCACACTGGTTGACGTTTGCGTCGATGTAGAAGTTGTTGAGCCGCACCACGCCGCCCGTCTGGATGTTCACCGAGTTTACCGGCAGGCCGTCTTTGAAGTTTCTCCATTGGCTGATGCGCAGGGCGGCGCACCGGAGCTCGCCGCCGTGCGCCACGACCGTGCGCCCGTTTCCGTTGTTGACATTGGCGCCGTTGATGCCGCTCAGGAGCTCGCGCGCCGCCGTGAGATCGAGGACGCCGTTCGTGACGATCACCTGCCCGTAGTTGCCGACCGTGATGTAGCAGTTGTTCGGCACCTTCAGCACGCCGCCCGCGACGACCAGGCAGCCCCGCGTGTCCGAGAAGCTCGAGCCGTTGCCGCTGACCAGCAGCGGACACGCCGTTCCGACGCCGGCCGCGCAGTTGCTCGTGACGAGCGTCGTGCCGCTGTCGATGCGCAGGACGCCATACACCTGCAGCTTGCCGATCCGGTTCGTGACGCCCTCCTCAGGCGCGAGCGCGGTGGTGCCGGGCCAGCTGGAGACGACCTTCAGAAGCGACTTCTCGCCGAGGACCTGGCCGCGGATGCGGCCGACCCTCCCTTCAAACGTGCCGAACTGCGCATCGATGCCGTCCGCCAGGCGGAACGTGCGGTTCGGGTGGACGTCGCACGTCGCGCCAATGTGGAAGAACGCGGAACTGGACCGCATGAACACGTTGTCCGTCGGTTCGGCGGGTACCGCGCCCAGCGAGCGGTCTGAGTCGATCGCGCAGTAGACGCTCCCCGTGATGGTCGTGCCGCCGTTGTAGGAGTTGGTGGCGTACAGGTAGGCGCAGTGCTTGCCCGTGAGCGTGATGCCGCCGTCGTGCTCCGCGCCGCTCTCGAACGCCTTGTAGAAGTAGGAGTCGCAGTCGCCCTGCGTGTCGATGGTGAGGCCGCCCTCCTTGACGTACAGGTGCACGTTCTGCCAGCATTTGTAGGTGTGCCTGTCGCCGGTGCTGAAGCGGTTGAGCTTGGCCCCGTTCGCCTTGTCGGTCGGCGTGTTGGTGGTGATGAGCGTGCCGCCGTCGAGGTTCATGGTGGCGTACAACTTGCTGCCGTTCGACTCGTCCATGGCGAAGTTGCGGAACACGAACCGTCCGCCCGGACCGAGGTAGACCTCGTCCGGGTTGTCGGGGTAGCTGTTGCTGGCGGCCTTGGAGATGCGGAACGCCTTCACGACGAACGTTCCCTCGTCCTTGAGGGTGAGCCGCGAGCGTCTCGGCGCGAAGGAGCCGATGTTGTCCTTGAACGCATTGAGGTAGTCGCTCTTCAGGGACCACACGTCGAAGACGCCGTTCGTGACGTACATGTCGACGCCGGAGTTGGCGGCGTACATCGAGTTCGCCGTCGTCATGACCGTCGCGCCGCCCTCGACGACCATCGTGCCCTTGGCGAGCGAAAGCCCCTGCACGGATTCGCCGGCGCCCGTGGACACGTTGGTGATGGCGTGCATGCCGCCGTCGAACTTCACGGTGCCGCCGTGGATGGCGAAGTAGCCGAGCGTCGAGTCGCCCTTGACGACGAGCGTGCCGTCGCCGTCCTTGACGAGACGGTTGGCGAGCGGCCCCGTCTGCGCGAGCGGACCGTTCACCGTGACCGTGCGGCCGGCCGCCACGTTGAACGAGCCGTTCACCTCGAGCGTGCCCGTGCCGCCGAACGTGTAGTCCGCACCGTCCACGACCACGGACGCCGCCGTCACGTCGCCGTTCACGTCCACGGCCGTCTGCGACGACGCGCCGAATACGGCCTTGTTGGCGGTGGACGTCTCGTCCCACACGCCCGCGTCCCAGTTCAGGTCCGTGAGCCAGTTGGCGCTCAGCGGGTTCGCGAGCCACGTGTAGTCCACCGCCGCCGCCGATAGCGCCAGCCATGCGAAACAGCCAGCCGCCAACCGGGCGGTCTGGACACAAGATGTTTTCCTCAACACGATACATTCCTCCTTGAAATCGTCTATATTATTTCATTTTCCCTTCTCCCCTGTCAATAGCGAACCGCGCGGCATTCCCATTTTTCATTTTACATTTTCCATTTGCGCCTTGCCATTCCGCCCTCGTTTTGGTAAACTTGCCCAATCTGATTTCAACCAAAGGAGTAATAAAACATGTCTGGTCACAGCCACTGGGCGACAATCAAGCGCGCGAAAGGCGCCGCCGACGCGAAGAAGGGCAAGATCTTCTCGAAGCTCGGCAAGGAAATCACCATCGTCGTGAAGGCGAAGGGCGGCGATCCCAACACCAACCCCACCCTCCGCACGCTCATCGCCAAGGCCAAGGCCGCGCAGATGCCGAACGACAACATCGAGCGCGCCATCAAGAAAGGCACGGGCGAACTGGAGTCCGCCGCGCTCGTCGACGCCACCTACGAGGGCATCAAGGGCGGCATCGCCATCGTCGTGAACGTCTTGACGGACAACAAGAATCGCGCCGCCGCCGAAGTCGGCAACGTGTTCAAGAAGAACGGCACCGAGTTCGCCAAGCAGGGTTCCGCCAGTCGTCTCTTCGACCGCATGGGCCAAATCATGATTCCCGCCGCCGACGGCGTGGACGAGGACAAGGTGACGGAAGTCGCGCTCGACGTGGGCGCCGAAGACGTCATCGCCGAAGAGGGCGGCTTCACCGTCAAGTGCCAGCCGAACGACTTCACCACCGTCCTAGATGGCATCAAGGCCGCCGGCATCGCCGTGGACGAGGAGAACTCCTCCGTGGGCCTCGTGCCGAACATGACGGCCCCCGTGAGCGACGTCGCCGTGGCCAAGGCCATCAACAAGTTCGTCGACATGCTCGAGGACCTCGAGGACGTGCAGGACGTCTTCACGAACATGGAGACGACCGACGAGGTCGACGCCGCGCTCGAGGCGGAGGGCTGATCGCCATGAAGCTCGAACACGTCGGCTACAACGTCGCCGAGCCCCAGAAGCTCATGGACTGGTGGTGCGCGAACCTCGGCTTCAAGCAGGTGCACCCCGCGTTCATCGTGGACTCCACGGGCCAGATGTCCCTCGAGTTCTACAACAACCCGGCCGCCCCGGTCCCCGACTGGGCGAACACGAGCCCGCTCGCCATGCACATCGCCTTCCTTTCGGACGACGTGGACGCCGAGGCCGCGCGGCTCGTCGCCGCCGGCGCCACTTTGCTGGAGACCGTGCACAAGCCCGGCTTCGACATGGTGATGCTCCGCGACCCGTTCGGAATGGCCATCCAGTTCGTGAAGCGCGGCACCCCGATTCTCACATGACGGGTGTCCACTTCCTGGGAATAGGCGGCGTCGGCATGGCTGGCGTCGCCTTTCTGTTAAAAGCCTGCGGCCGCGCGGTTTCCGGCTGTGACCTCGCCCCTTCCCCGCGTACGCGCTGGCTGGAGGCGAACGGAATCCCCGTGGCAATCGGACACGCCGCCTCGCACATCACGGATTCGGTCGCGTCAAGCGCGACCCTCCCGGCGACAGACGTCGGCGAACTTGTCGTCACGCCTGCCGTTCCGCCCGACAACCCTGAACTCGCCGCCGCGCGCGCCGCCGGGCTAACCATCCGCAGCCGCGGCGAAGTCCTCGCCTCCCTCGTCAACGCCGCCGACGGCATCGCCGTCTGCGGAACCCACGGCAAGACCACCACAGCAACCTTCACCACCCGCCTGCTCCAGAATCTCGGTGCATCGCCCTCCTGGTGTATCGGCGGCGAAACGGGGGCTGTCCCCGTCGCCGGCGTGGGGACAGTCCCTACTCAAACGGGGACAGGTCCCGCTATTTTGGGGACAGGCCCCCTCGTAGTGGAAGCCGACGAGTCCGACGGCACCCTCGCCCTTTACCGCCCCCGCACACTGGTCCTCAACGCCGTTGACTTTGACCATCTTGAGCATTTCGGCTCAAAAGAAGATTATTTTGACTGTTATCGCACAATCATACGGCAGACAACCGACACCATCATCGCCTGTGCCGACCACCCGCAGGCCCTTGCGCTCGTTGAGGGGGTCTGTCCCCCTGAAGCGGCGAGACGCCGCTTCCCCCAGATTGTGACGTTCGGGTTTTCGCCTAACGCGCAAGTGAATGCCACCGACTGGCCGGACATCCCCGTGCTGGGTCGCCACAATGTCGCGAACGCGCTCGCCGCCATCGCCGTGGCCCTTACGAGAGGCTTCACCCGCGAACAGATCGCCGCCGCCCTTCCCGACGCCGTCGCCGCCCTTCCCGACCGACGCTTCGAACAAGTCGCGGAGTCGGCCGGCGTGCGCGTGTACACCGACTACGCCCACCATCCGGCCGAGCTGAAATGCGCGATCGACATGGCTCGCGCCCTCCGCCCTGCCCGTCTGCGCGTCCTGTTCCAGCCCCACCGCTACTCGCGCACGAAGGCCCTGCGCGACGAGTTCCCGTCCGCGTTCGCGGCGGCGGACGAAGTGGTGCTTGCCCCCGTCTACCCAGCCTTTGAAGAACCTCTCTTGGGCGGCGACATCGCCGACCTCTACGCCGCGTTCAGGGGACAGGCCCCAAAGGTTCGGGGACAGGCCCCGCAGATACTCCTCGCGCGGTCGCTCGACGAGGGCTGGCACCATCTCTTCCTCACGGCCCGACCTGGCGACCTCCTCATGCTCCTCGGCGCAGGCGACATCGTCAACCTCGTCCCGCGCGTCAAAGAAGAGATGGCGGAGGGCTCGTTCCCGGCACGTACCTGGACGCCACTCGCGCCTCATTCGTTTTTCCGGACCGGAGGACAGACCTGCGGCGGAGGCACAAAAGTAATTGTGGGCATGGGATCAAACACGTGGTTCAGCGACTGTGCAACAGACATCACCTTGTTGCAGGCGCCGTCGAACAGTTCCGCCGCACGACCTGGCGCAACACTCCTTGCCGACCATCCTGAACTCGCCTTCATGGCCGGCATCCCTGGCACAGTCGGAGGTTGGACCAAAATGAATGCCGGAGCGTTTGGCGATTCCTTCGGCAATCACGTTGCCTCGGTTACGGTTCAGCTCGATGACGGGACGGAACGAATCCTTCGTGCCGCCGATTGTGGTTTCGCCTACCGGCATTCCGGCATTTCCGGTCTCATCACCGACGTGATGCTCAAGCCTTCCCCCGCAGGCGACGTGACGGCGCGTCCTGCTGATTTCCTCGCACGTCGCAAGATATTCCCGCCGCGCACATGCGGCAGCGTATTCAAGAATCCGCCAGAAGCTCCGGCCGGCAAGTTACTTGAAGAGACCGGTTGCAAGTCCCTGCGCGTGGGCGGAGCGTATGTCTGGCAGGAACACGCGAACGTAATCGTGGCAGGCGACGGCTGCACCTCGTCAGACATCCTCGCGCTCGCGCGCCTCATGGCCGCGCGCGTACGCAACCGCTTCGGCATCGTGCTTGAGCCGGAAATACGCGGGCTTGTCACCGGAAACGGCGATGCCGCCACCACACCCCCGCCGCGCCCGTAAACACGAGCGACGTCGCTGCTGACGTTGCGCACACGCGGAGGAAACCCGGATCCATGGAGAGGCGAGGCACCAGTCCCGCAAGCGCCGCGAGTCCCGTCACGACCGTAAACGGCACCACAACCGCACGCAACCAAGTACCTGCTCCCAAATCTGCCTGACGACTTCCGAACCAGACGTTTGCCACAGTACAAATCACCATTGCCACCGCGTAGGCCGATGCCGCGCTCCCCACGTTGCCGCCGTACCAGGCGATTGCCGCCGCCAGCGGCAACGCGCTCGCCTGCCCCGCGCCGACACACACCTGCCAGCCGGCGATCTTTCCACAGGCGTTCAGCGCCAGCTGCTGTCCCATCGTCAGTTTGTTCAGCATGGCCGCGCCCAGCATGATCGTACACACGAGCACCGCCCCCGCCGGCGGCTTCTCCAGCCACAGCGCAAGCACGGTCGAAAGCTCCAAGGCAAGCGGCAACGCGAACAACGCGAGCAGCAAGGCGCCGAAAAGCCCCGCCCGACACGCGAGACGAACCGTTAGCGTCCGCTCGCCCGCCCCCTCATGGGCCGTCACGGCCGGTTCGAACGCCCCCACGAGCGCGTTCGCGAGGGCTTCCGTGTGGAACTGTACCTGCTGAGACACGCCGTACGCGGCATTGGCCGCCGCGCCGAAGAAGCGGTTGGTCACGAAGGCGCCGCCATGCGCCCCCACGATCCAGCCGCCGGTGCCGAGCACCGTCCAGCCCGCAAAGGAGAGGAGCGACCGCACCCGCTGTCCGTCCACCGCGGCGAACGGACGCCGGCAAACGGGGAATTCCACCAGCGCGCCCACGATCTGCGCCACCCCCACGCCGGAGAACGCGAGGGTCATGTATCCCGCGTAGGCGATCAGACGATCACCTGACGCACTGCGCAGCCACCAGGCGCCGCAGAACATCACGGTCGTCTGTGCCAGACCGAAGATCGCCAACTTCCCGAAGCGCTGGTACGCCACGTACAGGGCGTTAAACGGTACGGCGGCCACCGTCACGAACAGCGTCACGAGCGAGAGGTGAAACGTCCACAGACACGCCCCGAGCCGAGCAGGCGGCACCACCAGCATGTGATGCACGCACCACTCGCCGAGCGGCCAGGCGATGAGAGTGAGGACCAGCGCCAGCACCATGTGGATGCGGCAGGCGGCGGCGCACCATGCCGCGAGGTCCGCCCTGTCTCCCCCGCCAACGGAAAAGGCGTAGTGGCGCGCCACGCTCACGCCCAGTACACCGCCGAAGAAACTCACGAACGCCATCAGCGACCCCACCACGGCGTAGAGGCCGAAATCGACGTGGCCAAGCGCCGCCAGCACCCATCGGGCGCTGAACAGCCCCAGCACGAGCGCCACGAGGCTCCGCGCGTACGTCACC